>NZ_JBFAID010000091.1:0-13324 GCF_040654475.1 Micromonospora sp. NPDC050686
CCCGCCGCATAACCACACCAACAACCCCCATCCCGGCTCCGCTGCGCTACGCCGGGATGCTGCCGCCCGTCTCGGCACGGTCATTTTCGGATTAGGGCCCTGACCGGACCTGGCAGGCAAGGGCGTCCAGCAGGAACCCCTGACAGCAAGTCGATCTCCGCCGCCACGGCGAGCCCGGCGTAGGCGGGCGCTGATCCGCACCCGGTCGGCGACCCAGCCGCGCTCGGCCCTGCCGTCACCCCAAACGAGCTGTGACGCGGGCGGGGACAGCACGGGCAGGCGTCGGAGATTATCCTCCGGGCCATGACATCCACCTCGCCCGATCGGCGCGGCGTCGACTCAGCCCTGGACCCGTCGGCGGAGCAGATCCGGGACATGGGCGGGCGTGCCGTCGAGTGGGTCGCCGCTCACCACGACTCGATCCGGGACCTGCCCATCGCCCCGCGTACCTCCGCCGCCGCGTTGAAGCAAGTGCTCGCGGAGCCGCTGCCCGTCGAGGGCCGTGACTTCACCGATTTGCTCACAGTATTTTGTGAGGTGGTCGTGCCCGGCAGCCGGCACAACGGGCACCCCCGCTTCTTCGGGTACGTCTCGGCGCCGGGCACCGCCGTCGCCGCGGTGGCCGACTTCCTCGCGTCGGCGCTGAACCCGAACCTCACCGCGTGGCGGTCGGCCCCGGCTCCCACTGAGCTGGAGCATGTGGCCATCAACTGGATCAAGGGGGTTCTCGGCTGCGACCCAGGCGCCGGGGGCTTGTTCACCAGTGGCGGCTCGATGGCCAACTTCACCGCACTCGCCGCCGCACGACACCGTCACTGCGGCGACGCGGTCGCCGCCCATGGTGCGGCCGCTCATTCCGCGCCGCTGCGCATCTACGCCTCCACCCAGACTCATCACTCGATCCACAAGGCCGCCGCACTGCTCGGCATCGGGCGAGCGAACGTGCGTGAGATCCCGGTGGACGCCAGCTTCCGGATGGACGTCGACGCTCTCGTCCGTGCTATCGATGAGGATCGGGCGGCCGGGGCGGAGCCATTCTGCGTGGTGGCGAACGCCGGAAGCGTCGTCACCGGCGCGGTCGACCCGCTCGCCGAGATCGCGGCTGTCGCACGCCGGCATGGAATGTGGATGCACGTCGATGCATGTTATGGCGGTTTCGCGCGGCTCGCCCCCTCGGCTCGTTCGCTCTTCGACGGCATGTCGGAGGCCGACTCGATCGCCCTCGACCCGCACAAGTGGCTGTACCTGCCCGCCGACTGCGGGTGCCTCATCTACCGCGACCCCGAGGCGGCGCGGCCCGCTTTCAGCGTGGACGCCGACTTCATCCGGGTCACGCAGACCGAGCCGGCCGAATCCTTCGCCTTCTGGGACTACGGTGTCGACCTGTCCCGCCGCTTCCGGGCCCTCAAGGTCTGGATGGCGCTGGCGCACGCCGGTTCACGAGCTGTCGGCGACGCCATCGAGGGCAACCTCGACTGCGCCCGTCACCTCGCCGAACTCGTCGACGCCAGCCTCGACTTCGAACTGCTCGCTCCGGTCGAACTCTCCATCTTCTGCTTCCGCTACCTGCCGCCGGGTGCCCGTGCCGGCTCGCGGTCACAGGCCGACGAGGAGGCACTGGACCGCCTCAACGAACGGATCATGGTGGCATTGCAGCAGGGCGGCAGCTCGTATCTGTCGAACGCAACCATCAATGGCCGCTTCGCGCTGCGCGGCTGCGTGCTCAACTACCGCACCACCCGCCGCGACATGGAGGTCCTGCTCGAGGACGTACGCCGCGTCGCCAAGCAGGCGATCGAGGAGACGCGCTGAAGCTCAGCCCGCAGCCGTGCGGCGGGGCCGGCAGAGCAGCCCCGCCGCGTTCACCATCAGCCCTGGCGGCGATTCCAGGGACCGGTGACGGCGTACGTGATGCCGGGGTTGTAGACGTTGAAGAACATGGTTCGGCCATCGGCGGAGAAGGTGGCTCCGGCGAGCTCGCCGTACTCCGGGTCCTCAGCGGTGCCGACGTTGACCCGGTTACGGGCGAAGACGAACACCTTGCCGTCGGCGGTCGTACCAAGGATGTGCTGGTCCCCGATCCCGTCCTCGCACATCATCAGGCCCCCGTACGGTGACATGCAGATGTTGTCCGGGGCATCGAACTCCGGGTTCTCCGGCGGTGGCGTCGCACGGGTGAAGATGGTTTCCAGGCGCAACGTGTTGGCGTGGGGGTCGTACCGCCAGACCTGGCCATCGTGGTCGCGGGCCGAGCCCAGCTCACGTCGGGCGAACGACGAGACGAAATAGGCGCACTTGTCCTTTTCGCCCCACCAGGCGCCCTCGATCTTGTATCCACCGGTGATCGGCTTGCGGTAGTCCTGGGCACGGACCGACTCCGTCCCTGCCAGCGGGTCGGGCACGTCGAGCCACTCGATGCCGGAGAAGGATGTGCCCGTCTCCATCACGACCGACAGGTCCGCAAGGTCCGGCACGTGCAGAGCCTGCAGCACGCCACCTGCCCGCAGGCTTCCATGGCCGCCAAGCGGCCGGTTCGGCAGGAATCGGTAGAAGCTGCCCAGCGGGGCCACGAAGGCGTCCTCGGTCTCGTAGACGATGCCGCTGCGCGGATCGACCGCGACTGCCTCGTGCTGGAACCGACCCATCGCGGTCAGCGGTGTCGGATTGGTGTTGCGACGGTCGTCGTACGGATCAACCTCGAAGATGAACCCGTGGTCCTTCGTGTATCCGCGGACCCCCGCCTTGTCCTCCGTTTCCTCGCAGGTCAACCAGGTATGCCACGGAGTACGGCCGCCGGAGCAGTTGATGGCCGTGCCGCCCAGGCTGACGTATTCAGTGACGGCGCGGTTGGACGCGTCGACGGCGAGTGTGCTGGTCCCGCCCCCCGCGGCCGGGTCGTACGTGCGTTCCGGCGGAGCGGCGACCGTGATCTTCGCGGTCGGGGAGCACTCATGGTTTCGGACCAGGCGGCTGCCGCGCGCCCGGTCGGCGAAGGAGCCCATACCATCGAAGCGACTCGGCACGATGCCGCCGTCCGGCCGGACACTGCCTTCCCGCGACAGCACCGTGTAGCGGAAGCCCACCGGCAAATCGAGCATGCCGGCCGGGTCAGGCACGAGCGGGCCGTACCCGGTGTCGGGGCCGGATACGCCCAGCGCGGGTGCAGCGGTGAACAGGGCGTCGACCGAACCGGCCACGGCCACAGCGAGACCGGCTCCGGCGGAGCGGGAAAGGAACTGGCGGCGGGACAAAGACACGGGCATGCCTCCTCGATGTCACGGACAGCTGCGGACCGACTGTCATCGATCCGAACCGTTCGATCCACTACGTCACATTCCATCCCACCGGTCAAGATGCTGATCGATTTGATCCATCACGATCCCGGAGGGCGCCCACGCGCCAGCCCAACGCCCGGCGGTTCGCCCATCCATCCTGGAGCCGCTCGGAAACCACACCACCGAGGTCGCCGCGCCAGGGTTCCGCCAACTGGCAGGCCGCAGAACTGCTCGTCCCCAGGCAGCCTCTTGCGTACGGGTTAGGAGTAAACTCACCGTCTCTTGCGGGTGGTCGTGAATTGATCACCGTGTGCTGTGCCCTGGCTTGCAACGGAAGTGGGTGGCCCCAGGTGAGCATCTTGCCGGCACTCGCAGCGGACTCCGCCACCACCGCCCTGGCGATCCTCGCGCCCAACGGCCGGTGCCTTTGGTGCAACGCGGCCGGCCACCGGTTGGGCATCGGACTGGGCGAGTTGCCGCTGGGCCAGATCGCGCCCGGCGAGTCCGCCGTGGAGCTGCCGGTACCCGGGTCCGACGGGGCCACCAGGTGGCTGCAGGTGCGGTGCCAGGGCATGGAGCACGAGGGGCAGCCGCTGCTGCTGTACGAGCTGCGCGACATCAGCGTGGAACGCCAGGAACGCGATCGAGGGCGCAACTACCGATGGCGGCTGGCCCACATTGAGCAGCTCGCCAAGGTGGGCACCTGGGAGTGGGACGTGGTGACCGACGCGGTCGTCTGGAGCGATGTGCTGCTGCAGATGTTCGGTCTGCAGCCCGGCACGAGCCTCGACTACGACTCGTACCGGAAGATGTTGTATCCGGACGACGTCGCCATGATCGAGCGAACGCTCGAGACGGCCCTGCGCACGGGCGGCCCGTTCTCCTACACGCATCGGATGTACCTCGCCGACGGCGCGACGTTGCGTGTCTTCGAGTGCTATGGCGAGGTCTTCACCGACTCGGCGGGGCGGCCGGTGCGCGTCCTGGGCACCGCCCACGACATCACCGCGATGCAGCGCGTCCAGGACAAGCTGGTCCGGCTGGCCGAGCGCGACCCGTTGACCGATCTACCGAACCGACGGGCCCTGCTCGCGCGCCTCGACGATCTGCTTCGCGAGAGACCGGAGAAATTCGGTGCGCTGCTGCTGATCGACATAGACAACTTCAAGGACATCAACGACGTATACGGCCACGCGGTGGGCGACGACGTGCTACGCGTGCTGGCCCGGCTGCTCCTGCGCGAGCTGCCACCCGGTGCGGTGCTGGGTCGGCTGGGGGGCGACGAGTTCGCCGTCGTGCTGCCTGGGACGTGCGCCGACGACGCCCTCGCCGTCGCGGAGGCGGTGTGCAACGCCGCTGTCCGTACCCCCGTGCCGGTGGCCGGCACCGGGCTGCGGGTGACCTTGAGCATCGGGGCTGCCTCGCTGGACGCCGGCGACACCCGCGATGCCATGCTCGCCCACGCCGACCTCGCTCTGTACGAAGCGAAGAACGCCGGCCGCAACCGCGCCCGGCTCTACCTGCCGGAGCACTACCGGCACGCCGTGCAGCGCGTCAACGTCGTGACCCGGGTCCGCAGAGCCCTCGATGAGGGCCAGATGCGTCTGGACGCGCAACCGATCATCGACCTGTCCACCGGAGGAGTGGTGAGTTACGAGCTGCTCATCCGGCTGCGTGACAGCCGAGAGCCGACGTTGTCGCCGGCGGACTTTCTGCCGACGGTGGAACGCGACGACCTCATCGGTGACCTCGACCGGTGGGTGGTGGCCACCGCCACCGCCGCACTGACCCACCCGATGGCGATGACGGCACGGATGCGCTTCGACATCAACATCTCCGCCCGCTCGCTGGAGTCGCCGGGCTTCGGAGACTGGGTGGTGCGTACGCTGAACACCGCCGGCATTGAGGCGAGCCGGTTGGGCCTGGAGATCACCGAGACCGCGGCGATCACCAACGTGGCTGCGGTACGACACCTCGCCGGCACCCTGCGCGACGCCGGCTGCCGGCTGAGCCTCGACGACTTCGGCGCCGGCTTCGGCTCGTTCGCCTATCTCAAGCACCTGCCATTCAGTACGGTCAAGATCGCAGGTGACTTCGTGCGCCAGGCCGATCGTGACGGCGCCGATCCTGTGCTCATCGACGCGGTCGTCCGCGCTGCCCATGGCCTGGGCATGCGCACGGTCGCCGAATCTGTCGAGCATGCCGCGCTGGTGCCCGCGCTGCGGATGCTGGGCGTCGACGCAGGCCAGGGCTACCACCTCGGCCGGCCGATCCCGTTGGACGAACTGGTCCGTCGAGGTCCCGATGCCTGGCAGGGCATCGATGTCGTCGAACCGTCGTAGGGCATCCTGAGCCGTGATCAGCCGTCCGGTCTGGAGGACCAGGTGGAACAACCCCTCACATCGCCGTTTCCCGCTGGCGCCGAACTCGTCACGAACGATCTCGACGCCGCCCGCAGCTTCTACCACGACCTGCTCGGCTGGACCTACACCGACACCGCCGACGGCTTCACCGCGTCCGCGGACGGCCTTCCCGCCGCCGAACTGCGCTCCGGGCCCGCACCGGCCCGCTGGTGGACCGTCTTCGGCACCGCCGGCGCGGCGGCCGTACGGGCCGCCGCCGGCCAGGCCGGAGCCCGCCTGACCGCCGACGAGGTGCATGATCCGCTCGGCGGAAGCTTCCGGCTGCGCACCGGCGTGCGGGCGACGGTCCCCGGTCCCGGCCGGCCCTGCTGGTATGAGTACATGACCAACGACCCGGCCAGGGCGGACCGGTTCCACTCCGACGCACTGGATCTGCGAGCCACCACACCACCTGGCGCCTCCGACGACTCGTACGCCTTGCTCAGCGCCGGTGGCACCAGACCCCTCGCCGGCCGTCTCGCGATGCCGGCGCCGCTGCAGACCCTCCTGCCGGCCGGGTGGATGGTCTACCTCGCTGTGGCGGACCCGGACGACATCGCCGAGCGCGCCCAACGGCAGGGTGGGCGGCTGCTGGTGCCACCCCGAGACGTGGTGACCGGTCGAGTGTGCGCGCTGGCCGACCCGGCTGGGGCCGTTTTCACGGTCATTCGTCCGGCGCCGGCCGGCGGTTGACGGGCATCCACCCGCCATGCGCGTAGGTCGGGTTACGAAACGTGTTGCGTCTCGGGTATCGCCTCCGATCTCTATATGAAAGGGCATCGGATTGAGGAGGATTCCATGGCGATGACCCGGCTACTTGCCAGCACCGTGGCAGCCACCACCCTCGTTGCCGTCACCGCGGCGCCCGCCCAGGCGGCCGTCAACGACCCCCTGTACAACAAGCAGTGGGGCCTGCAGCAGATCCGCGCAGAGCGGGCCTGGACGACCAGCACGGGAAGCAACGTCGTGATCGCCGTCATCGACACCGGCGTCGACCTGAGGCACGCGGACCTTCAGTCCAAACTGGTCCCCGGCGCCACCTTCATCGACTGCGGTCCGACCTCCTGCGGTGACGGCGACTGGCGAGGGCCCAACGGCCAGCCGGACGCGGGAGACGAGCACGGAACCCATGTGGCCGGCATCGCGGCTGCGGCCACCGGCAACGGCACCGGCATCGCGGGAGCGGCCCCCGACGCGAAGATCATGCCGATCAAGGTGCTGGAGGCGGGCAGCGGCAGCTTCGCCGACATCGCCGCCGGTATCCGCTACGCGGCCGACCACGGTGCCCAGGTGGTCAACCTCAGCCTCGGCGCGCTGCCGGGTTCCCAGGCCCTCACCCTGGTTGGGCTCGAGTCCGCCGCGACCGAAGCGATCGCCTACGCGCAGACGAAGGGCGTGGCGGTGATCGCCGCCGCAGGCAACGAAACCGCACCCCTGTGCGACACGCCGGCATGGGAACCCGGCGCACTCTGCGTCACCGCCACCGACCGGGACGAACTCAAGGCGTGGTACTCCAACCTGGGCGTGAAAGCCGACCTGAAGTCCGTTGCGGCTCCCGGTGGTGCCGGCCTTGTCAACTGCGACGACGACGTGTGGTCCAGCGTCCCGACCGGTACCGGCTCGGCCACCTGCGGGCAGGGCGACTATGACGCCTACGCCGGCACCTCCATGGCCACGCCTTACGTGTCGGGCGTGGCGGCTCTGCTCTTCGCGCAGGGCCGCAGCCTGAACAACGTGTACTCGGCGTTGATGTCGACCGCCCGTACGCCGATCGTCGGTCTGCGCGGTGTCTACACGCCAGCCTACGGCTGGGGCATCATCGACGCTCAGGCCGCTGTCGCCGCACCCCGCACCTGACACTCGACCACGCCGGCGCCCCGGCCCCGAGTAGACGGCGGCCGGGGGCGACCAGCACATCCGGTGCTTGCCTGGCGAGCCGCAACGTGATGGCTGATTGCCGGGCCGGCCGCTGTCGCCAATCATCACGCTTGTGGGTCAGGTGGAATTCTGTCTCCTCGGCTCGATCGAGGTCCGGCGCGACGGCACCCCGGTGTCGTTGGGCGGGCCGCGGCAGCGGGCCCTGCTGGCGCTGCTGTTGATCGAACGGGGGCGGACCGTCAACGCCGGTCGGCTGATCGACGACTTGTGGGCCGGACACCCGCCCGACGGTGCGGACAAGACGCTGCGCTTCTACGTGTCGCGACTTCGGACCGCGCTCGGCGTCGACGCCGACATCTGCTGGTGGGCGCCGGGCTACGCGATCCAGGTAGCACCCGAGCGGGTTGACACGACCCGGTTCGAGGCGCTCGTGCGCGACGGCCGGGATGCCCTCGCGGCTCGCACTCCGCGGGTGGCCGCAACCCGGCTGCGCGAGGCGCTCGCCCTGTGGCGGGGACAGCCGTTCGGCGGCATCAGCATCGGCGGCAGCCTGGACGCCGAGGCGAGCCGGCTGACCGAGCTGCGACTGCACGCGCTGGAACTGCGCATCGACGCCGAGCTCGCGCTCGGATCGAGTACGGATCTCCTCGGCCAGTTGGAGAGGCCATCCGCGACCATCCGTATCGGGAGGTCTTCTGGCGTCAGCTCCGGATCGCCCTGTACCGGGCCGGGCGGCAGGCGGCCGCCCTCGCCGCCTACCACCGGACGCGCGCGGCGCTCGACGAACTCGGCCTGGAGCCCGCCCCGGAGATGCGCGCCCTCGAGTCGGCGATACTGCGGCACGAGTTGGCACCAGCCGTGCCGCGGGGGTTGGCCGGCAACCTGCCGGCTCCGCTGACGAGTTTCGTCGGCCGTACGACCGAGCTGGCCGAGATCACCAGGGCCCTCGCCACGGCCCGGTTGGTGACGCTGACCGGTGCCGGGGGTGCCGGCAAGACGCGGCTGGCACTCGAGGCGGCTCAGGGCGTGCTCGCGGATTTCCCCGACGGCGTGACGATCGTCGACCTCGCGCCCCTGGCCGATCCTGCCCTGCTGGCCGGCCACGTCGCCGCGACATTGACCGTCAGCGACCGGGGTGGCAGCCCGGTCGCCGCGCAGATCGCCGAGCATTTCAGGTCGCGTACGGCACTGCTCGTCCTGGACAACTGCGAGCACCTGCGGGACGCGTGCGGGGAACTCAGCGCCCTGCTGCTGCAGGCCAGCCCCGGGCTGCGGGTCCTCGCGACCAGCCGCGCGGTCCTCGGTCTGCCCGGCGAGATCGTGTACGCCGTGGCGCCGCTGTCACCGGCCGACGCTGTCGAGTTGTTCCTGACTCGAGCCCGCGGCGCGAGTCCGAGGTTCGGTGCCGACGGCGCAACTGTCGAGACGGTCGCCCGGATCTGCGCCGACCTCGACGGGCTGCCGCTCGCCATCGAGCGGACAGCTTGCCGCTGCCGATCGCGGCGCCGAAGTAGCGGCCCTTCTCGGCGGCCGACGCGCGCAGCGTCGTGCCGGCGTCGGCCGGCGGGGCCAGCGCCACCGCAATGCCTGCGTCGAGCGCGCCGGCCAGCAGGCCGGCGGACAGCACGGCTCTCATGGGTCTCATGCGGATTCCTCTTCCGGGTTGCGGCGGTGGTGATGATGCGACCAGCGCGGCTCGCCCGGAGAGCCTGTGGCGCGATTGCCCTGCCATCGACTGTGAGCGATAACATTTGTGACGCCAAGCCCGGCGAGGTTAGGGATACACGTCCTCGTGTGCCTTGCGGTAGTCCTCGATCCCGGCCAGCCGGCCCGCCCCCGCGTGGGTCACCCAGGCCGGGTTACCGAGCAGGGCGCGGCCCAACGCGACCAGATCGAACTCGCCGTCCGCCAGCCGGCGGGTCAGGCCGGACACCGACTCCGGCCCGCCGGGACGCAGGAAGTCGCGGGTCAGGCCGACCGACCCCACCGTGATCGACGGCAGTCCGGTGAGGCGCTTCGCCCAGCCGGCCAGGTTCAGCGTCGAGCCGGCGAACGCCGGCTGCCAGAAGCGGCGCTGCGACGCGTGCAGGACGCTCGCGCCGGCGTCGGCGAAGGCGGTGAGGATCTCGGCCAGCTCGGCCGGGGTGTCGGCGATGCGGGCGTCGAACGCGCGCTCCTTGAACTGCGAGAACCGGACGATCACCGTGCGGTCCGCCGGCAGGTTCGCGCGGACCGCACGGACCACCGCGGCCGGGTACGCGGCCCGCCGCGCCGGGGAGCCGCCGAACGCGTCGGTCCGGCGGTTCGTGTACGGCCAGAGGAACTCGTCCAGCAGGTACCCGTGCGCGGCGTGGATCTCCACGGCGTCGATTCCGACCCGGCCCGCCACCCGTGCCGCGGCCGCGTACGACGTCAGCAGCTCGTCGGCGTCGGCGAGCGTCATCGCCCGACCGGCCGGCCGCCCCGGCTCCGGCACACCCGACGGGGTCCACGCCGGACGGCCGTCGACCGGCTCACGCAGACTGCCCAGGTGCCACAGCTGGGCGGCGATCCGGCCACCGGCGGCGTGGACCGCCTCGACCACTCGCCGCCAGCCCGCCTCGGCCGGCCCGGGCGCCATCCGCGGCACGGTGTCCTCGTGGCCGGCGCTGTGGTGGTCCACCAGGACGCCCTCGGTGACGATCAAGCCGATGCCCTGCTCGGCGCGGCGCCGGTAGTACTCGGCCATCTGCGGGGTCGGCACGCCACCGGGGGCGCGGTTGCGGGTCATCGGGGCCATCACGAAGCGGGATCGCAACGGCATCCCGGCGACGGTGACGGGTTCGAGCAGCGGTGCCACCGGCGAGCCGGTGTCGATGGTTCCGGTCATGCGTCGACCGTAGGAGTTGACACCGGTGTCAGGGGCAAGCCCGTTCAGGCCGCGGACGTCGGGACGCGCTCCTCGACGGTCATGTCGGTGATGATCTCGTCGAGCACCGAGACGGCGTGGGCGAGCTGCGCCATCTCGGCCATCATCCGGGCCCGCTCCTCGCGCAGCCGGTCGGTGAGCCACTGGGTGCGAATGTCCGGGTTGGTCACGCAGGGCAACAGCTCGGACATCCGCCGGCTGCTCAGTCCGGCCGCGAACAGCCGCTGGATGAGGCGTACCCGCTCGACCGCCGACTCCGCGAACAACCGCTGCCCGCTGGCGGTACGCACGGTCGCGAGCAGGCCCTGCTGCTCGTAGTACCGGATCGATCGGGCACTCACCCCGGTCCGCGCCGACAGCTCACCGATCCGCATCACGCCTCCCCGCCGTCGAACTCGACACCCGGGATCGAGCATGCCAGGTCCGGCACGGACGTCGCCCCGGCCGTGCCGGCCGGGGCGACGTCGGTACCCGTGCGTCAGCTGCGCGGGACGTTCATCCGCTCGGGGATGAGCTCGTACCGCGCGGGGTCGATGTCAGCCAGCGTCCCGTCGGTGATCGAGCCGATGATGCCGACCAGACCATCCTCGACCTGCTTGGCCAGCATGCCGTGCTGCTTCTGGCCCCAGGACTGGGTCTGTCCACGCGTCTCGAACAGGATCGTCGCGCTGCCGCGCAGAGCGAACGAACCGAGCGCGGTGCCGGGCAGGTTGGTGTCCTGCGGGTAGAGCGTCACCTTGCTCTGCGGCGAGTTACCGGACTGGAGTGCCTCGTATGCCGCCACGTTGACCCGGATCCGGGCCGGCCTTGGCGATCTCCAACCCCAACGCGCCGGCCACTAAGGCACCGGGCAGCCGAGTACAGCGAGTTCCTCATCGTCCATCCGCCAGCTACGGCGGCACCTGGAAGACCGTCCTTCCCGGCGAACTCGGCGTAGCCGGCTGCCTTGCGCCTCTGACGGTCCGCTTCTCCCGGGCGACCGGCCGCGGGGGCAGCGGCAGGCGCCGGAACCCGGTGACCGCCCGGCAGGGTGAGCGGGCCGGTCCGTGGCGGGGCCACGACCCGTGCACGCCCCCGGCTTGCGATGATGATGTTATGGTTGATCAACTGCGCCCGGCACCGTCACATCCCGCCTACCCCGTGCGTACACGGCGACTGTCCCTGCGCCCGCTGACCGGCCGGGACATCGACGCCCTGCTCACCTACCGGGCCGACGCGCAGGTCTGCCGTTACCTGCCCTTCGAGCCGATGACCCGCACCGACATCGAGCAACACCTGGCGTCGCGGTGGGCTGGCACCTGGCTCACCGACGAGGGCCAGGAACTCAGACTGGGTGTCGAACTCGCCCCGACGGGCGAACTCATCGGCGATGTGGTCCTTTTCTGGCACAGCCGCGAACACCGCGGTGGCGAGATCGGGTATGTGCTGCATCCCGGCTTCCAGGGGCACGGGTACGCCACCGAGGCCGCGCGTGCGGTGCTGAGCCTCGGCTTCGAGGTGCTGGGGTTGCATCGAATCGTGGCACGGATCGACGAGCGCAACGAGGCCTCGGCAGGGATAGCGCGGCGCCTGGGGATGCGCCAAGAGTCCCGACTCGTGCACAACGAGGTTTTCAAGGGTGAGTGGAGGACAAGACTCGATTTCGCCATGCTCGCCGACGAATGGTGCCCGCCCGGCGCTAGCCGACCGGGACGCTGAACGTCGTGCCGGAGCGCCGCCCGGTGCAGCTGACGACGATGAGGCTGCGGCCGACCGCCTGCGGCGAACCGGGGCGACGACCGCAAGCCGAGGACGCAGGCGTTGAATCGGTCGACGGCACGACGGGCACGTGTTCGCATGCGCGT
Organism: Micromonospora sp. NPDC050686; assembly: GCF_040654475.1. Classification (NCBI taxonomy): domain Bacteria; kingdom Bacillati; phylum Actinomycetota; class Actinomycetes; order Micromonosporales; family Micromonosporaceae; genus Micromonospora; species Micromonospora sp. NPDC050686. The sequence continues at coordinate 12,308 of NZ_JBFAID010000091.1, forward strand.
AACGCTAGGGTCGCCGTGGACCGGCGGCCCGAGTGCGCGCGGCTGCTATTGACTCGGTAGGTTGTCGATCATGGCGGACATACGGCTGGAGCCGATGACCGAGGATCAGTACAAGCCGTGGCGGGCCGAGGCCGAGGCGCACTACGCGCAGAGCGTCGCCGCGTCGGGCCAGTCGGCGCAGGATGCGGCCCGCAACGCCGCCGACACCTACGCGCAGCTGCTTCCCGACGAGTCCGCCACCCCTGACCACCATTTCTGGTACGCCTACGACGGCGACCGCCGGGTCGGTTTCCTCTGGGTCAAAGTCACCCACGACACCGCGTTCGTCTACAACATCGCCGTCGAACCCGACGTACGCCGCCAGGGCTACGGCCGCGCGATCATGCTGGCCGCCGAGCGCTGGTGCCACGACAACGCGCTGACCAGAATCGGTCTGCACGTCTTCGCCCACAACACCGGCGCCCGAGCCCTCTACGAGCAGCTGGGCTTCACCGAGACCGGCCGCAACATGGCCAAAGACCTGTGACGAGGCCGGACCTGGTTAGGGTCTCCCGGGGATCTCTTCGTCGCCTTCGAGCTCCCGTTCGACCTGGGCGGTGCGGTCGGCGCGTTGCTCCGCCTCCGCCTTGAGCCGATCGAACTCGTCATCTGCCCGCTCGATCGGGTCGTCCAGCTCTGTGACATCCGGTTCAGTGATCAGCCTTCTACCCCGGGTCCTGCACGCCAAACGGGCCGAGCGGGGACGCGGCGGATCCAGATCTAGACGAATGTGTGGCTCCGAATCTCGCCGACAGAATCCCTCGCGCGCCTCACCTCGAACCGTCGCCAATATGCCCTCGGATTTGCCTTGATCAAACGCACTCATCTCGGCACGAGCGGATGCCTAACCGGTCACCAGCCGTGACGCTGCAGAGCGCGGATGGCGGCATGAGCGCGCACCTGCCGTCCGACTTCGGTGGCCGTTTCCGTCAGGGCAGATCGCGGCGCAGGACGTAGTTGAAGCCGAACTCTGTCTCG
>NZ_JBFAID010000092.1:0-12952 GCF_040654475.1 Micromonospora sp. NPDC050686
TGCCGGACGGGAGGAGGGTCAGCCTCGGGTATCAGCCAGCCATGCGCACACGCCGCAGGCGCCCGGCAGGTGAAGACCTGCGGGGCGCACAACGCTGACGGTGCCGAACATGGCGATCACGTTAGCCAGCAACGCCGCATCGGGCGATCGATATTCCTCATGCCCTGGCCGCCGGCGGTCGTCGCACGCCTGGCGCTACTTCACCGCGACCGTGCGCCGGGACGGGAGTCCGCACGGTGACAAGGCCGGTATGGTCCCGATGGCAGCGGTCGCAACGCGTGGACGTCGGGAGTGACAGGTGTTCCTGTGGGTGCATTACACGGACATGGTGACCGCGTTGCTGGCCATGCCCATCGCCGTGGCAGCGGGCTGGGTCGTGATGCGTCTGCCGGCCCCACCGGGCTCGGGACCCTCACGGACGTGGCACCTGCTGTTTGGGCTTTTGCTCGGCGGTGCTGCGCTGCGGGTCGTCGCCGCCGTGCTACTGCTGCGAAACGGTTGGGAGTTCGCCGGGCCGAGGTTGGCGTTCGCCGGCCCGGCGCTGGTGGTGGCCGCGACGGTTTTCTGGTTGTGGGTGCGCCCGATGCTGCGCTCGCCAGCCGGAGAGTGGCGGGTAGCCCCGTGGCCCGGTGACTACTGGGCGGTGGCGGCCGCGGTAGGTGCGGTGTTGGTGGCCAACGCGGCGCAGCTGGCCGGCCTGCGCCCAGCTGCGATGACCGGAGTGGGAGTGATCGGCGCTGCCGCGCTGGGATCGGCGCGGCGGCGGACCCGGAAAGGCTGGACGCCAGCTGGCCGCTGGTGGCGGACCCCGGCCAACGCGGTTCTCGGTGTCGCGGTAGCAGCCGCAGTGCTCGTCGCATGGACAACCGCCAGCCAGCTGCCGGCTCACCACAGTATGAGCGGCGGCGCCCTCGACATCGGCGGCGGCAGCGCGATCGGCCACAGCCACCACGGTGGTGCCAGCGTGACCACGTTGACCGGCAATGACACCGCCGGCGTGCCCGCACGTCGGTTCACGCTGACCGCGCAGCCCGCCATGGTCGAGCTGGACTCGGGCCAGCGGGTGGAGGCGTGGACGTTCAACGGCATCGCTCCTGGCCCGCAGCTGCGGGTCCGGCAAGGGGACTTGGTGGAGGTGACCCTGGTCAACCGGCTGCCCGGCGTTGGGGTGACCCTGCACTGGCACGGCGTGGACGTGCCCAACGCGATGGACGGCGTGGCTGGGGTGACCCAGGACGCGGTCCCCCCGGGCGGCCGTTTCGTGTACCGCTTCCGGGCCGCACAGGTCGGCACCTACTGGTACCACTCCCACGAGATGTCCTCCGTCCAGGTCCGTCGGGGCCTGTTCGGGGCGTTCGTGGTCCTGCCCGCCGACGCGCCCGAGCAGGGCGATGCTGTGGATGAGACGGTGCTGCGGCACACCTGGGTCGATGAGGACGGCGTGGCGACGCTCGGCGTGATCACCGGCGTGCAGGGGCGACCGGTGCCGGCCGGCCGGCAGGTACGGCTGCGGCTGGTCAACACCGACGGCGAGGCCGCCACATTCACCCTGACCGGCGCCCCGGTGCGGGTCGTCGCGATCGACGGCACCGACGTGCACGATCCGAGCGTTCTCGACGGCGTGCGGATCCTGGTCGGCGGGGGAGCCCGCTACGACGTCGCGTTCACCATGCCCGACCATCCGGTTGTCCTGGACGCAGGTGGTCCGACGATCGTCTACAGCTCCGACGGAAATGCAGGCCCGGGCCGCGGGGGTACTGATCCGGCCTTGCTGGACCCGGCCCGCTACGGCACTCCGGCAACCACCCCGTTCGGGGCGGACAGCCACTTCGATCGGCGCTTCACGCTACGCGTCGACGAGCGGCTCGGCTTCTACGACGGCCGTCCAGCGATGCTGTACACACTCAACAATGCGTCGTTCCCGGACGTGCCGATGCTCATGGTCGCCTCCGGTGATCTGGCCGAGGTCACCTACGTCAACCGCAGCGGCCAGCACCATCCGATGCACCTGCACGGCCACCACATGCTGGTGTTGGACCGCAACGGCCGGCCCGCGACCGGAAGCCCGTGGTGGGTCGACACCCTCGACGTCGGGCCAGGCGAGACCTACCGGGTGGCGTTCCGGGCGGACAACCCTGGGATCTGGATGGACCACTGCCACAACCTCGAACATGCCGTCAACGGAATGGTCCTGCATCTGGGCTACACCGGCATCACCACGCCCTTCCAGACCGGGCGCGGCACCGCCAACCATCCGGAATAGGCCCGCTGCCAGGCTCTGCTTGATACGAACCCACCGCCACCTCGGACGCGGCACCCATCCGACGTTCTCTACTGCGGGCGGAGTAGGCGGCAGTAGTACCGGCGTGCGGCGGTTGCCTACCGGGGGTGGACGATGTCGTGCGCCCGGGCCGCGACGATCGGTGGCATGCCAGAAACGCCGCTTTCCGTACCCGCCGCAGACGCCGTCCTGGCCCCCGCGGCGGAGCACCGGCCGCTGCGCCGGGGCCCCCTGTTGATCACGTCGCTGCTGGCCGTCACGGCCGGTGTCCTGATCTACCTCGCTCCGCTGGCCGCGGTGTGGCGCACCGCGTGGCCGTACGCTCTGCTGTTCGCCGCGCTGGGTGCCACACAGTTGGGTACCGTTGCCCGCGTGCTGGCCCGCCCGACGTCTCGTCGGGTGGTGGCGGCTGCCGCCGCAGCGCTGGCCGTACTCGTCGTGTGGCTCCTGACCCGCGGCACGCCGGTCCTGCCGGGTCCCTCGCCGTGGATACCAGCCGACTCGGTGATCGGGTTCGTCGACTACATCTGCGCGGGGCTACAGGTCATCGGCGCAGCCGGATTCGGCATCGTCTGGGTTCTGCGCGCGGTGGCCGCCTCCCGCGGGCCCGGCGCCCCTGCCGCGCGTCGGCCGCGGCTGCGCCGGGTGGCGGGGGCGGTCGCTGTCGCGCCGGTGATGTTGGTCGTGCTCCTGGCCGCGTTCGTGGGGTTCGGCGGGGCCAGCGACGGGTTCGCGGGAGCTGGGTTCCCCGGCGACATCGTGGCTCCGCGCCAGCTGCCCGCCGGGAAGCGCAGCACGGTGGAGTACTGCCGGGTGGACGGCGTTCCGCTGGCCATGGACATCTATACCCCGCCGTCCGGTGCCGGGACACCGGGCCGGGGCGCGCCGGTGGCGATGTACATCCACGGCGGTGGCCTGGTCCTCGGTGACCGGGAACTCTCCGGTCTGGGCGCATCGTTGTCCAACCATCAGGGTGCGCTGTTCACCCCGCTGCGAGAGCGGCTGAACGCCAACGGTTACCTTGTCGCCTCGATCGACTACCGGCTGACCCCCGCCGCCCCGTGGCCCGCCCCGCTCGAGGATGCCAAATGTGCCCTGCGGTTCCTCCGGGCGCACGCCGCCGACCTCGGAATCGACCCCTCCCGCATCGGTGTGTGGGGCGCCAGCGGCGGTGGCTGGCTCTCGTCGATGCTGGGTCTGACCGGTCGCCAGGGCGGGTCCGGCCCATACGCCGAGCAGTCCAGCGCGGTTCAGGCCGTGGTGGACATGTTCGGGCCCACTGACCTCAACGACTTCGCCGACGCGCCGCCGTTCATCCGGTTCCTGCTCTGGGCCGGTATCGGTACATCCACGGCTACCCGCCACTCGTCCAGCCCGATCAACTACAGCACCGGGCACGCGCCGCCGTTCCTGATCCTGCACGGCGCGCAGGACGAGGACGTCGCACCGCGCCAGTCCGTCCGGTTCGCCGAGCGGCTGCGCGCCGCCGGTGTGCCGGCAGAGTTCGTCGAGGTCGCCGGCACCGGACACACCCTGGCCACCCCCGGACAGCAACCCTCGGCGCAGGAGGTGACCGGCATGGTGGTCGATTTCTTCATGGTGGCGCTGCGATGAGGCCCGTCCAGCGGGGGCGAGCGTCATGGCAGCGTGAACAGGGGCCCGCGATCCACGTGCGGGACGGTCCATGGCGGATCGAGCGTGCGGAAGCATGTCGCACCGCACCCCATCAGCCATTCGTCTCCCGACCACGGGCGGGGGCACGTTCTGACCCCAGGACTCCAACCGGTCCGGGCGGCGGGAGTGCTCACCCACCCGCGGCTACCAGGCACCGAGTCTGCCAACGACTGACCCGGTAGCTCCCATTAGGCGGTGGGGCGCAGTTCGGTGAGGAGATTCTCCACGCGGGTGCGGATCTCGTCGCGGATCGGGCGTACGGCGTCGACGCCCTTGCCAGCGGGGTCTTCGAGCTTCCAGTCCTCGTAGCGTTTGCCGGGGAAGACGGGGCAGGCGTCGCCGCAGCCCATGGTGACGATGACGTCGGAAGACTCCGCCGTGGCGTACTCCAGCAGTTTCGGGGTCTGGTCGGTGATGTCGATGCCGACCTCGGCCATGGCCTCGACGACGGCGGGGTTGACGGTCCCGGCGGGTGCGGAGCCGGCGGAGCGGACCTCGACGGTGTCGCCGGCGAGGTGGCGCAGCCAGCCGGCGGCCATCTGGGAGCGGCCGGCGTTGTGGACGCAGACGAACAGGACGCTGGGCTTGTCACTCATCGGGTGCCTTCCATGCGGTGCGAGGGCCGGTTGGCCGGCGTGTGATCGGGGTCGGGGAACAGGTGGACCGGGTCGCTGTCGCGGTCGAGCGTCCGGTCGCGGCCGGGGCCATGGCGGTGGTTGACGAAGCCCGGACCGGGCCAGGCGCCGCTGCTGGCCGGTGGGTGCGGTGTGGTCACGAGCGGCGGCCGACGGCGCCGTCCCCGTCGGTGGGGACGACGACCTGGTCGGCGGCGGCGCCCGCGTCGGGGTAGAGGGCGGCGAGCAGGCCCACGCCGACGGCGAGGCCCACAAGCTGCGCCAGGACGAACCCGGGCACCGAGGTGGGGGCGATGCCGGCGAAGGTGTCGGTGAACGCGCGGCCGATGGTGACGGCGGGGTTGGCGAACGAGGTCGACGAGGTGAACCAGTAGGCGGCGCCGATGTAGGCGCCGACGGCGGCGGGTGCCACCGGGGCGCGGCCGGAGCGGGCGAGGGCGAAGATCAGCATGATCAGGCCGGCGGTGGCGACGACCTCGCCGAGCCACAGGTGGCCGGCGGCGCGGTCCTTGGCGGAGAACTCGACGGCGGCGAGGTCGAACATCAGGTTCGCCAGCACCGATCCGGCGATCCCGCCGAGGACCTGCGCCACCACATAGCCGCCCAGGTCTCGGACGGTGAGGCCGGTGCCGGCGCGGCGGCCGAGAAACCAGTCAGCGGCGGAGACGACGGGGTTGAAGTGCCCGCCGGAGACCGGGCCGAAGATCAGGATCAGCGCGCCGAGGGCGAAGGCGGTGGCGGTGGAGTTCTCCAGCAGTTGCAGGCCCACGTCGCCGGGGGAGAGGGTGGCGGCCATGATGCCGGAGCCGACCACGGCGGTGACCAGCAGGGCGGTGCCGGTGAACTCGGCCAGCAGGCGCCGCCGGAGTGCGATGGTCATCAGTCTGTTCTCTCCCATGGTGTTGCTGTCCCGGATCGTCGGGCAGTTGGTTATCGGGTGGCGGGGACGTTCAGTTCGTCGAGCAGGCGCGGTGCTCGATCTCGTCGCGGATCGGCCGCATGTCAGCCAGGTCGAGGCCGGCCGGGTCGTCGACGGTCCAGTTCTCGTAGCGGGTGCCGGGGAAAATGGGGTTCGGCCATCGCTGCGGTCGCGGAGGGGTTGATCGCGATGCCGCGTTCGCTGCCGCCGGACCAGTCGATCGCCCGGTCGCCGGCCAGGTGGGTGAAGAAGCCCGGGGCCATCTGGGAGCGGCCGGCGTTGTGGGTGCACAGAAACAGTACGACCGGGCGGCCGTCGCGGTGGTTACCCTCGACGCGGGCCAGGGCCCGCAGGCGCTGGCGGGCGCCGGTGCGCTCGTTGGGCAGCGGCAGGTAGTTCGCGATGCTGGCGGCGGTGGCGAGCTGGTCGTAGCTGCTGTGCAGGAACCGCTCGATGGTTGCGGTGCCGTAGATGCCGTCGAACTTCTCAGCGAGCCGGGTCGCGGCGGTGTGCAGCGCGACCTGCTCGTCGAGGGTGATCTTTTGGCGTGGGTGGGCGGCGGTGTCGGTCATCGGGGACCTTCGGACAGGACGGCGGGGGCGAGCCGGTCGACGCGGTCGGCGAGGTCGGCGTAGGCAGCTTCGAACGCCTCGTCGGTGTCCACGCGGACCGGGTCCGGGATGGACCAGTGCAGGCGGGGGCGGACTGGTCCTGTCAGTTCCTCGTGGGCGTTGTCGCAGACGGCGATCACCAGGTCATCGCGACGCACGACGTCGGTGACGTGGGCGGTACCGGTCGGGTCGAGGTCGAGGTGGTGGCGGTGAGCCACGGCCACCGCGCGGGGATGGACCCGGGTGGCAGGCTTCGTGCCGGCGGAGGCGACCTCGCTGTGGGTGCGCTGCTTCCACAGCGCGGCGGCCAGCTGCGAGCGGGCCGAATTGTGGGTGCACACGAACACCACCCGGCCCACACCGATTAGCCGCGGGGTGGCCAGCGCGGCCAACGCCTCGGGGCGTAGCCGCAGATAGGCGCGGCGCCGGTCACCCTCGGAGCGACCCTTGATGACCAGGCCGGCGTCGGTGAGAACCCTGACGTGATGGGCGACCAGGTTCGTCGCCATGTCGAGGGTGTGGGCGATCTCCCCGGGCGAGGCGTCGCCGAGGGTGAGCGCGTCCACGATCGCCAGGCGTGCTGGGTCGCCGAGGGCGGCGTGGATCCTGGCTCGCGCGGATATGGATGAAAGCTCAGCGTCCATTGACTCAATAATCACTGAGCAGTATTCCGGAGTCAAGCCGGCCGCGGGGAGGCCTCGATCTCATCAGTGCCGGTGCTGGTGCCGGCCGATCAGCAGCAGGTCGCCAGGTAGGACTGCAGATCCGTCAGGGCGGTGATGGCGCCGTCCCGGTCGGCCCGGTAGAACACCGTCTTGCCGTCTCGTCGAGAGGTGACCACACCACCGCGTCGCAGCAGCGTCAGCTGCTGCGACGCGGTGGCCTGGCTGATGCCGACCCGCTCGGCCACCTCGCCCACGGACATCTCGGCGCCGCGGGCGAACAGCATCATGATCCGCTGCCGGGTAGGGCTGCCGAGGGCCTTGAGGAACTCCTGCGTCTGCGGCGCCAGACCGGGGGCGGCGCTCTGCGGCCCGGTCGGCTGGTCGGCGGCGGTCTGGCTCATGGTCACACCCTTCCTCGCCATCATCATATTGTCATTCAACGAAACGACGATATGATCGTGATGTGAACGATCAAGTCGATCCCGTGATCATCGTTGGCGGCGGTCAGTCCGGCCTCGCCGCGGCTCGCGCCGCCCTGGACGCTGGCCTGCGACCCGTGGTCCTGCACTCCGGCGCCGAACCGGTCGGCTCCTGGCCTGACTACTACGACAGCCTCACGCTGTTCTCGCCCGCCCGCTACAGCACCCTGCCCGGCATGCCCTTCGACGGCGACCTGGACCGTCACCCCCACCGCGACGAGGTGGTCGACTACCTCCGCCGCTACGCCGACGCCCTGGACGTCGAGATCCGCACCCGCACTCGAGCCGTCGCCGTGGGTACCCGTGCCGGCGGGGGATACCTCGTGCGCACCGACACCGGAGACGAGCTGCCCGCCGCCGGAGTCGTCGCCGCTGCCGGCTCGTTCGGCAACCCGTACCTGCCGACCCTGCCCGGGCAGAGTGAGTACGGCGGGGAGCTGCGGCACGTCGCCGACTACCGCCACCCCGACGCGTACGACGGCAAGCGCGTCGTTGTCGTGGGGGCCGGCAACTCCGCTGTCCAGGTCGCCTACGAACTCACTGCGCATGCCCGGGTGACGCTGGCGACCCGCGAGCCGGTCCGGTTCCTGCCACAGCGCATCCGCGGACGGGACCTGCACCACTGGCTCCGCGTCACTGGTGGCGACCGCCTCCCGCGCGCGATCATCACCCGCCTCGTCCGGCACGCCACGGTGCTCGACACCGGCCGCTACCGCGACGCCATCACCTCGGGCCGGCTTCCTCGGCGGGACATGTTCACCGCCTTCACCCCGGACGGCGTCCTGTGGCGTGACGGCACCGTGGAGCCGGTCGACGCCGTCATCTTCGCCACCGGCTACCGGCCCGATCTCGACTACCTCGCGCCTCTCGCCACCGTCGATCGCGGCGTGCCGCAGCAGGTGGGCGGGATCTCCACCACCCATCCTGGCCTGGTCTACCTGGGGCTGGAGTTCCAGCGGTCCTTCGCCTCGAACACCTTGCGGGGCGTCGGTCGCGACGCCGTGCACGTCATGGCCGCCCTTTCCGCGCGCGTGGGCGGACGTCCGCGCTTCTTCGGTCAGGCGCGTTACGCGGCACCCGGTGTCCAGCGGTCGGCATCGCCCCCACAGGTGGATGGAGCCACGGACGGTGCCGGCGGGTGACGGCTATGGGGGGCGAGGTCAGACCTTGGCCGCGGTCGCCGGCTCGATCGACAGCAGTGCGGCGAGCTGGCGCAGGATCTGCGGTCGGGCCCGGTAGTAGACCCAGGTGCCCCGCCGCTCGGCGTCGACCAGGCCCGCCTCGCGCAGCGTCCTGAGATGGTGGGAGATCGTCGGCCCGGTCAGGTCGAACGCCGGCGTCAGGTCGCACACGCACGCCTCGCCGTCCTCGGCGGAGGCGATCATCGACATCAGCTGCAGCCGCACCGGGTCACCAAGGGCCTTGAACGCGGGCGCGAGCACCGCGGCCGTCTCGGCCGGTACCCGGCGCTGGGCCAGCGGCGGGCAGCACGGCGCGTCGGCGTTGAGATCGACGACGGGAAGAGACGCCTGTTGCTTCGACATGCCTCTAGGTTGACATCTCTCTAATCAGCATGCAAGTGTCTGATTCGACAGACGTCAAGACAGGCGTCTCGAGGAATTGAGGACGAGCATGTTCGGCCCTACCCGCCGCTCGCGCACATCCCTGCCCGGTGTCCGGTTCTGCGACTCCTGCGCCCAGGTGTCCACCCAGGCGCAGCGGGCCGTGCGCCGCTACGACACCACCCGTGCCGACGTCTACACGCTGATCAGCCCTCGCTGAGGAGAGGACCCGACATGAGCGAGAACACTCCCACCGCCGGCGGTTTCACCGGCGACCCCGCCGCCGCCCTGCGGGTCACAGGCTCCGGCGCCTGCTGCGGCAGCCCCGCCCAGGCCGTCGGCGGGATCCTCCCACCGGCCGGCGCGACCGCCAACGGTGACCCGTGCTGCGGTACGCGGCAGGCCGCCCAGGCGGCTGACTCGTGCTGTGGCACCGAGGCCAAGGCCGACGCCATCGCCGCCGGACAGGGCTGCTGTTCATGACGGCCCCCACCGACCTCGCTGACCTGCTCGAGCAGGTCAGCGCCGAACGGATGACCGCCACCATTGCCACCCTCGCCTCCGACCCTATGGCGGGGCGGCGTGCCGGCTCGGCTGGCGGGGCGGCGGCCCGCGCCTGGCTCGTCGACCAGCTCACCGCCCTCGGTGTCGACGTCCGCACCGAGGAGTTCCCGGTCCGCGCCGTGCCGCAGGTGTATGAGGCGCCGACGGTCACCTGGGGCGACCGGAGCGGCCCCGAGGAACTGGTGTTCGGGCGGCAGGTCGCGATCCACCCGGCGTCCGCCGACACGTACCGCATTCGTCGCGGCGCCCTCGGCGTCGCCGGTGGTAAGGCCGACCCGGCGGGGCGGTGGTTGGTCGTGTCGGCCGAGATGAGCCTCTTCGACGCCTACCGCGACACCCACGGTGCGGCCGGGCTGCTGGTCCGCCGTCCGGTCGATGCCGAGGGTTGGCAGTTCACCATGCTCGCCGGACCCGACCCAGGGCCGCTGCCGGTGCTGACGCTCGACCCCGACACCCACCACGCCGCGCTTACCGCCGCCACCGTAGGCGACGGCTGGCTGGCCGGGGCGACGCCGCTGCGCCGCGACGACGTTATCGGCACCAACATTCACGCCCGACTCCGGCAGCCTGGCACCGACGGTGCCGACGTGCTCCTGACCGCCCACTACGACGGCGTCGGCGACCACCCCGGGCTGCGCCTGCCTGGCGCTTCGGACAACGCCACCGGCGTCGCCGTGGTCCTCGAAGCCGCCCGCATGCTCACCGCCGCACTGCCCGCCGGTGCGGGACTGTCCGTGGCCTTGCTCGACGGGGAGGAGGTCGGCGCGCTCGGCTCCGCCCACCACGCCACCCAACTCCGCGCCGACCGGGCCACACCGCTGGTCATCAACATCGACGGTGCCGGCCGTCTCGACGGGGCGGCCGCGGTGGAGGCCGGCGGGCCCGCCCACCGCCTCCTGGCCTTGCTCGACCAGGCCGGCCGGCACGCCGGCGTCCCCCTGGCGGCCGGTCCGGTGGCGTCGGATAACCGCCGCTACGGCGGTGCCGGTTTCGCCGCAGTGGGGATCGGTGCCGGCCTGGGTGGTTACCACAGCCCCGCCGACACCCCCGACAAAGTCGACCCCGCCGCCCTGGCCGCGATCGCCCGCCTCGTCGTCGCGACCGCCCACCTCGCCGCAACCACGCCCGATACACTTTCATCGTCAATCGGCGATAAACGATAGAAGGAGTGGCGGTGGGCGACCTGCTCGACCGGGACACCGCGCAGACCTACGCCTCGTGGTTCCGGGCCCTGGCGGACCCGACCCGGGTGCAGATCGTCGAGTACCTGGCCCGGCACGCCCGACCGATGAGCGTCGGGGAGATCGTCGCCGCCGTCGGGCTGGCCCAGTCCACCGTCTCGCAACACCTGAAGATCCTGACCGAGGTGCGGTTCGTGCTCGTCCAGCCGGTCGGCACCGCCCGTCACTATCGCATCAACGACGCCTGCGTCGGCTGCTTCCCCTCCGCCGCCGACGTCGTCATGGGCCGCCCCGCGCCCAACCCGAAGGGAGCCTGCTGATGGCCGACATCACCGTCCGCCTGATGACCTCGGACGACGCCGACCGTGTCCTCGCCATCTACCAGGCTGGCCTCGACAGCGGCAACGCCAGCTTCGAGACCACCGCACCGACCTGGACGGCATTCGACGAGGCCAAGCTGTCTGACCACCGCCTCGTAGCCGTCGACGCGGACGACACCGTGATCGGGTGGGTGGCGGTCTCGTTAACGTCGAGCCGGGCGGTCTACGCAGGGGTAGTCGAGCACTCGGTCTACGTCGACCCCGCCGCCCAAGGGCGTGGTGTAGCCCGGCTGCTGCTGGAGGCGCTGATCACCTCCACCGAGACCGCCGGCATCTGGACCATCCAGTCCGGCGTCTTCCCCGAGAACACCGCCAGCCTCGCCCTGCACCAGCGGGCCGGCTTCCGCGTCATCGGCACCCGCGAACGGGTAGGCCGGCACCACGGCCGGTGGCGCGACGTCGTCCTGCTCGAGCGCCGCAGCCCCGCCATCACCTGACCCCCGTTCAGTTCCGCCCGCCGCAGCACCACTGCACCCTCTTGATTCGACAATTCTCAACACAGAGGAGTTTCCGATGAATGTCCTGGACGAGCTGCCCGTCGTGGTGATCGGTGCGGGCCCGGTGGGTCTGGCCGCCGCCGCCCACCTGCACGAGCGTGGCCTGCCCTTCCTTGTCCTGGAGGCCGGTGAGACCGCCGGCGCAGCGGTGCGGCAGTGGGGGCACGTGCGGGTGTTCTCCCCGTGGCGGTACAACATCGACCCGGCCGCCCGCCGGCTGCTCGACGACGCCGACTGGGTCGCCCCGGCCGAGGACGCCCTGCCCACCGGCGCGGAGCTCGTCGCCGACTACCTCCAGCCCCTCGCGGAGCTGCCGCAGCTCAAGCCCCACCTGCGCTACGGCGCCCGGGTGGAGGCGATCAGCCGCCTCGGCCTGGACCGGCTGCGCACCGCCGGCCGCGAGCAGACGCCGTTCCTGATCCGCCTCGCCACCGGCGACGAACTGCTGGCCCGTGCGGTCATCGACGCCTCCGGTACCTGGGGCACCCCCAACGTCCTCGGCGCCTCCGGCCTGCCGGCCCGTGGAGAGAAGGAGGTCGGCGCGTACCTGGAGCACGCCCTGCCGGACGCGCTCGGCACCGACCGGCACCGCTTCGCCGGCCGACACACCCTCGTCGTCGGCGCCGGCCACTCCGCCGCGAACACCCTGCTCTCCCTGGCCGAGCTGGCCGCCGCCGAGTCCGACACAGAGGTGACCTGGGCGATCCGCTCGGCCAGCCCGGCCCGCACCTACGGAGGTGGCGACGCCGACGCCCTGCCCGCCCGCGGCGCGCTCGGCTCCCGGCTGCGCGACCACGTCGACACCGGCCGAATCCGGCTGCTCACCGGCTTCTCCGTGCACGCTTTCACCCCGACCGACGGCCAGGTGGCCGTGGTCGTCCGCCACGCCGACGGCAGCGACGAATCCATCACCGTGGACCGCATCGTCGCCGCCACCGGCTTCCGGCCCGACCACTCCATCGCCGCCGAGCTGCGCCTGGACCTCGACCCGATCATGGGCGCCACCCGCGCCCTCGCCCCGCTGATCGACCCGAACGAGCACTCCTGCGGCACCGTCCCCCCGCACGGCGCCGACGAGCTCGCACACCCCGAGGTCGGCTACTACGCCGTCGGCATGAAGAGCTACGGCCGCGCGCCGACGTTCCTCATGGCCACCGGCTACGAGCAGGTCCGCTCCGTCGTCGCCGCCCTCGCCGGCGACTGGGACGCCGCCCGCGACGTCCAGCTCGACCTGCCCGAAACCGGCGTCTGCAACAGCAACCCCGCCGACTCCACCGGCACCGACAGCTGCTGCGGCCCCGCCGCTGCAGCCCAGGCGGCCGGACAGGGGCTCGCCACCGGGATCTCCGGCGGCCTGCTCTCCGCACCGCTGAGCCTCACCAGCCTCGACACCCCGACCAGCGGCCAGACCCCGGGTTCCACAGATAATTGGGTTCCTGTGACACGTCCGCCGGTCCTATCGCTGTTCAGAGCGTTGGGGCCTGGTGGGAAGTTCGAAAGTCCC
>NZ_JBFAID010000093.1:0-12867 GCF_040654475.1 Micromonospora sp. NPDC050686
GTGACACGCCCCGCCACCGGACCAAACCACGTTTTCCCAGCTCAACCCACCTTCTCGCGGACTAGCCAACCACCTGATCTGTGGAACCCGGGACCCAGCGCAGCCAGGTTTCCTGGAGGACGTCTTCGGCGTCGGCCGCCGGACCGAGCATCTCGTAGGCGACGGTGAACAGCAGGTTCCGGTGGGCCACGAAGGTTTCGGTAGCGGGGTCGGCGGGCAGTGTATCCACTGCAAGACCCTTCATTCGATGGTCAGGTCAGCGGGCGGCGAGCGCCTGGATCCGCTGATGACGGGTGTCGTCTCGGAACTTCCAGGTGAAGGAGCCGGGCTTGTGCGCCTCGTGCGCCAAGTGCTCGATCAGGCCGTTGAAACTGCTGCTCTTGATCTTCGCGCCGAGGAAGCCCCCGACAGCGAAACCTTTGGCGATGTCGTTTGTCGAGGCGATTTGGACGGTGGCGGCGCCGTGGCCCAGACTGACGCACTGCCCGAAGAAGCCGATGGCGATGGTCGTGGGTTGTCCGCCCGCGATCCGGCTGAGCACCGTGTCGGCCGCATGTGCGCCGAGTGGATTGGCGGACTGGCAGCTCATTCGCAGCGGCAGATTCGACGGCGCGGCCGAGTCGCCAGCGGCGACGATGCGGTTGTCGTCGATGCTGGTGAGCGTCTCGTCGGTCAGGAGACGTCCGGCCGCGTCGGTCGTGAGCCCGCTGCGGGCAGCCAGGTCGGGGATGCTGAACCCGGCCGTCCAGATGGTCACCGTGCTGGGCAGCTTGCGGCCGTCCGCCAGCAGGACGGCGTCGCGGCTCACCGCGGTGACCTTCGCACCAGGGCCGTCGATGATGGTCACCCCGAGCTTGGCGAGCCGCTTGGCGAACTTGCGGCGAGTCCGGGAGTGCAGATACGGGTGGAGCACCCTGCCACACACGAGCGTCACGGTGCGGCCCTCGGCTGCCAACTCGGCGGCGACCTCGACGCCTGTCGCGCCCGCTCCGACCACCGTCACCACGTCCGTCGTGGGTGTGGTACCGAGCACCGACCGCAGCCGCTGCGCCTCCTCCAGGCTGGCCATATTGTGGGCGTACTCGGCGGCCCCGGGCACGCTCGGGTCGGCGCTGCCGCTGCCCACTGCGTAGATGAGGTAGTCGTAGCCCACCGTGCCGCCGCTCGCCAACGAAACGGTGCGCTCGGCCGCGTCGATTCGATTGGCGGTGTCGACCACCAGCCGGACGCGGTCGGCCAGGATGTCGCGGTAGCCGACGACCGGGTCGCCAGTTCCGACGACGAGCTGGTGCAGGCGGATGCGGTGAACGAAGTTCGACCGCGGGTTGATCAGGGTCACGGTCACGTCGTCGCGCTGGGTGAGGCGGTTGGCAGCCATGACGCCGGCGTATCCGCCGCCAACCACGACCACGCCAATGTTCTCCGTCATGGTGTCTCCCTCGTTCTCGGTGTTCGGCCACAAGACACCGCCTGAGGGGCTGGCATAACAGCGCGTGAGCCGGGTCACTCGCCCCGGATGACGCCCCGACGTCGGTGGGTAGTCGGCCGAGGTGTTCACAGGCGGACTCGGCGTCGGGTCACCACTGGGTGATGAGCGGCGGGTCCGGTTCGTGCTGCCGCCAGGTTTCGGTGAGGCGGGCCAGGCGGGTGGGGGCGGCGATGCCGCGCACTGTTGCGATCTTTCCGTTGGTGATGTCGAACGTCACGGCGCCGACGACCTGGTCGCCGAGCATGAAAAGGATGGCGGGGGCGCCGTTGACGAGCGCGTAGTGGATGGCGGGCGTACCGCCGACGAGTCGCCGTTTCGCGGGTGTGGGTTTGAAGCCGGCCCGTACGACGGCGGCGATGCGATGCGGAGTGTCGTACCGCAGCAGCGTCTCGGCCAGGCCGGCCGCGCCGTCGGAGATCGCGGTCGCGTCGTCGGTGAGCAGCGCCACCAGCCGTTCGGTGCGGCCCGAGGAGGCAGCGGCGAGGAATTCCTCGACGATCCTGCGGGCGGATGCCGGGTCGACTTCGCCGCCGCGGCGCCGCGCGGCGGTGATGCGGCGCCGGGCCCGGTGGAGGTGCTGCTGGCTTGCCGACTCGGTGATGTCGAGGATCTCGGCGATCTCGGAGTGGCTGTAGGAGAACGCTTCGCGCAGGACGTAGGCGGCCCGCTCGAGGGGTGACAGGCGCTCCATGAGCGTCAGCACGGCCAGGGAGACCGATTCGCGCTGCTCGACAGTGTCGGCCGGGCCGAGCATCGGGTCGCCGTCGAGGAGCGGTTCGGGCAGCCAGGCGCCGACGGTGCGTTCGCGGCGGGCTTGTGCCGAGCGGAGCCGGTCGAGGCACAAGTTGGTGACGACCTTGGTCAGCCAGGCTTCCGGCACCTTGATCCGCTGCCGGTCGACGGCCTGCCAGTGCAGGAACGTATCCTGCACGGCGTCTTCGGCGTCGGTGGCGGAGCCCAGTAGCCGGTAGGCCAGCGAGGCCAGCCGGCACCGGCTGGCCTCGAACCGACTGGTGTCGAAGCGATCGGTGGCGGTGCTGTCCACGCGGATCACTCTAGGCGTCTGCGCCGAGCGCCTTCTTGACGGACGTATCCGGAGCGGCGGTCACGCGGTGCTTGCGCTTGGGCAGGCCGAGGGTCGGGTGCGAGGTGGCCCACAGCGACATCTTGACGATGCCAGCCTTGATCCGCGCGGCCTTCCGGCCGCCCACGTACTTCGGCTTTGCTTGCGCTTCGTGGTCGACCGCCTGCAGGATCCCGTCCTGCCGCCCGAGGCTGATGTGGTTGGCCGTGTAGGTCATCTTGATGTTCGCGATCTTGCGGCCGGTCAGGCGTCCGATGATCGCCTCGATGACCTGCTTGCTGGTGTGGCCGGCCGAAGCGCAGGACATCGGCAGCGGCCGGCCGTTGTCGCCGATGGCGTAGGCGCTGTCGCCGGCGGCGTAGACGTCCGGGTGCGAGACCGACCGCATGGTGCGATCGACGACGATCTGGCCGTTGTCGGTGACCTCCAACCCGCTGGCGGCGGCGATGGGGTTGACCGCGAACCCGGCCGTCCACACGGTGGCGTCGGAGGCCAGGGCGGTGCCGTCGGCGCACAGCACCCGCGTCGCTTTGACGGCTTCGACGCTGGTGTGCTCCAAGACGGTGATGCCCAGCCGGTCGCAGACCTGGCGCAGGTGGCTGCGGGCTCCGACGGAGAGCCGGGCGCCCAGCTCGCCGCGGGCGATCAGCGTCACCGACAGGCCGGGCCGGGATTCGGCAATCTCGGTGGCACTCTCGATGCCGGTCAACCCATCGCCGACGACCAGCACCCTCCCGCCTCCGCGCCGCCCGCCCAGGCTGTCCAGGCGCTCGCGCAGGCGCAGCGCCGAGGGCCGGGCGGCGATGTCGAAGGCATGCTCGGCCACGCCGGGAACGCCGGAGTCGTCGCCGCGGCTGCCGAGGGCGTAGACAAGCGTGTCATAGCCGAGCTCGCCGCCGCCGTCGGCGTCGGCCACAGCGACGACATGGCGCTCGGGGTCGACGGCGGTGACACGGGCCAGGCGCAACCGAATCCCCGTGCCCGCGAACACGTCGGCGAGCTTCGGAGCCTCGATCTCCTGGCCGGCCGCGAGCTGGTGCAGCCGCAGCCGCTGGACGAAGTCCGGCTCAGCGTTGACCACGGTGACCTCGGTGTCCGCCGGGGACAGCCGGCGGGCCAGGTTCCCGGCCAGGAAGGCCCCGGCATAACCGGCGCCGAGGACGACGATGCGGTGCTTCATGTGTTGCTCCTGTCGGTTCGCTTGCTCTGCGTGAGTTGAGCGGAACAGCGCCCCGATTACTGACAGGAACCGCATGTGGCGTGGGTCACAGAGCGGCAGGAGCGCGGCCCAACGATGCTCGCGACGCCGAGGCGGCGCAGATGCAGGCCGAGCTGAACGACGTGAACCGCACGACGGCACCCGCTGCAGAGCACACAGGGCACACATCGTCAGGATCAGCCGTCGTTACTTGCGCTCTCGGTAGAGGGCCAACAACGTGTCGCCCGGGCCCTCCCGGTGACGGAGCCAGGGCCGGGTCCGCGGCGCGGCCAGGCCTGTCTCAAACTCCGGCTTATTTGATCTTGTGACAAGATCGCCGGATGCTGCGACTCACCGATTTCATCATCGACTGCCCGGACCCGATGGAGCTGGCAGCCTTCTATTCAGAGGTGACGGGTCGCCCGGTCAAGGAGGGCAGCCACGGCAACTGGGCCGGTATCCGGTTTGGCGAGATCGAGCTGGCCTTCATCCGGGTGGAGGACTACCGCGCCCCGCAGTGGCCCGACAGCGAGCACCCCAAGCAGTTCCATCTCGACTTCGAGGTTGACGACATCGAGGCCGAACAGAGCCGGGTCCTGGCCCTCGGTGCGACCCTGCAGCAGAACTCCATCGGCCCCGACGGCTACGGCTGGCGCGTCTACACCGACCCCGTCGGCCACCCGTTCTGCCTCTGCCGCAACAAGGGTGTCACCTGGACCGACCAGGGCCTCATCTGGCCCAAGAGCGAGTAGAGCGTGTATCCGAAGTTAGTCAAAGCCATTCGTTGATCGCGACGATGTGTAGGACGGCCTGGTAGCGCGTCTTTGGTCGGCTTTGCTCGGGATAGCGGCCTTTATTCCGCGTTGGGGCAGATAGGCGTGGCTCGCCCGAGAGGTGTACGCCTTGTCGGCCAGCACCCGGGTCAGGCCGGGGCCGGCCACCGGTCGGGCGGGGCACACGGATGCCGGCCAGGATCGCGATGAAGTGTGGGCTGTCTCCGCGTTGCCCAGCAGTCAACACGATCGACAGCGGCTTTTGGCCCTGCTCGCATACCGGCTCGCTCCGGCCGAGGTCCGGCTCCGGCCGGCGTCGCGTACGGTGATTTCCGAAGTGATGCGCAGTGGGCCAGCGGCGGCCATCGCGGCACACCTGGCAAACAGCGGCATCCACAGCGAACACCCCGCCGGACCCGCCTGGACCCTCACCACCGACCCACGGTATGTCCGACGTGCCGCCTCGCGCGTCATGCTGCCGGTTCGCATCCGCCACACACTTCATGCGTGAGCGATGAGTTCGGGCGGCGGACCCGGTCTACCTCGGCATGATCTCGACATCGACCGCGACGCACCTGACCTCCAACGTCTCCCGGTGATCCGATGACCACTATCAACGTCAATGAGACCGTCTTGGGCATCGAGTCGTTCGGTGACGACGACGCGCCACTCGTCCTGCTCGCGGGCGGGACGACGATGCTCTCCTGGCCCGACGCGCTGTGCGAGCGCCTCGCCGCTGGCGGGCGCCGTGTGGTGCGCTACGACCTGCGCGACAGCGGGGAGTCGACAACGAGGGATCCGCAGGCGCCCGCCTACACCCTGCGCGGCCTCGCCGCCGACGCGGCGGCCCTTGCTGACGCGCTCGGCGGGGGCCCTGCGCACCTCGCGGGGATCGGCGTCGGCGGGATGGTCGCCCAGGTGGCCGTGCTCGACCATCCAGGCGCGTTCTCGGCGCTCACCCTGGTCGGCACCCGCCCGGTTGCCCCTGGCCCGCCCGACGATGACCTCCCCGACCATGACCAGGCGACGATGAGCCGGCTGTTCACGCGCCCGATGCCCGATTGGACCGACCGCGAGGCGGTTGCGGAGTTCGCCGCCGCCGGCGCGGAGATCCTCGGCGACGACCCCGCCGCCGCGCGCGCAATCGCTGCGCGCATCTGGGACCGCACACCCGGCACCGCACCACCGGTCCAGATGGCCAACCAGATGGGCATGGTGTTTTCCAGGCTCGACTGCACACCACGCTGGCGTGAGCGCCTACCCGAGATCGAAGTCCCCACGCTCGTCGTCCACGGCCGCCGCGACCGGTTCTTCCCCGTCGGCAACGGCGAGGCGATCGCGCGCGAGATTCCCGCGGCACGGCTACTCGTCCTCAACGAGGCCGCCACTGCGATCCCCGACGCGGCCGCCAGCGAGGTCACCGAGGCGATGCTCACGCTCGGATAGCGGACGGCGGGTGCAATCGCGGGTCTGCGAACCCTAAAGAGCGTGTTTGAGAGGGACTTGATCAGGTCCAGATGAAGGTGCGCTGCGCCTGCCGTCAAGCTGGTCGGCCGCGGATGTACGGCGATGGCCCGCTGGTCAGCGGGCTTCCGCACGATCTCCAGCGTGATCTTCACGGTGTCGCGGGTGCAGTCGACGAGACGGCCCGCGAAGACCATCCTCGGGGCCGGGTTCGGCGTGTCCAGGGCAACCGCCTACCGGCACGTCGCCGAGGTCGTACGCGTCCTCGCGGCGCAGACACCCACCCTGCACGGCGCCCTGACCCGGGTCGCCGCCGACGGCTGGTCACACGTGATCCTCGACGGGAAACTCTTCGACACCGACCGACTCGCCCCCTGAAGGGAAAGATCCACTCGGGGTGCCCTGACATGATCCACCAGGGACGCAACGTCCCTTCGTGGACAATCACAGGAGTGGGAGTTGCTGGTTTCAGCATATCCGCAGAACGGCGGCGCCGTGCTCCGTGTCGAAAGGGCGGGTCACCCAAACTTCCACCTCGAGTATTTTGTTGAGCCAATGAGGGACCCAGTCCTGCTGATGCCAGGCCCAGGCAACGGCAATCATGGAACTCGAAGAGGCTCCCGTCTGCGCCGGTAGTAAGCAATGGTGACTGTGAGGAGCAACGGACCCCACAACAATAGAGGTGCATACGCCGCATAAGCTATCCAGGCATCGGAGGTTTGCTCGGGGGGTGGGCACGCCGGGTTATACGGTGGCGGCTGCCGCAGCTTGAACACTGGATTGAGGATAAAAGCATAGGCATACACCAAGAAGATAAATGCCGCTCCCGAACCAGCCATCGTCGTCACGATCTTTGCGGAAATGGGCTTCCCGCCGACAAAAGGTACCCATGACGGGAACCTTTCGCCCCACTCCCGAACTAGGCCCACCGTCAAGCAAGCTGCCACAAACGAGACCACCGAGAGGGAACTGACGTAGAGCTTCTCCCACGGAGGACCGTTGAAACAAGCCTCTTCACCCCACGCAACCTCACTCAATCGCCACAAGGAGGATGGCAGCACGCAGAGCGGGGTCAGATAGGCCGCAACACGCAGGCTCCAGTGAGGCGTGGGTCTGACGGCAGGCGAAGCAATGTGTGGGTCTCGCACCAAATCCCCCATAAACTTTCTGCGCGATACAAGCCATCGCTAACGGTAAGGGCCTGAGCGATGTCCGACCTCTGCCGATCGGCAGATAAGTTCGCTGAACGGCTGCCGCAGCCAGAGGCCGATGAAGGCGAACAGAAGCAACTGCGAGAGGTGGGCGGCACGTTCCCTCGGATGGGGGACACAGTCCCTCTCTTAGGAGAGGTCGGCGTGGTCGGATCGGTGCCACCCTGGACTCCATGAAAGCCACCCGGATCCACGAGGAGACTCCCGCGCCGGCGGTACGGCCGAAGGCATCCTTTGCTTGGGCGTCGCCAGCGGTCTTGGTTTGGGCGGTCGGCTACGGCGCGGCGCGCGTCTATTGGGCAGTCGGGGATGGCCCGTCGTTTCCGCCGATCGGCTCGGATCTGATCGGCTTCACGGGCTGGGCTGCCGTGCTCCTGTGTGCCGCTGGCGCTGTGGTGGCGCTCCTGCTCAGAGTGGCGGCCGGCTGGCGCTGGCCGCTGGCAATCGCCGCTTGGGCGGTAAGTGCCGCGCTGGTGGCGGCCTGCCCGATTTTGCTACTGGACGCGGTCGGTCTGCTGATCCCCGGTCTGGGGCTGCCGTTCCACCTCAGTGCGTTCCTGAGCCGGGTAGCCTGCTTCGCCGGGGCGGCGCTGGTAGCCGCCGCCGCGCTGTCGTACCAGCGCCGGTGGCGCGGGGACTGCCCGGCGTGCAGCCGTACGGGTGACGTCAGCCGGACCGATGACGGGAGCCGAGCGGCGGGGGCCCCGTGGTGGGCCTGGTGTGGCGCGTACCTGGCGGTGGCCGGATGCCTGGTCCGGCTGCTCGCCCAGGTCGCGGTCGGCCGGAACAACAACCCGTTGAACGCGGGCCCCTCCATGCTGGTCTTCGAAGTCGGGTTCCTGCTGGCGGGGGTGGTGCTGCCGCTGGCCCTCGTGCACTCCTGGGGGCGGATCTTCCCCCGATGGGTGCCGCTGCTCGCCGGGCGTCGGGTGCCTCGCTGGTTGCCGTTGGGGCCCGGGTGCGCGATAGCCGGGGGGCTGATCGTGTACTTCGGCGTCGCCATGGTGCAACTCGCTATCGAGACGACAACGGGCACCTGGGATCCAGGTGATGGGTCACTGCCGCTGGCTTTCTTCTGGGTCGCGGTGCCGGCGTACTGGGTGTGGGGCGGCGGGCTCGGGGCCGCCGCCCTCGCCTACCACCGCGCCACCCGCCCGCCGTGCCGGGCGTGCGGTCACTGATTCAGCCCTTTCAAGCGCTGTCCAGCCGAACGCTGAACCACCTCGCCGGCCTGATCCGAGCGCACCGGTCTCGGGTCTGCTCATCGATCCGTCTCGGTGCGCCCCCGCTTCATTTTGGGTTCAGGGCGTCGAACCCCCGTTCCTTGAACGCGTGGATCACGTCGCGGACGTAGTCCTCGGTCACCTTCAACAGGTGGGCGATGTCCGGGGCCGGCTGCCCTTGGGCGGACATCAGCACCACGATCGCCTGCCGCAGCTTCACCGGTCCTTCGCGGTCCGGGCGATCTTCTTTAACCGCTGTCCCTCGGCCATCGACACCTGCCGGGACGAACACCTCCGGCCGTCTGTCGACCAGCCATCACCTCCCACCACGAATGCTGGGGAACTAGCCTGCCCGATCCATCCTCAGAACCGAGGCAACCGGACGAAGTCGGGATTCGGCGACCAACTCCAAGATCCGCCACCCGGATTACCCGTTCAAGGGCTGCATGACGAGGCACTGGTACTCCAGCCGGGGATGTTGACCTTGGCTACGGGAGGCTTTGGGCCGGAGGAGGACGGGCCCGGCGCGGAGAGTGGTCCTCCGCGCCGGGCCGGGGCATCGGGTGGGGTCAGCCGGCCGCGCAGGTGGCCGTCGCGCCGGGGCCGTTGCCGGTGCCCTGGAAGCCGAAGTTGGTCGACTGCCCGGCGCCGACGTGGCCGTTGTAGCTCACGTTGGTGAACCGGACGGTCCCGCTGGTACCGCTGGCCTGTGCGCTCCAGGTGCCGGTGATCGCGGCGCCGCTGGGCAGCGCGATGGTCACGGTCCAGCCGTTGATGTCCGCAGAGCCGGCGGTGACCGTCACGCTCGCGGTGAAGCCGCCGGGCCACTGGTTGACCGCCACCGACGCGGAGCAGCCGTTACCCGGCGGCGGCGGCGTGGTGGTGGGGGGCGCCGTGGTCGGCGGCGCGGTCGTCGGCGGGGTCGTGGTCGGGGGCGCGGTGGTCGGCGGCGTGGTGGTGGGCGGCGTGGTGGTGGGCGGGTTGGGCGCGCCGTTGGCCAGGCTGAAGGCCAGGTCCGGCTGGAACGAACCGGCCGTGTAGCGGCAGCCGTCCGCCTCCCCCGGCGGCTTCACCCAGAGGTACGCGTCGATGTTGGCATCGCCGGTGTTCGTCGTCGGGTACATCCCGATGCGCCGGTCGGTGTTGTCGTCGGCGCACCAGTCACCGCTGGCACCCCCGTTGCGGCTGGTGTCGATGACCTGGCGCTTGCCCGAGATACCCATGCCGTTGAGGGCGGAGATGACCGCCCGGCCGAAGTTCGCCTCGTTGGAGGTGGAGTTGAAGTTCGACACGTTGGTGAAGAAGCCGTCGGCGTACTGCACGCCGGCCGCCCGGAGCCGGTTGGCCGTCTCGTTCGCGCTGTTCCAGGTGGAGTGGCCGCCGTCGAGGTACACCTTGGCGTTGGGGTTGGCCGACTTGATGGTCCGGGTGGCCGTCGTGATCGCCTGGTTGCGTGCGTTGATCTCGCCGCTGCTCAGGCACGTCAGCAGGGCGAGCGAGTCGGTTTCCAGGACGATGATGACGGTCTGGTTGCCCAGCCCCCGGGCGAAGTTGGACACCCACGTCTGGTACTGGTTGAGGTCCGGCGCCCCACCGGCGCTGGCACCGCCGCAGTCCCGGTTGGTGATCTCGTACACCGACAGCACCGGGATCTGCTGCGCCGCGTTGGCGGCGCCGATGAACCCGGAGACCTCGGACTGCACGGTCGACGGGTTGAAGTTGGCGAACCAGCGGGCCTGCGGCTGACTCGCGATCTTGTCGCGGATGACGGCGGTACGCGAGTCGCCGGGGTTGGCGGCGACCCAGCGGACAACGGCCGAACTCGGGTCGCGGTAGAGCGATCCGGACACCGTACCGGCGGACGCGCCGCCGACGGCGAGGCAGACGCCGGCGGCGGTGGCGCCCGCGACGGCCGCCACAGTGATGGCCGCCGATCTGCGGCGGAGCGAGGAGAGAGTAGCCACGACGTGTTGCCTCCGGATCACATAGATGTTTCTAAGTTGATGGGAGCGTTCCCATGGACGGTAGCGGAGGCGCGCGTCGCTGCCAAGATGTGAAGACTCGTCGTTGAGGCAGCGGCCGCGCTTGTGTGTCACGGCTCGCGCAGGGCCTCGGTCGTGACGACATGTGGCGGGCAGGACCTGGCGGAAGCAGCCGAACTTCTCGCGCTTCAGGCCGAGACGCCGCACGGAAGGCCGCCCCTCGTCGGCGGCCTCCCGCCGTCGGCGGCGTTCGACGAGTCGCCGCCGCCCCTCGACACCCGACGAAGCGTTCGCGTGGGTCACCGGATCGTCTGTCCGAGGCGGGGTGCGACGACCCGCAGGAGGGGCAGGGCGATGAGCAATGCGACCGCGACGAGCAGGCCACTGACCCACACCGGGCCGAGGTCCACAGTGTTGGCCCCGAGGGTCGCCGCTGCAACGACTGGGCCGCCAGCAGCACCGATGTTGAGCGCCGCGGTCGCATACGACCCTTCCATGGTGGGCGCGCCCGCTGCCTCATGGAGCACCCGGGCGATCAGGGTGCCGCCCAACGCGAAGGAAAGCGCGCTCTGCACGAACACGAGGAGCAGAAGCGCCGCGGGCTGGGCGGCCAGGGCCGCCAACGCGGCCCAGCCGAGCAACAGCAACGGGCCACCCACTGCGATCACGATGCCGGATGCTGCCCAGGCTGCTCCTGGTCATGCTGCTCGGTGCCCTGGTCCACGCTGCCACCTTCGCCACGTTCACCTTCCTCGCGCCGATCGCGACTGACACCGCCGGCCTGGGCGAGCTGTGGGTCTCGGTCGTACTGGTGCTCTTTGGTGTTGGGTCCTTCGTCGGCGTCACCCTTGCGGGACGCCTCTCCGACCGCCACGGCAAGCAGGTAGAGCGGCAGAGGCATCAAGAGCCGAGGTGAGAGAACGAGAAGGAGACGTCTCGTCACCGCGGCCAGCGCGCCATGGCTGCACGCAACCGACTTTCGGGTCACCGTCCCGACGCCCTGCTGGGTTATCGTCGGCGGGTGATCCCGGTGAAGGCCACGGCGGCCGCGTACGCGCAGTGGATCACTCCGGCTCTCCCGCTCTACGGCGACGACCACGAGCGGTCCGACTTCGCTCCCTGAGGCGCCCCACGCACCCGACGCCTCCTCGCCCGATTCCTCACTCCGGGAGCGATGCCCCATGTCCGTCGACACCTCGATCCGGACGGTGCTGCGCGCGCCGCAGGTCATCCGGGTCCTCCTGGGCAGCCAGATCGGCCGGTTGCCCACCGCCAGCGGCCCGCTGGCGCTGCTGCTCTTCGCCCGCCAGTCGATGAGCCTGGCCGCCGCCGGCCTGCTGGTCGCCGCGTACACGGCCGGCATGGCGGTGGGCACCCCGCTGCTCGCCCGGGCGGTGGACCGCTGGCGGCAGCCGCCGGTGCTCTGGGCGGCGGCGGTCGTCTCCGGCCTCGGCTTCGGCGCGGTGGCGCTCACCGGCGGGCACCTGGCCGGCGCGGTCACCGGGGCGGCGGTCGCCGGGTTCGGCACACCGCCGCTGGAGGCGTGCCTGCGTACGCTCTGGCCGGCCCTGCTACCGCCGGCCACGGTGCCCACCGCGTACACGCTGGACATCGCCGTCCAAGAAGTGATCTTCGTGGTGGGACCGCTGGTCACCCTGCT
Source organism: Micromonospora sp. NPDC050686 (assembly GCF_040654475.1). Classification (NCBI taxonomy): domain Bacteria; kingdom Bacillati; phylum Actinomycetota; class Actinomycetes; order Micromonosporales; family Micromonosporaceae; genus Micromonospora; species Micromonospora sp. NPDC050686. The sequence goes on from NZ_JBFAID010000093.1 coordinate 12,085, forward strand.
CGCGGTGACCGTTGGCGGGCCGACCGCCGGGCTGTTCGCCGCCGCCGTGGTGCAGCTCGCCGGCACCGCGATGTACGCCCTCAGTCCCGCCGCCCGGGCCTGGCGCGGGGTGGCCGCGGTTCGACACTGGGCCGGGCCGCTGCGCGTACCCCGGTTCGGGGTGATGATGCTCGGCGTGGTCGGCGTCGGCGCGGCGGTCGGCAGCATCGCGGTGGCGGTGACCGGCTACGCCGAGTCGGCCGGCGACCGGCGGCTCAGCGGTTGGTTGCTGGCGGCGCAGGCGGCCGGCGCGCTCGCCGGCGGCCTGTTCTACACCCGGGCCCGGCCGGGCGGCCCCGGCCGGCTGCCGCTGCTGGCCGCCGCGCTCACGGTCGGCTACCTGCCGCTGCTGCTGACGCCCGGCCCGGTCCCGATGGCCGGCCTGCTCGCGGTGAGCGGGCTGGCGCTGCCGCCGGTGCTGACCGCCGTCTTCCTCACCGCCGAGCGGCTGGCCGAGCCCGGCACGGTGGCCGAGGCGTTCGCCTGGGTGAGCACGGCGTTCGTGGTGGGCAGCGCCGCCGGCTCCGCGCTCGCCGGTCCGCTGGTGTCGGCCGGCACCCGGTACGGGCTGGCGGTCGCCCCCGCCGCGGCGCTGCTCGGCACGGCCGTGTTCTGGGCGGTCTCGCTCGGCGATCGAGCGCCGTCGCGAGCGGCCGGACTCACTCCTGGCTGATCCCGGGTCGCTCCCGTCGGCCTGGCTCACGCCCGGACGCCGGTGGCCGGCGGGTCCGCGCCACGCGGACC
>NZ_JBFAID010000094.1:0-12196 GCF_040654475.1 Micromonospora sp. NPDC050686
CGCCACAGCCTGACCCCGGCGACGCCGCCCGGCTGACAGGCCGGACGGCGTGTCATCCATCACCGCGAACGTTCGTGGTCACGGCACTAGCCAGGACACTGCGGTGGCGCGGCACCAAACCGAGACGGCTGTACGGGCTAGCCGTCGCCCTTCAGCGCCTCGGTGTGGAGACGGAGGAGGACCTCCGCAGGTTCCTGCGGACTGGTGAGAACATGCCCTACCTCCGAGCAGTTCCCGGCATCGGGCCGAAGACGTGCGACTACCTGGCTCAGCTGGTAGGTCTTCCGGCGGTGGCGATCGACCGGCACCTTGACACGTTTGCCAATGCTGCTGGCGTTTCATGTCGCGGCTATGTCTCGCTTCGGACGATCTACGAGAGAGCGGCGGATCGCCTTGGTTGTCCCAGGCAAGCGCTGGACCGCGCTGTGTGGCGCTACGTCTCTGAAGGGCGTCTTACGGAGTAATCGCGGGGCTCTTCCGGCCACCGGCCCCACCCCGGACGTGGTGGAGACGTCGTCCCCGCACGCGCGGGAGGTCTTCCGAGGGTCGGCTCCGACGCCTCCCATTCCGCCACGTCGTCCCCGCACGCGCGGGGGTCTTCCGCAGACCGGCCCGCCGGCCGGGCTCGGCACGCTGTCGTCCACGCACGCGCGGGTGTACCTGTCGTACCGGCTCAACTCCCGCGTCGTCCCCGCACGCGCGGGGGTCTTCCCTGTCGACGGTCAGTTGGGCGACCCAAGGGCTGTCCCCATGCTCAGGCCGCATCACGAACAGCCGCTACTTTAAGATCAAGCTAGGCCGGCGCCCGTGACCTGACGCGCCTCTGTTGCCCCGGTCTCCCGATGGTGGGTGCCGGGGCGACGCGCAGCCCGGCCTTCATCACGTACACCTCTCGCTTGTTGACCGCCTCGCCCCGCTTGTTCAGGACATACCCTGTGAGCCAGATCCACCCCTGGTAGGTCGGGGTCGAGTCGACGGACACCACCCGCATCCGGAGCGCCCGTTGTTTCGCGAACTGCACCGAGGACTCCCGGCCGATGAAGACCACGTCACCGGGTGAGGTGTGGTCACCTCAGCCATCCGAGGAACCTGCGGTGGAGGGTGCCCGCCGGTGCCCAGCTCATGTCCTGAGTCGCGGCCACCAGGTGCGAGCCCATGTAGATGCTCAAGGACACGGGAGCGCCGGCGTACTCGGCGAGCAACTCTTGTCGACGAGTACGGCAGGGCCAAGGGGCACCGCACCCGCCGCAGGTCCAGATCGGCAGCACCGGTCCGTGCGTGGTCATCTGTCCTCACCCGGCCAGTGCCCCCGGTTGATCGGCAGGCGGTGCCTCGCCCGGCAGGGCAGGTCGGTCCCGCATCGGCAGATCCGCCTCCACCTTCGCCACGACCACACCGGCCGGTGCCGGCGGGCCAGGGTGAGGGCAGCGGCTATCACGTACTCCTCGTACCGGACCATCGGAGTCCCCTTCTGCAACCTACGTTACCTAGTACTCTGGGTATACCGACGATACCCCGTGTCGCCATATGAATCCCCCTGCGTGTTGTCTTGTTGCAGGAGGACGACCGATGGCTCAGCCGCTGTATCAACAGATCGCCGACGACATCACGCGGCAGATTGAGTCGGGCGTGTTGCAGCCCGGGGATCGCCTGCCCAGCACCCGTCAGCTCTGCGAGCGGTACGAGGTCAGCGAGACCGTCATCCGGTTCGTCATGATCCAGCTCAAGGCGCGGGGCCTGGTGTACGGCCAGCCGGGTCGAGGCGTGTACGTCAGCAAGAAGGGCTGACCGGGCCCGGGCGGGTCATCACTTGCTCGTCGTGGACGCCAGGTGCTCACATAATCCGCATTCTGAGCCGCGACGCGATGCACTGCAATTGGCCAGCCCGCCAGCCTGAGCCTGGGCTTCCCACCTATATGCATCGATGGTAGCCGGTACCAGGATCGAACCAGCGACCTCTTCGGTGTGAACGCGGTCATGGAGAATCGTTCGTTGTCATCCGATGCCGTCTTGCACTGAGGAGCATGGCCGCCGTGCTGCCTTGTGTCGTCTCCTACCGGCCGCTGCTGGTTATCTAGCTGCCTCCTTGGCTTGACCGCCGCTCACCGGTCAAGCCGGAGGCGCTTAAGAGGTCCTAACAAAGTCGTGCGACATGTCGGTATGCGGTTCCCCTCGTAGCGTGGAGGCCAGAGCTTGAGGGATAGAGGTTCATGGCTGAGACGAGACGCCAGTTCGATCCGGAGTTCCGGGCGGGCGCGGTGCGCATCGTGCGCGAGACGGGTAAGTCGATCGCCCAGGTGGCGCGTGACCTGGGGATCAACGACGGGACGTTGGCGAACTGGGTGAAGAAGGACTGCGAGACTCGCGGTGAGGCCGCTGCCCGGCAGTTGTCGGAGGACGAGCGGGCGGAGCTGGCCCGGCTGCGGCGGGAGAACGCCGAGCTGGCGATGGAGCGTGATGTCCTCAAGCGATCCGTGGTCCTGTGGGTCAAGGAAGCGACGGGCCGGTGAGCGTGGCCGGGTTCATCGCTTCCCAGAGGACCGAGCATGACGTGCCGCACGCGGTGGCCTGCCGGGCGTTGGGGGTGTCCGAGTCGTGGTTCTACAAATGGCGCGACCGGCCGCCAACCCGCCGAGATGATCGGCGTGCCCGGCTGGCGGCCGCGGTCAGGAAGGTCTTCGACGACTCGGGCGGCACCTACGGCAGCCCGCGCATCGGTATCGAGCTGCGCGAGCAGGGCTGGCAGGTCTCCGACAACACGATCGCGCAGCTCATGACCGAGTCCGGGCTGGCCGCTCGGGTCAAGCGCCGCCGCCGGGGCCTGACCCGCCCGGGCAAACGTCCGGCCGCACCGGACCTGGTCAAGCGGGTGTTCACCGCGCCGGCGCCGGATGTCGCCTGGTGCGGCGACATGACCGAGATCCGCACCGACGAGGGCAAGCTCTATCTGGCCACCGTCATCGACCTGTACTCGCGCCGCATTCTCGGCTACGCGATGGGCGCCCACCACGACGCCGGGCTGGTCGTCGCAGCGCTGAACATGGCCGCCGTCACCCGCGGCGGCAGCATCGAAGGGGTGATCTTCCACAGCGACAGGGGCAGCAATACACCTCTCGGGCCTTCGCCGAGGCCTGCACCGCAGCCGGGGTCCGGCAGTCGATGAGCGCGGTCGGTAGCTCCGCCGACAACGCGGCCGCGGAGTCGTTCAACGCCACCTTCAAACGCGAGACCCTGCAAGGCCGCCGCGCCTTCACCGACGAACGCGAAGCACGGCTGACCGCGTTCCGTTGGATGCACCGCTACAACACCGTCCGCCGCCACTCCCGGCTCGGACAGTAGCCACCGATCACCTACGAAGAGAACACCCGGCCAGCGCAAGCTACGCTGGCCCCGGCCGCATAAACCCCGTGTCCAGGATCAGGGGTCAAGCCCCCCGACCAGCAGGCTCGACGACAATGACCGGGCCGAGCTGGACCGGTTGTGCGGCCTTTGCCCAGACCTGGCCGTCATCCGGGACCTCGCCCGCGGGTTCGCCGAACTAAGGCGTGTTTCATAAGCCGGTCAGAGCCACTCGGTGATGATGGTGATGGTCAGGACGGCTTGGAAGCGGACTGCCAGCTTGTCGTATCGGGTGGCGATGCCGCGGTGGCGTTTGAGCCGGTTGATGCCGTTCTCGACGGCGTGGCGTAGCCGGTAGAGATCCTTGTCGAACGCGGGTGGGCGGCCGCCTTTGGAGCCTTTGGCCTTGCGGTGGGCGTCCTGGTCCTTCTTGCTGGGGATGCAGGCCTTGATCCCGCGTGAGCGTAGGTATCTGCGGTTGCCGCGACTGGTGTATGCCTTGTCGGCCAGGACCAGGTCGGGGCAGGTGCGGGGCCGGCCGACACCGAGGCGGGTCACGCGGATGCGGCGCAGGACGGGGATGAACTGCGGGCTGTCACCACGGTGCCCGGCGGTCACGGTCAGGGAGAGGACCTTCTGTCCCTGCTCGCAGGCCAGATGAGTCTTGGTGGTCAGCCCGCCGCGGGATCGACCCAGCGCGTGGTCGGCCGGCTCGTCGTGCACGCCGCCGGGCGGCTCCTTCTGCAGATGCCCGTCCTTGCGGGCACCGGCGGCGTGCTGGTGGACGCGACTGGTCATCGAGTCCACGCTCACCGTCCAGGCGATCCGGCCCTGCGCGTCGCCGGCAGCCTGCAACGCCGACAGAATCTTGTCCCAGGTCCCGTCACGCTGCCAACGGCGGAACAGGCCGTAGATCGTCTGCCAGGGCGCGTACTCGGCCGGGACGTCCCGCCACGGGGCACCGATCCGGATCCGCCACCGGATCCCGTCGATGAGCTGTCGTTTCTCCCACTTCGGCGGACGACCCGTCGTCGACGCGGCAGGCAGCAACGGAGCCAGAACAGCCCACTGCCTGTCGGTCAGGTCATGCCGCCTCGTCACCGCTACGCTGGGCACGAGGTCTCCGGTATGAAGTTCTTGCTTGGTCGCAGAACCAGATACCGGAGACCTCTTCAGTTATCGACCACCGCCACGCCGCAACGGGTCAGCTTCTACACCACCCGACGGGATGCAACCGACGCCGGGCGTGTGGGGACACCCCGACTTACGAAACACGCCTTAGTGCGCACCCGCGGCGGCGCCCACCTTGAGGCATGGGTCAAGCAGGCAGAACAAGGCGCCATCCCGGAGATCCGCTCGTTCGCAAACGGATTACGCAAGGACTGGGGCGCGGTCACCGCCGGCCTGACCATGACCTGGAGCTCCGGCGCGGTCGAAGGCGCCGTGAACCGCATCAAAATGATCAAAAGGGCGATGTGTGGCCGGGCAAACCCGGACCTGCTCCGCCGGCGGATCCTCCTCAGGGACTGACATCAACGAATGACGATCACCAAGTTCGTGCCAGAGCCATCTTCACTGGCCGCGGACAGAGGATGGCATCAGTCTCAATCAGTACGTCCCACGGAAGCTCAGCGCCGCCTGACCAAGCGATCGACCGGGGCACCCTGAGGGGCCGACCTCCTCAGCCCACGCTGGGAGCTTGGGGCCGAGGACACGTCGGCGTCGGCGATGGTGTAGGCGTATCCCTGTTCGGCGAGAGGTGTCGCCGGTGCGCGGCGTACTCGTGTCTAGGGGTGCTGCACCACCTGCGGGCCATCGCCGACGCGCGACTGCGGTGCGCGCCGCTCGCCCCAACCTTCACCGGCTTCTGGGTTAGCTACACCGGCGGCTTCCAGTACGCGCTGCGCAGCTACAGCACGCCTCCGATTCGATGAGCTTCGATTATCACGAGCAGGTCTCGCAGATCAAATGCCTCCTGATCTCTATTGCCCGAGGGTCTGGGTGGGTGGTACGCATAGAGCGGCTTGATTGGTAAGGGTCAGGAGGCAGTGGTGATCGTTGCTACCCCTGGTCGAACGGCCGTCGCGCGGATCGCGTATCCGCGCCCTGACGCCCGAGGAAAGGTGGACAAAGCATGAACCAGGCGCAGAACGGAGGGCTCAGCCGACGCCACGTGCTGGGTGGAGCAGCCGCTGCCGCAGTCGTGGCGGGACTGCCACCGGGCGTCGCGTCCGCCGCACCCGGGGGAGCTACTCCCGATCATGCACGTTGGCTCAGGCAGGCGGCGCACGTGACGATCACCCGCGATGACTGGGGGATCGCGCACGTGGTCGGCAAGACCGATGCGAATGCGGTGTTCGGGATGATCTATGCCCAGGCCGAGGACGACTTCAACCGCATCGAGCGGAACTATCTGGTCAGCCTCGGTCGCCTCGCCGAGGCGGAGGGCGAGACGGCGCTCTGGCAGGACCTGCGCCAGCGGCTGTTCATCGATCCCGAGGTGCTGAAGGACCTCTATGCGAGCAGCCCGGCCTGGTTGCGCAACCTGATGGATGCATGGGCGGACGGGCTGAACTACTTCCTCGCGACGCACCCCGAGGTGCGTCCGCGCGTGATCACGCGGTTCGAGCCGTGGATGGCGTTGAGCTTCAGCGAAGGCAGCATCGGTGGCGACATCGAGCGGGTGTCGCTCACCCAGCTCAGGGCCTTCTACGACACTGGCGCGATGGCGGCGGCGATGGCCGATGCGGAGCCCGACGAGCCGGTCCGCGAGCCCTCGGGCTCGAACGGCATCGCGATCGCTCCGAGCCACACGCAGGACGGCAGGGCGCTGCTGCTGATCAACCCGCACACCAGCTTCTACTTCCGCTCCGAGCTGCACATGACGAGCGAGGAAGGGCTCAACGCCTACGGCGCGAGCACCTGGGGGCAGTTCTTCGTCTACCAGGGCTTCAACGAGAACGTGGGCTGGATGCACACGTCGGCTCCCGTCGACAACATCGACGAGTTCTCCGAGACCATCGTGACCGGGGCGGATGGCAGCCTCTCCTACCGGTACGGCGACGAGCTGCGGCCGGTGACGACGAAGACGATCACCTTGTCCTATCGCACCGTGGACGGGGGGCAGGCCGAGCGCAGCTTCACCACCTTCGCCACGCATCACGGCCCGATCGTGCGCCAGGCGTCCGGCAGGTGGATCGCCTGCGCGCTGATGAACACGCCCGTCAAGGCGCTGCAGCAGAGTTTCCTACGCACCAAGGCACGAGACTATGCGGACTACATCAAGGTGGCGAGCCTCAGGGCCAACAGCTCGAACAGCACGTTGTTCGCGGACTCGAAGGGCAACATCGCCTTCCTGTTACCGCAGTTCATGCCGATCCGCGACGATCGCTTCGACTATCTCCAGCCCGTGGACGGCAGCGACCCGGCGACCGACTGGCAAGGGCTGCACAGCCTGGAGAGCATTCCGCAGGCAGTGAATCCGCAGAACGGCTGGGCGTACAACACGAACAACTGGCCTTGGACCGCCGCGGGCGCGGACAGCCCCAACGCCGCTGACTATCCCCGCTACTTCAACACCGGCAGCGAGAACGAGCGCGGGCGGCATGTCATCCAGCTGATGACCGGGCGGGACGACTTCAGCCCGCAGGCGCTGCGCGATGTCGCCTTCGATTCCTACCTCGGCGCCTTCGCCGGGCTCCTGCCGCAGCTCGTCGCAGCCTGGGAGAGCCTGCCCGCAGGCGACCCCCAGAAGGTGCGGCTCTCCGGCCCGATCAGCCTGCTACGCGGCTGGGACTACCACTGGGCCGCCGATTCCACCGCGACGTCGCTGGCCATCTTCTGGGCCGCCGGGTCGCGCAACACCGATGCGCAGCGACTCGCATCGCTCGACGCTGCGGTCAACCAGCTGACGCAAGATTTCGGCAGCTGGCAAGTGCCGTGGGGGGAGATCAACCGCTTCCAGCGCAACGACGGCGAGATCACTCAGACGTTCGACGACGCGAAGGCGAGCATCCCGGTGCCGTTCACCTCCGGGACCTGGGGTTCCCTCGCCACCTACCCGGGGTCGCGCCGGCCGGGAACGAAGCGCTTCTACGCCACCAGCGGTAACACCTTCGTGGCGGTCGTGGAGTTCGGGCCGAGGCTGCGCGCGTGGGCGGTAAGGGAGGGTGGCAACAGCGGGAACCCCGACTCGCCGCACTTCACCGACCAGGCCGAACGCTACGCGAGCGGCAACCTCCGTCCCGTCTACTTCTACCCCGACGACCTGAAGGGCCATGTCGAGCGGCGCTACAAGCCGGGCATCTGATCGGCCGTCTCTCGCAAAGGAGGTGTCACCCCGCGCACGGGTGACACCGCCTCCTTCTGCGGCCGGCGTGGTCATGGCAGGCTGGGCCGACGCCCCGCAACTGGGTGGTCATCAATCTCGGTGGCCGGTTCACCGGTGAACGGCACGACTATGACGAGGGTGTGGTCGTCGTCATGGCCGACCCGGAGGACCACGAGTTCTGCCTCGTTCAGTACTACAGCTGACGGTGGCGTACGGATGCGCGCTCATCGGCAGAAGCGGATGCGCCGCCCTGCCGATGGCGCATCGCTGGTCAGGGAACGTCACGTGATGGCACTCCGCGACGGACGTGCGCACGCCTCAGGCGGCCCGGCTCGAGCCCTGCCGGTCGTTTCCGAGGCCGCTGGCATCCGCGGGTGCTGACCTCCCGGTCAGCGCGGAGCCTGTATAGGCGCGGCCAGCAAACGGAGCAGTCCGGGCACCGCCGCCGGTCGTAGTCACGCCAGCGGCGCTGGGCGCACAGGACCCGCCATTGCTCAGGTTCACAGCCGCTGATACCAACGCTCCGCTCATCTGTGAGCTTTGCTGGGCCTCTTCGCGTGTCCGGGTTAGGCGTCCTCGTGGAACACCTCGCCGCCCAGCACTTCGGCCACCTTTCGACACGCCGGTTCATCCGGGCAGCCGACCGTCCAGTTTTGGCCGAGCACCAGATCCACCGGGGCTACACCCATCAGCAGCTCTGCCTCCGCGTCTGGTTGCGCTCGGGCATCAGCGGCGGACGCGTAAATGCCGACCGTGTACTCCTCGCCACTGACGTAGCAACTGCCCCTGGCGACCGCGCCCCGCGGCTGGGCGATGGCCTCATACCCGGTGCAGTTGATTCCGCCCTTGCTGAGGGCGTCGACGAGCAGCAGAGGGCTGGTGAGCGAGCCGCCGTCGACGGGCGGGGCGCTCTTCGATGGGGACGGCGAGGGCGACGAGCTTGTCGGCGCAGCGGCGGGCTGCGTGCCGCCGCTGCAGGCGGCCAGGGTGCCGGCAAGCAGCACGCCGAGCGCAGCGTAGAGCACGTCACGGATGGCGGCGGAGGTTCGGGTCATGGCGGGCACCGTACCGACGTGCTTCAACGCGGGGAGTCAGCAACCTGACTCGGTCAAAGTTGCCAGGCAGGGAACGACTGAGGCTGGCCCGCGGATGGGCGGCATCAGCAGCGTCTCGCCGCAGCTGGTGGCGGTGCTGGATACTCTCCGTATTACCGCTGCTGGCTGGAGGCTCAACCCGCCCGAGCCGTTCCGGCGCGCCGGCTGGCGGAACCCGGTCCGCCTCGCCCTGGCCCGGCTCACCAGCAGCTCGCCGAGGGTTAGTGGGCGGGCATAACACCTGCGCCGCGCGGCGCTCCACCGATGTCGGTCGGGTGGCCGGGCACTGACCGGGTCCTCGTGCCGCCGCCGGCCGGAATACTGCAATACCAATGGCGCAGAAGCATGGCACGGGTGACGGTGCCGTTGTCGCAGCACGTCAACGGCCCTCGCCGTCAGGTTCCTATCCCGCGCCTTGAAGCGGCACGCCTGTCTGCCGGTTCTGACCCTGTACCTGGTTCCCCTACTCAGGAACTGGTCCGGCTTGCCGGCGACGCAGCGTGCGGATCCATCCCTGGGCGGTGTGCCGGGGCACGTTGTAGTGGTCGGCGACGGCAGTCACACTGCCGGCCTGCTGGTAGACCGCTTCGAGATCGGCCGGTGAGCGCCGGTACACCGTGGTCGGGGTTCCAGGACCGGTTGGCGCGTCGGAGTTTCGGGCAGTGGTTGCCGAGGGGTTTGCGGGTGCGCGGATCGCGGCAGCCGCAGCGTTTGAAGATCGATCCGTGCGACATGGGTGGGTTCTCCGGGTGGGTTGGGGTGGTGGCTGCGGGTGTCAACGGCCAATCAGATCTCCCCGTAGGCGGCCAGTAGTTTTCCCCGCTGGCGGCCATGGTTTCTCCCCAGCGGCGGCCAGATAGTTCCCCGCCGTGGGGTGGTGCTGGGGTCAGTGCAAGGCTTTGACGCCCTGTCCGGCGGTGGCTTGGTTGAACCGGTAGCTGTCACCCTGGGTCACGACGACGTGGGCGTGATGCAGGAGCCGGTCGACGGTGGCGGTGGCCAGGGTCTTGGGCATGATCTCGTCGAAGCCGGAGGGGTGCAGGTTCGAGCTGACCGCGAGGCTGCGCCGCTCATAGGCGGCGTCGACCAGGCGGTAGAAGCCTTCGGCGGCGTCTGGGGAGACCGGTAGCAGGCCGATGTCGTCGATGATGATCAGGTCGGTGCGGATCAGCCTGGCCATGGCTCGGGCGACAGAGTCGTCGGGGCGGTGGCGGCGGACCATGACGCCGAGGTCTTCGATGGTGAACCAGGCGACGGTCATGCCGGCCTCGACGGCGGCCTGCCCGAGGGCCTCGCAGAAGTGACTCTTGCCGGTGCCCGACGGGCCGCAGATGGACAGGTTCTCCTTGCGTTGCACCCATTCCAGGCTGCGCAGCGCGTCCTGCGTCGGCCGCGGGATCGACGATGCTTGTTCGTCCCAGTCGCCGAAGGTCTTGCCGGCCGGGAACGCGGCGCGTTTGCGGCGGGTGCGCAGGTTGGCCTGGTCCCGGCCGGCGGCCTCTTCTGCGAGGAGCACTCGCACGACCTCGGCCGGGTCCCAGCGTTGAGCTTTCGCGGTGGGGATCAGATCGGCCATCGCCCGGCGCAGGTGCGGCAGTTTCAGCCGGCGGGTGAGCTCGATCGCTTCGGTCAGCGGGTCACCGGCTGCGCCGGTGACCCGCAACGGGGTGATGGTCACTGTTCTCCAGTCGTCGTGCCGAAGGTCGACCAGGCAGAGGTGCCTGGCTGCAGGCTGTGGGTTTCACTGGCTCGAGTGGGTGGGGCGTCGTCGTCGCGTTGGTGGGCCAGGATGCGGATCAGGTCGTTGTCGGCGAACCGGCCTGCCAAAGCGGCGGTGCCGAGGGCCCGGTCGACGTGGTCGACGCCGTGCAGCTTGGCCATAGCGACGGCTTCGGCCATCTTGCGGCGGACCCCGCGGATGCCGGCCGCGGCGGCTTCGACCAGCCACGCGGCGGCGCCGGGGCCGAGGGCGAGGAACGCGGCCTCGTCGGCGGTGCGGGCTCGCGGCACCCGCTCAGCGGTGTCGGACTGGCGTGATCGGGGTGGATAGTGCTCATCTCGGATCGACGGGCGGCCGGGCTGGGCCCGCGGATGGCGGGCGACCTCGACGGGCCCGGCGTCGCCGACGGCGGTGACGATGAGCTCATCGCCGTGGAACCGGGCCCAGACCCGGGTGTCGACCAGGCGGTGCGGGACCGAGTAGCGGACTCCGTCAACGGAGATGGTGCAGTCCCAGTTCACCCGGCGGGTGGTGCCGAACGCGACCGTGAACGGCTGCGCCGGCAGCGGATGCAGACGTTCCCGTTCCTCGAGCAGGGCCTCGGCAGGGCGGCGGCGGGTGTCGCGGTGCAGGCGGGCGTTGACCTCGTCGGTGAAGTCACGGCAGGCCGCCTCCAGCTCCGCGAACGTGCGGTACTGGCCGAGCAGATTCGCGCTGGTCGGGACCAGATCCGCCTTAGCGATCTTCACGGTGTTCTCGGCGCCGCCCTTGGACTGCGGGTCCGCCGGCACGCAGGTGCGAATCGTCATCCCGTAATGCCGGGCCACCTGCACGATCTCCGGATTCCTCACGGCGATGTCCGCGACGTGCTCCACCGTGATCGTCTTCTCGTTATCGGTCAGCACATAGGCCGGCACCCCACCCAGGCGCCGCATCGTGGCGTCCAGGCAGGCCACGACCGTCGGCAGCGTCTTGTCCAGCACCGGAATCACGACCCGAAACCTCGACCAGGGCAGCCACGCGCACCACAACGTGGTCCGCCGGCCGCCGATACGCGGGCCCTCGCCCCAGTCGAACTGCAGCCACAACCCCGGCTCCGGAATCCACGGACGGAACACCCGCCGCTGCCCCGCCTGCCAGGACTTCTTCACCACCGCGACCGCCCGCCGGGTGGTGCGTTCCCCGCCGGCGAAACCCATCGCGGTAATCCGCCGGTGCACCACATCAGCGCGGACCCGGCCACCCGAGCGGGCCACCAACTCCTCGATCTTGTCCATGAACTCGTCGATCGGCCGAGCCCGCTGCGTCCGCTCCTCCGGGCTGCGCCCCTCGGCCCGCAACTTCACATACCGGGCCACGGTGTGGTGGTCACACCCCGCCAGCTCGGCCGCCGCACGGTAACTACCCGTGAGGTCGTACGCCTCCAAGATTTCCACGATCTCCCTGCCGCGTTTCACGCCGCCGACCCTCGCCGACCAGCGTCTCGTCATGATCAGCGGGGAGGTATCTGGCCGTCCACGGGGAGAACCCTGGCCACCAGCGGGGCGGTAAATGGCCGCCTATGGGGATCTTTCACTGGCCGCCGACATGCGGGGCAGCGGTTTTGTCAATCGACATGCACCCGGGTTCCACAGATAATTGGGTTCCTGTGACACGTCCGCCGGTCCTATCGCTGTTCAGAGCGTTGGGGCCTGGTGGGAAGTTCGAAAGTCC
>NZ_JBFAID010000095.1:0-12124 GCF_040654475.1 Micromonospora sp. NPDC050686
GCGCGGTCGACCGGGCTCGGGCCGCTTTTTTGGGCCACGTCTTGCGGCCCGCACATGGGAGGAGTCGATCACGGCGCGGGACCAGTCGAGCTTGCCGGCTGCCTGGAGTTCGGCCAGCAGCAGCTCGTGCAGCCGCTGCCACACCCCCGCCCGGTTCCACTCCTCCAGCCGCCGCCAGCAGGTCATCCCGGACCCGAACCCCAGCTGTTGGGGCAGGAACTCCCACTGGATGCCGGTGTGCAGCACGAACAAGATCCCACACAGCACCTGCCGATCCGGGATCCGCCTGCGGCCCGGATGCCGTGGGTTGCGCTCGGGCTTGGGTAGCAACGGCTCGATGCGCTGCCACAGCCCGTCCGGCACGATCCACGGCGGCTGCTCGCCACGCCTCACGGCCCGACATCGAAGATCACGCTCTACAACGGACGACAGACCCACAGATCATTTAGTTAGGAACTCCAAGTGAAGGATATCCTACCGAGTGCAGTCGGCCGTGCCTGCGCATCGTCAGGAGGAGCGCCTACCTCAGCTCACCGATTCGTTGCGGAAGCGGTGGCCGGTTGAGGTGAATGAGACTCGGGTCGCCGAGATCATCAGAACCGAGGAGTCGTCATGAATCTCGCCGTCATTGTCGGCGTAGTGCTCGCGCTGTTCGTCACGGTGGCGGCGATCCTCTACCTGAGCCGCCGGCGCGCCACGCCGCACGCCCTCGGCCGGTCGTTGCGACTGGTCGCCCTCGGGGTGGCGCTGGGCATCGCCGTCGCCCTGCTGCCCGACACCGTGTCGGACAGCGGCGCCGCCACCGGCTACCTGCTGGGCGTGCCGATCGTCGCGGCCGTGTTGCCCCTCGTCGCCGACCTGGCAGGTCGCGCCGTCGCGGCCACGACGGCGCTTGGTGCGCTGGTGATGCTCGCCTGGGGCCTGCTCCTGGGACTCGGCGACGGAATCTACTTCGTGATTCCGGCTCTCGTTCTCGGCGCGGCGGCGGTCGCGTCGATCGCCCCGCGCCGGGGCATGTCCGCCCGCAACCACTCCGACCGGCCCGTGGACGCCTGACGGCTGAGGCGGGACAGCGTCGTGTCGGTTCAGTCGAACGAGATGCGGAGCAGGCCACCATGAACCACCGCTACGACACCTCCGTCCGATCCACCATCATCGACAGAGGATTTGCGGCGAACGCGGATTGATCCCGCGCTTGGCCGAGAACCTTGTCTGCGTAACCTTCTGGCTGTTCTCAACGGCGCGACCCGAGGGGCTGACAACTCCACCGCCCCTTCGTCTGGTCGTCTGGTCGTCTGGTCGTCTGGTCGTCTGATCGTCGGTCGGCGCGTCGGGTGGCGCGGGCGATATTGGGTTCGCCGTTGATGCGGTGCCAGCCGATCGCGGTGTTACGCAGGGTGGCCATGACGGCGGGGCCGGTGCCGGTCCGGGCCTGATGTTGGTCTTCACGGAACGTGACATCTCTGACGCGATGGACCTGGTTCTCGATCAACCACTCTGCGCTGGCCCAGTGCTGCAGGTCGGCGGGCTGGGCGTCGGCGGCGGGCAGGGACGTGATCAGGTAGGGCGGTCTCGCGGCTGGTCTTGCCACGGCGCGAACGCACCGCCAGCTCCCCGGCGAAACGCTTGCCGAGAAATTTTCGTCCAGACCTTCTCACGATCGGTCGCGTCCACGGAAGTGCTGTACGACTTGTCTCTGATGGGGGGTTGCGTAGATGAGAGACGGCCATATCGGGCTGTCCGTGTGGTGATTCAACGATCCTGTGCGGAGTCCTGGTCCGTCACGAGTCCAAGCCGTATCCCGAGTTCGGCCGCGGCCGGCACCTTCAGGTCCTGGTAGAGCTGGTACGCCTCCATCAGCAGTTCTCGCGTGTTGGGGCTGTCCGCGTCCTCCGCCGCGGCAAGGGCTACCAGTGCGCGCGCCTGGAGGGCCGGGACTTCCCTCTCGATCCAGTACTGCAGGGATCGTCGGAGTCGCTCGACCGCACCGGCGGCATCGACGCGCACGCCGATTTCGCCGAGGCTCAGCTCGGTCAGAGCCAGACCCCAACGGTGCTCCCGCTCGCGAAAGATGTCCTCCGCCGCGGTCAGCGCCTGCTCGGCCTCGGCCAGCCGGCCCGGGTCCTGCACCAGGGCCTCACCCAACGCCCGCTGGCTCTGCGCCGCGCCGATCGGATCGTCGATCTGCTGGAACAGGCGTACCGCTCGGCGGGCCGCCCGCTCCGCCTCGGCAGCCTGGCCAGAGGCCAGGAGCGCACCGGCGAGGACACGCAATGCGTACGCCTGGGTGAACCGGTCACCGCACGCTCGGGCGATGGCCAGTGCAGAGCGGATGTGGTCCACCGCTGCGGTGGTATCGCCCCGTTGCCGTAGCACGAATCCGAGGCTGGCGAGCGCGAGGGCCCTGTTCGGGTTCCGGCTGACCCGGCCCAGCTCTTCAGCCGCGCCGCGTAGTTCCGCCTCGGCCTCCTCGAGTAAACCCGCGAGGCCCATCGCGAAACCTGTGTCCTTGCGAGCCAGCGCTGCGCCAACCGGATCGCCGATCTCCTCGGCGAGTGCGCGCGCTCGGCGCAGGGCCGAAACTGCCCCATCCAGGTCGTCTAGCTCGATCAGGCAGCTGCCGAGTCCACGCAGCATCGCGGCCTCGCCCGCATCGTCGCCGGCCTGACGGCAGGCGACCAGAGCCGACTCCATAGATCGTCGCCAGTCGTCGTAGTAGCCGCGCAGCTCGTAGAAGTCCGCACTGCAGCCGGCCAGGCGTCGTGCGGTAGCCGTCAGGCCGGCCGCGGCGCACGTTTGCACCAGCATCGCCAGCGGATCCCGCTCAGATTCGAACCATTCCACGGGCCGACTAGCTGCGACGGCGACCGCCCGCTGATTGGCGATGGGCACCGGATCGGCCCCGTCGTCGAGATGGAGCCGCTCACAGTGCAGGCGGTCCTGAGCCTGTCGGGCGAGGGCCAACCAGCCGTCCGCGACGCGCGACAGCGCGGCTAGCCATTCGGCTTGGCTGACGTCGGCGTCACACCGCTCCCGTGCGTACAGCTGAGTCAGGTCGTGCAGGCCGTAGCGCGGCTGGCCGGCCTGGTCCGGGCCGAGGTCGTCCAGCAGCTGGGCATCGAGTAACTCGTCGAGGGCGGTGAGACCCTCGGCCGGTCCGATGTCCATCAACCGGGCCACCGGCCACGCCGGGAAGGATGGGATGCCTAGCGCGCCGAGCAGCGCGAAGGCCCGGGCGGCGACCGGTGTGATGGTCCGGTAGGCCATTTGCAGCCCCGGGCGCACGGCGAGGTCGCCGTGCCGCAGCTCGTCCAGGCGGCGGCGATCGTCCGCCAGCCTGTCGGCGAGCGTTCTTACCGTCCAGTGTGGTCGTGCGGCTAGCCGGGCCGCGACGATCCGGACCGCCAGCGGCAGCCCGCCGCAGGCGGTGACCAGTTCGGTGGCGGCCGCCGGTTCGGCTCGCACACGTTCCACGCCGGCCACTCGGCCGAGCAGTTCGAGGCCGGTCGGTCCCGGCAGCGGACGTAGGTCAATGGCCGCTACGCCCGGGAGAGCGGTGAGTGGCAAGCGACTCGTCACCAGCACCGCGGCGCCGTCGGGCGGAAGCAGTGGCTCGATTTGCCGGTAACCGTCGGCATCGTCGAGCACGAGCAGCACCCGGCGTCCCGCCAGCCGGGCCCGGAACAGGCCCGCCCGTGGGTCCACCCCGGAAGGCAGGAATGATCCGTCCACCCCGAGCAACCGCAACAGCTGAGCCAACACGTCGGCCGGATCGGCCGGCTTTGCGGTGGCCCCGCGCAGAGACGCGTACAGATTCCCGTCGGGAAACTGGTGCGCGAACCGATGAGCGGCGTGTACCGCCAGAGCGCTTTTCCCCACGCCCGGTGGCCCGGAGATGACTGCCACCCGGGTGCCGGGTGCGGTCGGATCGAGCACCTTGCGCAGCAGGGTGACTTCATCGCCGCGGCCGACGAAGTCGGGGATATTCGCGGGCAGCTGCCGGGGCGGCACACCGGCCGCGGGTACGTCGGCCGGCAGCGCCCTGTGGCTGGATCGGCCAACGCGGTTGGCCAGGAAGAGGGCCCTACCGGCGTTGACGAACTCGCCCCGTTCGGCTCCGGCCAGCTTCAGCGCCGTTGCGAGTTGCTCGAGGGTATGCGGGCGCGGCCCCCGTCCGGTGCCACGCTCCATCCCGCCGATCGAACGGGAGCTGATTCCGGCCTGCTCGGCGAGCGCTTCCTGCGTGAGCCGACGGTTTAGCCGGTGGTGCCGGAGCAGTACCGCGAACGCGTCGCCCAAGCTCAAGGCCTCCCCGTGATCCCGTGGCAGACGGTATCAGACGTTCGGCCAAATGTCGGGTCCAACGTCCTGTGCGCTCAGGTTTTCGTCGACTTCAATTGACTTTGCCGATCCACATCGGACGGCCGGTATGGAGGAGGCAACCATAACCCGCGCGACGGCAGGACTCGCCAGCCGCATGGTCGGCCTCGTCGCCCCGAAGGCAACCGCCGAGCCGGGTGGCGAGCCGCCGGCAGGCATTTTCGTCTAGTCGACGTCCAGCCACTTTCGGCACATCACTGCTCGAACCGGTCCGCTATGGACCACACCACAACTGGAGGTTCGTGTGAATGGAAGATCCCCGATGAGGGGGAAGACGGTTGGGTGGCTGCTCGTCGCCGCAGTGGCACTGACCGCGACAGTGGCGGCGACTGCCGCTCCGGCATTCGCCGTCACGCCCGACCTGGAGTCGGACCTGCCGCCCGCGCTCGCGCCGCTGACCACCGCGTACGAGACGGCTCCCTGCGATCCCAACGGGCCCACCGCGAACGACGGGGCTCTGGCCACCCAACTCAACTCGCAGTTGACGTCGGACATGCGAGGCTACATGACCGCCTACCGGGTGTCCTGTGCTCGAAAGGTGGTCGAGGCGGTCAAGGCGCGGGGGCTGGCTTCCCGGGCGGGCGTCATCGCGATCGCCACCGTGATCGTGGAGACCCACCTGCAAAACATCAGCGTGGAGGTCGACCACGACAGCCTCGGCCTGTTCCAGCAGCGCGCGTCGTGGGGGACCCGAGAACAGCGGCTGAACCCGACCTGGGCTACCAACGCGTTCCTCGACAAGATGATTCGGCTCTACCCGAACAACTCCTGGGCCAGCGCCCCCATCGGGGAGGTCTGCCAGGCCGTGCAGGTCTCGGCGTATCCCGACAAGTACCAGGTGCAGGCCTCGGACGCACAGGTCATCGTCAACGCCCTATGGAACCCGCCCGCCGCGTATGCGTTGGCGGGTGACTGGTTCAAGACCGGTGAGTTCACGCCGGCGGTGGTCCGCCGCGACGGCTCGGTGTGGGAATGGCACATCAAGCGGACGCAGAGCGGCGGAGCGGCGGACGAGGTAATCCGCTACGGCAACACCCATATGGTGCCGGTGGTTGGCGACTGGAACGGCGACGGCTACTGGACCCCGGGCGTCGTGGCCAACGAAAACAACTCCCTCCGCTGGTACATCAAGGACTCCCTCACCAGCGGCGAGGCCGACTACAGCTTCCTCTACGGCGGCAAGGACAACATCCCCGTGGTCGGTGACTGGGACAAGAACGGCACCTTTACCCCGGGCGTCGTGTCCAAGGACAACGGCGCCTGGAAGTGGGAACTGCGCAACGCCAACAGCGGCGGCCCGGTCAGCCACACCTTCCGGTACGGCAACTCCAACACCTGGCCGGTGACCGGTGACTGGAACGGCGACCGCTACTGGACCGCCGGCGTGGTCGACGACACCAACGGGCCACGACGGTGGTTCCTGGAAGACCAGGTGGTCTCCGACGGCCTGGCGAACACGCAGTTCGACTACGGCAGCCACGGCACCTACCCCGTACCCGGCAACTGGAACGGCAACACGGCCGCGACCGAGCCAGGAATCGTGGAGAACTACGACAACCGGGTCTGGCGCTGGCACCTGAAGCACACGGTCAGCGGCGAACTCGCCGACGAGCACTTCGACTACGGCGACGACGCCCCCTACCCCTACCCGTACTGACCTGGAGCCACGACGATGCGTAGACGTTTCCTCAGCAGGAGCCTGCTCGGCGCCACGACCACCCTTACCGCCCTGATCGCCATGCTGCCCGCAGCCGGCCCGGCCAGCGCCGCCGACAACCCGAACCCGGCGAGAATCACCGACGCTTCCTGGTGGCTCATGCAGGAGCTGCTGAAGCTCCAGCCAGGTTCGCAGAACGGCGGAATCTACGCCAACAAGCCCGGCTATCACAACACCCGCGCGGCCAACGATCCGAGCAACTATTCCGTCCGCGACGCCGAGGACCAGGGTGGCCCATCCGACAAGGCCGCCGCCTACGACTGGACATTCCCCGAGGCCCAGAGTCTCGCGCTGGCCCCAAGCGAGGTCGACCCGGACGCCGACCAGATCCTTCCGGCCGACGTGCAGAACGCGACCTCGAACTACACCAACATCGCCCGCTTCTCCAGCCGCCTGCTGGCTTCGGGCAAGGACTCGAGCGATCCCCGACTGAATGGATGGCGAGAGTTCTTCGGCCAGGCCGACACCGACACCACCGTGGAGGGCTGGGACTTCCGGTACAACCGCTCGTCGTCGTCGGACTCCTCGCACCTGTGGCACATCCACCTCAGCGAGGACCGGGACAAGGTGAACAGCATGGAGAACAAGCAGGCGCTGCTCAGCGTGCTCCGAGGAGAGACCGTGGAGCAGTGGCGGAGCAAAACCCAATCGGCGTACGCGTTGGCGGGTGACTGGTTCAAGACCGGTGAGTTCACGCCGGCGGTGGTCCGCCGCGACGGCTCGGTGTGGGAATGGCACATCAAGCGGACGCAGAGCGGCGGAGCGGCGGACGAGGTAATCCGCTACGGCAACACCCATATGGTGCCGGTGGTTGGCGACTGGAACGGCGACGGCTACTGGACCCCGGGCGTCGTGGCCAACGAAAACAACTCCCTCCGCTGGTACATCAAGGACTCCCTCACCAGCGGCGAGGCCGACTACAGCTTCCTCTACGGCGGCAAGGACAACATCCCCGTGGTCGGTGACTGGGACAAGAACGGCACCTTTACCCCGGGCGTCGTGTCCAAGGACAACGGCGCCTGGAAGTGGGAACTGCGCAACGCCAACAGCGGCGGCCCGGTCAGCCACACCTTCCGGTACGGCAACTCCAACACCTGGCCGGTGACCGGTGACTGGAACGGCGACCGCTACTGGACCGCCGGCGTGGTCGACGACACCAACGGGCCACGACGGTGGTTCCTGGAAGACCAGGTGGTCTCCGACGGCCTGGCGAACACGCAGTTCGACTACGGCAGCCACGGCACCTACCCCGTACCCGGCAACTGGAACGGCAACACGGCCGCGACCGAGCCAGGAATCGTGGAGAACTACGACAACCGGGTCTGGCGCTGGCACCTGAAGCACACGGTCAGCGGCGAACTCGCCGACGAGCACTTCGACTACGGCGACGACGCCCCCTACCCCTACCCGTACTGAAACGGTCGGCGGTGAGAGGCCGGGCGAGTCGGCGGTTGCATTGGCGACCTCCGATGTGCCCGGTGCCGACTACCGGCGGATTTGGACCCTCGGGTCGTACCATCTCAAGGTCGACACCCCGCGGTCCTGCTCGGGCAGCCGACGCCAGCTGACGGTGGCCCTGACGGACGGCAGCCAGCACATTACGGAGTCCGAATTCACGTGACCGACACTCGAGCAAGGGGGCCGGTGGCGCTTGACGCCGCCGGCCTCGGTGTCGTCGTGGTGGTCGCCGGGCTCTGGGCCACCGGCCCGGGGCCGTTCGGCGGACCCCGCCCCGCGCCCGAGGAGGTGCTCGGCATGATGCGTGACGCGTCCGACGTATCGGGCGTCGGTGGCGCATCGACCAGGGGCGGCAGGGTGCTCGCGGTGCCGGCAGGCGCGGCGCCCGACTTCTGGCGGCTCATTGAGCTTTTGGCGGGCTTCATCACGGCCGAGCCGTACACCGTGATGGTGAGGACCGACGACACCGGTCATGCCTGGACGGTACGGATAAGCGAAGGCCCATTCGTGACGACCCCGATCGAGGCCAAGCGGGCGAACGCGGTGTTCTCGGCACCGCAGTGCAGGTCTACCTGAGCCTCTGGAACCGGGCGGACGAGATCACAAGGGAGGGCCGATCCGACGTCGTCGACCAGTGGCGATCACAGATCCAGATTCGCTGGAGCTGACGTAACGATGACGCCAAGGGGTCAGGTGGCGGTTGAACTCCGGCTGCACGGTTCAGCTGGGTCGACTCAGCCGCTGCCAGGCGTGGCGCAGGTCCGCCTGCACCGAGTCGTGAGCCGCTTCCTCGACGACTCCGGCCGGCGGGTCCTCGCCCGGATCGCGCATCTCGGCACCGGGTACCGACAGCACGACGCCCCGCTCGTACAGGTCGGCGATCTGCTCCCGGTGCGCGAAGCGGTGGGACTGGTCCGGCCCGGGCGGTGTCACGATGACGCCGTGGAAGATGTCCTGCCGTTCGTCGGCGAGCACGTGCTCGACCACGCCGACGGGTGCCGAGTCGACGTCGTAGACCCGGGTGCCGACGGCGAGCGCGAGGTACGAGACCTTCGCGCCGAGATCCTCCACGACGTTCACGGTACCTGTCGCCTGATCACCAGGGGGCCCGATCACGATGGTTGGTCTGGCCGCGACCAGGGCTGCCGGCGGGCGCCGATCGTCAGGCTCAGGCGGAGCCTGCCCGACCCATCTCGGCGAGGATCCCGGTGCCCTGACCGAGCTCGATCAGATAGCCGTCCGGATCGCGCAGGTAGCACCGGATCTCGACGCCATGATCCTTGGGCTCGGTCAGGAACTCCCCACCCCGTGACCGCCACTGCTCGTAGACCGCCCGGACGTCGGTGACCCGGACGTTCATCGCGCTGCTGAGCGTGTTCGAATCCGGCGGCGCCTTCGCCTGCACACCCGGCTTGTCGTCGGTCGGACCACCCTCGTCGTTGAGCACGATGTAGCTGTTGTGGAACCGCAGGATCGCCGGCTGGCGTTCCCGCACCACCGTCGCGCCCAGCACCCGCTGGTAGAACTCCCGGGAACGGTCCACGTCCCGCACGATCAGCAGGTGCGTGAGCACCAGCCCAGCCTCGGGCTGGAAGTAGTCGGGCGGCTCGCTCGCCATCACGCCTCCCCCGGGGTTCAGGTCGGCAGGGCATACCCGCCTGCAGCACCGACACACCCCCACGGCAACAACGAGTCACCATGACGGGTGCCGGCTGTTACCGTCGGGCCCGTGCCCGCCGACGACATCCGGCACCGGGTCGGGTCGGCCCGGGTGGCCCGGCTGACCACCGTCGGAGCGGATGGACGTCCGCACCTGGTGCCCGTGTGCTTCGCGCTGCTCGACGATGTCGTCTACCACGCGGTGGACGAAAAGCCCAAGCGACACCGGCGGCTGCGCCGGCTGGAGAACATCCGGGCGACGGGGCATGCCTGCCTGCTGGTCGACGAGTACGACGAGGACTGGTCGCGGCTGTGGTGGGTCCGCCTGGACGGGCACGGCCGGCTGGTGGAGGACCGCGCGGAGGAGGCCGCGGCCCGCGCGGCGCTGGCGGACAAGTACCCGCAGTACGTCCAGCGGCCACCAGCCGGGCCGGTGATCGCGGTAGCGGTGACCGGCTGGTCGGCGTGGTCCGCGGCGGACGCGGCAGCCGACCCGACCGGGTGAGCGCCGGTCGGGGGTGTCAGCGGCTCGGAACGAGGGCGTCGAGCACCTCGTCGGCCCGGCGCAGCGACGCCCGTGCGTCGGCGCGGGGTGAGCCGATCTCCGGATCGAAGTTGAGGTCGACGAACACCTCCGTGATGCCGGCTTCGGCGAGTCTGCCGAGATCCGACCGGATCTGCTCGAGCGTGCCGGTGAGCGGCTCGCGCTCGGCCGGGCCCGTCGGGCGTACGCGGACCGCGCCGCGGCAAACGAATCGCAGTGAGCCGGGATCCCGGCCGGCCTCCGCCGCGGCGGCCTTGACGGTCGCGACCGCCTCGCCGATGTCCGTCAGGTCCGCCTGGCTGCCACTGACCCAGCCGTCGGCGAGCCGGCCAGCCCGGCGCAGCGCGGCGGGCGCCTGGCCGCCGAGCAGAATCGGCGGGTGTGGCCGCTGCACCGGCTTCGGCTCCAGACGCGTCGGCGGGACCTGGTAGAACTCGCCGCGATGTGCGGCGACGTCGTCCTGCCAGAGGGCGCGGAGAACGGCGAGGAACTCCTCGGCCCGCTGGCCCCGCCGATGCTTGCTCACCCCCGTCGCCTGGTACTCCTCGTCCGCCCAGCCGAGGCCGAGTCCCACGTCGAGCCGTCCGCGGGCGAGGATGTCGAGGGTCGCGGTCTGCTTGGCCAGCAGCACCGGAGAGGTGAACGGCATGTTGAGCACCGCCACGCCGAGCCGGACCCGCGTGGTGTGGGCCGCCAGGAACGCCAGCGTGGTCAGCGGGTCCTGGACGCTGTGGTAGGTCTCGCTCCAGCCGAGGTCGGCGGGGACCAGGAGACGCTGGAACGTCCAGAGCGAGTGGTATCCGAGGTGCTCGGCGCGGCGGGCGACGTGGATCATGCTCTCCGGTGTGGCCCACGAGCCGGAGACGGGCGCGGCGAATCCAACCTCCACCCGCGCACCGTACCCGGATCGGGCCAGGAAATGGCTCGGTTCAGGCGCCGACGCTGCGGCCCACCGGATGAAGCAGCCGCCGGATGTCCTTCGGCAGCTCGAATTCGAGGTTCCGGAGGTCTTCAGCGTTCACCGCCTCGCGCAGGGTCGTCAATGCGGCGCGGGCAACCTCAGCACATCCCCACAGCGCGCAACTCGATCGTGGGCTGCCCGACGGAACCGAACTGGTCGTGAACGAGCAACGACCGGGCGACGATGCCGACCACGGGCTGACCGTGACGGCGGCTCGCATCGTGCTGGCCGGCGGTCTCGGCGAGGTTGTTGTCGGGAGCATCACCAGCGCGGTGCACAATTGTCCGTGATGAGCGATCCACCGGCCGACCGTGACGCGTACGTGGACGCGTTCGTGCGAGCGGCCCGGCAAGCGGTAGCCGGCGACCTCGCCGACTGGACCGCCACCCTGGAGACGCTCGAGGTGGAATACGAGCCGGCCGCCGGAGCGGACTCGGCCTACGCAACGGCGACCTTGCGCTTCCGCGGCCGCCGGTACCGCTACCGGCGCCGGATCTGGCCGGCCGACCACCCCGCCCTCTCGAAGGCGGGGCTGTACGCCACCCTGCTGACCGAACGCCTGCTTACCAGGTCTCCGTCGGGGGAACCCGACGGAGACGGTTCGATCATCAGGATCTGACCGCGACCCGGATGAAGAGGAGGCGCGCCGACCAGTACTACTTCCACCGGCGAGTACTTCATCTGCTGGTCATGAGGACAACGTGGCGACTCTGCTTGGGAAGACCGCCCGGCTGCTGCAAGGCCACCACCGGGCCGGTGTACCTCGCCGACCGCCGCGCCCCGGTCGGCGGGCGTCGCGCCCAAGCCCCCGCGGACATCGACCCCGACACCGGCCGCGGCCGGCTGTCGTACCCCCGCGCCGAGTACGCCCAATTACGGTCACGGAAGTTCATCCGAGCCCTCAACCGCCACCACATGGTCGGATCGATGGGCCGCGTCGGCACCGCTGGCGACAACGCCGCCATGGAATCCTTCTTCGGCCTCCTGCAGAACAACGTCCTGAACCGCCGATCATGGGCCACCCGCGAGCAACTACGGATCGCGATCGTGACCTGGACCGAACGGACCTACCACCGCCGCAGACCACTGCGATCGCTGTTCCGGTTGACCCCCATTGAATTCGAGACCATCATGCACCCACCAGCCAGTCAGGCCGCGTGACCAAGAGTTCCTAGCAAAATGTTCTCTGGGCTTGTCCGTTGTAGAGCATGATCTACGATGTCGGGCCGCGAGGCGTGGTGAGCAGCCGCTGTGGATCGTGCCGGACGGGCTGTGGCATCGCATCGAGCCGTTGCTGCCCAAGCCCGAGCGCAAGCTCGACTGGTCCCGCGCCGTGATCGACTCCTCCCATGTGCGGGCCGCAAGACGTGGCCCAAAAAAGCGGCCCGAGCCCGGTCGACCGCGC
>NZ_JBFAID010000096.1:0-11429 GCF_040654475.1 Micromonospora sp. NPDC050686
CCCGGCAAATTCCCAACCCTCTGCCGATCGAAGGGAACCATGATCTCGGATCACGACGACATCGGCATCGGCTCGTTCACGTGCGCCTTCGGCGATGTGGAATGCAAGCCGGAGAACATCCCTGATTTCGGCGCCCTCTGGGAGACCGTGTCGTTCGGCACCGACTTCCATGAGATGGGATGTACGACGTATCGGAAAATGTCCGGGCCGGTCGAAGACTATGTCGTGGACGCCGTGCGCCGAACCCTCCGGGACGCCGGCGTCGCCGCCGCGGACATCGACCACCTTGTGTTCGCGACCAGCGACCCGACCTTGGCTCTGTTGCCGTCCGACTTCGCGGGCCGAGTGCTACTCGCCTTGGGAATGGACGACTGCGTCCCTCATGTCATCTCCTATCAGCGGTGCTGCAGCTCGCTGACCGCGCTTCGGCATGGTCAGCGGCTGTTGGCCGATCCGGAGGCGGCCCACGTGGTGGTCGTCGCCGTGGACTTCGTGCCGCACGACCGCGACCGGGTGCTCCCCTACGCGATGTTCGGTGACGCGGCCGCGAGCTGCCTGCTGTCCCGCCGGCCGGGACTCGTGCGGCTGGTCTCGTCCGCGGTAAAGATCGACCCGGAGGGATTGCGCGGCCGCGACACGTTCGTCTCGCGCAAGGATGTCGCCGAACGGACGCTGTCCGCGGTGCTCCGGGCCGGTGGCCGGCAGCAGGCACAGATATCCAAGGTGTTCGCGGCCAACCTGCACAAGCCGCTGACGCTGTTCAACGCGACATCCGTCGGTCTGCGCCCGGACACCCTGCACTTCGCCGACACGCTCGCCGCCTACGGACACTGTGGAAACGCCGACTGGATGATCAACCTGGCCGATTATCACGAGCGGTTCGGTATTCAGCCCGGACAGACGTATATGGCGCAGTCCCTGGCGCCGGGGTTCTACGCCTGCGGACTCTTCGAAGGAAGCGCGCAGTGAGCGGGTATCTGTCCACAACGGATTGCATCGGACCGATCGCCCTACCGGACGGCGTGCTGGAAACCCTGCACTCCCTCGCTCGGGCGGCCGGCGTGGACAACTTCGACCCGCTGTCCCTCTGCGCCGGTGTACTGGCCGAGCGGCTGCCACGCCCGGGCACCCGTTGCCGCATCCTGATCACCCGGGGGCCGGTCGAGGCGATCGTTGGGGCGACCGGCGCCCCGGACCTGTCCCTGAGCTTCCGCGAGGCGCTCCGGCAGGCCCGCCGGCCGCGGTACACCATCGTGCCCGGACCGGGGGACGACGACGAACCGGTTGCCGTGACGATCCTGCTCGACCGGGCCGGCCAGCAGCTGTACGTCGACACCATGACGGACTCGTCCGACCTGCCCACCGCGCAGGCCTGGGCGCGCTCCTTCCTGCAACTGCTGACCAGCATGGAGAACGAACCCGATCGGCCGATGCGCGACCATCCGCTGGTCGGCGCCGAGGAACGCGAGCGGATCCTGCACGGCCTCAACCCACAGCGCACCCCGGATATCCGATACCGCACGATGGCCGAACCGTTCCAGGCGCAGGCGGAGCGAACCCCGGATTCGGTCGCGTTGCAGGACGAGAACGGGGACACGGTCAGCTACCGGGAGCTGAACGAGCGCGCGAACCGGCTGGCCCACCACCTGCGCGAGTGCGGTGCCCGCCCGGGTACTCGGATTGGCGTCTTCCTCCAGCGCGGCATCCACCAGGTTGTCGCGTTCTACGCCGCGGCCAAGACCGGCGCCACCTACGTTCCCCTGGACGCCGACCTGCCGGACCAGCGCATCGCCCTGATGCTGGCGGACTCGGCGCCAAGCCACGTGCTGACCGATCCGGCCTGCCGCGCTCGCCTGCCCGGCGGCGCGTGGGAGATCCACGACGTCCACGCGGAGCGCACATGGTCCGGCCGGCCCGCGACGAATCCGGATCTCGACGGCGGCCCGGGTGGCGTGGCCTCCGAGCCGGTCCACATCCTCTACACGTCGGGGACGACCGGCCGCCCCAAGGGCGTGGCCTCCCGCACGGCCGGCACCCTGGCCAACGTCTTCTGGATGCAGCGCCAGTACCCGTACCATCTCGGCGATACGGCCCTGTACAAGACCTACACCGGGTTCGACGTGCACATCTGGGAGATCTTCTGGCCGCTCTACCATGGGGCGCGGGTGGTGATCTGCCGGCCCGGCGGCGAGCGCGACCCGCGGCACCTCGCCGGACTCATCCGGGACCACGACGTGTCGATGATCTTCCTGGTGACGACGCTGGTGCCGGCTTTCCTGGACGAGATGTCTCGGGTCGGGGCCCACGCGCTGCGGTGGTTGGTGTGCGGCGGCGAGTCGATGAGCCCGCGGATCCCGGCGGCCTTCCACGCCGCGCTGCCCGGCAGCACCCTCGTCAACGCCTTCGGTCCCACCGAGGCCGGTTCGGTCACCGACAACGTCATCGAGCCCGGCTGGGACGGCGTAGTCGTTCCGGTCGGCCGTCCCGCGGACAACTTCCGGGCAACCGTCCTGGACACCAACCTCGATCTTGTCCCGGTCGGCACGCCCGGGGAGGTGTACATCAGCGGTGTTGTCGGCCTGGCGGACGGCTACTGGCGGCAGCCGGGCAGGACCGCGGAGCGGTTCGTCGCGGATCCCCACGGGCCGCCGGGGTCGCGGATGTACCGCACCGGTGACCTCTGTCGGCTTCGCGAGGACGGCGCGCTGGAGCACCTCGGCCGGATCGACCGGCAGGTCAAGATCCGTGGCCTGCGGATCGAACCCGGTGAGGTCGAGGCGGTGCTGGCCGCTCACCCCACGGTCGGCGACTGCGCGGTGATCGCCCACGGGCCGCCGCCTCGCCTGCTCGCCTTCGTCGTCCCCGCCGGCGGGCGCACGACCGCCGACCTGGACCCCGCGGCGCTCCTCCAACTCGCGGCCGGACTGCCCCGCCAGATGCGGCCCGCGCACGTCGTGCCCGTGGACCGTCTTCCGACGACGGTGAACGGAAAGCTGGACCACAACGAGCTGATCAAGATCTGGCAGGCGTCGACCGAGCCCGAGCGTACGGTCGTGCCCCCCGCCGACGAGCTGGAAGCCACCCTCGTCGAGATCTACCGGCGGGTCCTGGGGCGGTCGCAGATCAGCGTCCTGGACACGTTCGTCGAGCTCGGCGGCCACTCGATCCTCACGTTCCGGCTGCGCGACGAGTGCCAGGCGATCCTGCGAACCGCGCCCGACCTGACGAAACTCCTCGACGGGACGTTGCGCGACGTGGCCGCGGCGATCCGCGACGGAGGGTGCCCATCCGAGACGAGATCCGGGTTGGCCGGATGAAGGAAACAAATGAGATTCGGCATCCAGATCGTCCCGGAGGACCGTTGGCAGACGGCGCGCGTGAAGTGGCGCCGGGCCGAGCAGATGGGATTCGATCACGCGTGGACCTATGACCACCTGAACTGGCGGGCGTTCCGCGCGAAGGACTGGTTCACCTTCGTCCCGACGCTGACCGCGGCGGCCATGGAGACCGAACGGATCGGGCTGGGCGTCCTGGTCGCCTCGCCCAACCTGCGACATCCGGTGTACCTGGCCAAGGAAGTCGCCGCCATCGAGGACATCTCCGGCGGCCGCCTCATCCTCGGTCTCGGCGCCGGTGCCGAGGGCTTCGACGCCACCATGACCCGCCGGACCGCGTGGAGCCGGCGGGAGCGGACCGAGCGGTTCGCGGAATACGTGCGGCTCACCGACTCGCTCCTGCGGCAGCCGGTCACTACCTTCGACGGCCGCTACTACGTCGCCGATGAGGTTCATTCGTACCCGCTGTGCCAGCAGCGGCCCCGCGTCCCGTTCGCCGTCGCCGCCGGCGGGGCCCGCGGCATGCGCTTGGCGGCCGAGTACGGCTCGTACTGGGTGACGACGGGCGAGCCCAACCGGGTCGAGAGCGCGCCGTACGAACAGGCGCTCCCCGTCGTCCGCCGGCAGGTGGAGGCGCTCGAAAAGGCCTGCGTGGAGGTCGGCCGTGACCCGGCCACGGTGGCCCGGTTGCTGGTCTGCGGCCCGTCCGTGGGCGGTGTTCTCGAGTCGCCGACGGCGTTCTCCGATGCAGCGGGCCGATTCGCCGAAGCCGGCATTACGGATATCGTCGTGCATTGGCCTCGGCGCAGCGAACCCTATTCGGGAAAGGTGGAGATCTTGGAGAAAGTGGCCGAGGATCTGGATCGTCACCGGAACACGTGACCTGCGTACCAAAGCGGGAGTCGCCTAGCGTACCGGAGGAGCCCCGAATTCGGCTGAGAGGGATTGCGTGATCCGATGCGAACCCACTATGTAGCAGACACCCCACTCGATGACGTCCGCCTCGCCAAAGACCTCGAGCACAGCGATTCACTTCCGTGGTCCGAAGCGCACAGCGACTACCTTTCCCGCGGCGCCTATAGGAGCTGCATGCTCTGGACCCCGGGCGGAGCCGATGGCGACGGAGTGGTCACCAAATACGATCACCACCAGCCCGGCGCGTTCACGGAGTACGGCAACCAGCTTCCCTATCTCCGCGAGCTGATCAGCACGGTTGTCGATCTGGATCGGCTGAACTTCGTGCGGCTAGCGAAGGTACAGAACAGCGTGGGCTTGCCGCACCGGGACCTGCTCGAGCTCAGCGACATCCCGGACGACACCCGCAACGCCCACCGGGCGCACATCCCCCTCGCCACCAACGAGAACTGCTTCTTCAGCGAGGGCAACACCGTGTACCGGATGCGCCGGGGCGAGATCTGGTTCCTCGACGCCTCAGTGATCCACTCGCTAGCGGTGCTCTCCACCGAGGCGCGGATCCACCTCATGCTCGACTTCGTGAACGCGCCGTCCGAGAAGCCATTGATCACGATCCCTGGCCACAGCGCCGACGCCGGCATTCCGGAGGACCGGATAGTCAAACGACCACCGGTCACCGATGCCGACCGCGCCAGCCTATTGCGGCTCGCCGACGTCATGACAATGGAAACGGTCGACGAGATATTCAGCATCGTCATCAAAAAGCATTACCGGTACGACGGTGGCGACGACTTCGTGTGGAGCACGATGATTGACATCGCGCGCGCTTGCGAGGACACCAAAATCCTCCGGCACATCGAGGAGCTGCGTCGCTACTTCACCATCGAACGGTCTCCCTACACATAACCACGCGAGCCGCCGGCTGCCCGAGAACTGCGGAACTCCTCCGAAGACAGGAAAAGAACCTTGGCCCCAACCACATCTGACGTGGCCGCGCCGGGCAAGCCCTCGGCCCGCCCGGTTCCGCTGACCGGGGCGATCGACCACGTGGGCATCCAGACGATGGACCTGGAGAACGCCGTCCTCTGGTACCGGGAGTTTCTCGGCTGCACGGTCTCCTGGGAGGTGAGCGGCGGCTTCTCCGACCTGAGCCGGCGGCGGCTCCCCGGCCTGACCCGCCTGGTCGAGGTGGCCGTGGGCGACATCCGCCTGCACCTGTTCACCCGCGACCGCGGTACGCACGGGCCGCCGGCCGGCGAGGTGAACCAGTTCCAGCACCTGTGCATCCGGGTCGACACGCCGGAACAGCTGCGGCTGTGGCGCGGCCGGTATCGGGAGCTGTACGAATCGGGCCGCTTCACCTTCGCTCGCGCCGAGCCGGCCACCGAGATCGACATCGACGGTCAGGGTATGCAGAGCTTCTACGCGTACGACGTGAACGGCCTCGAGCTCGAATTCACCTACCTTCCGGATACCTCCGAGGGGACGGATGCCGCCGATGCATCCGCTTGAGGCACCGGCCGTCGTCACCACCCTCCCGTCCGGAGCGGAATGGGCGTTCGGCGGTCATCCTTACGGGCTCGAGCCGCTGGCCCTGCCCTCCCGATGGGTACCCCGAACAGTGCCCGTGGATTCGATGCGGATCGAGGACCTGCGGGAACGGCTGGCGCACGCGTCACCCGCCTCGATCCACGACCTGCGTCCGGACAGTGCCGAGGACATCGACCGTCTGTTCTGGTTCCGGTGGATCACCGCCCACCAGACCACCTTCCTGCTGTGGCAGATGCTCGGGGCCATCCTGCGGGAGAGCGAGGCCGCGCGGGTCGAACACGAGGAGCTCGCCACGCAGGCGCGATTGCTGGTGTGCGGCTATTCGCTGATGCTGATGTACGGAAGCTCCGCCCCCCGGCACATCTACGGACCGGTCATCCGGATGCCGATGGCCCGCCAGCACGTCAATCTCACCGGCGCCTGGGCCCGCGACTATCCAGCGGTCCGGCCGCTGATCCGGGGCAAGGTGACGATCGGCTCCGGCACCGTGGCGGAAGCCCTGCGCCACGAGTGCGAACTCAACGAGCAGGTTCACGAGGGGATCGCAGACAAGGTCCTGTCCTCGGGAGAGGTGTCCTTGCTGCAGAGTCCCAAACCGAAGGGCCGACAGCAGATCCCCCGGGACACCTTGATGTGGCTGTACGACGGCATCTTCCTGACCAGCCGTGCGGCGGCCGTCTCCCAGCTCGCGGCCGCCAGCCAGCTGGTCCGCCGACTGCACGCCATCTTTCTCGACGTCACCGCGAACGGCCTGTACCCCTCCTTCGCGCCGAGCGCGCACGAGGAACCGCCCCGCCTGCGGACCCCGGAGGTGATGCGACGCAAGGCGGGACTGGCGGACTGCGTCATGGAGATCATGAGCCTCGTGAGCGCGCCGGCCACCCAGGCCCACCCATCGAGAACGGTCCGGACCAACTCCACGATGCGAAAGTTGAGGAATACATGACCGCCGCGACAACCCATCTGTCCAAGGAAGCGCGATACTGTGCGGATACCTTCAACGGTGCCGTGGCTGCAGCCGCTCTCGGCGCGGCCTGGGACATCGGCTTGTTGGACGAGCTCGCCGACCGGGACGCTGTCGACGTACCCGAGTTCACCGCCCGCACCCGCACCCACCCGCAGGCGGTTCGCCGGATCCTTGTCGCGCTGTCCAGCCGCAGGATCGTGGTCGTCGACGCCGGGACGAACCTGGCCCGGCGCGGACCGGGATTCGACGAGGCGTTCCGTACCAGGGGTTTCTTCTACTGGCTGACCAGGGGCTGTGGCGAGCTCTTCACCAATCTCACCACCCTGGTTCGCACCGATGAACGCTCCGACCGCCAGATGCGCCGCGATTCGCGGGCGATCAGCGTGGCCTGCCGGAGCATCGCCCGCAATTTCTTCGACCCGCCGCTGCGGGATCTCCTCGACGGTATCGACTACACGACCGTCGCCGATCTCGGCTGTGGCAGCGGCGATCGGATCATCATGTTGGCCGAGCGGCGACCCGCGATCCGGGCCATCGGTGTCGATATCGCCCCGGGGGCGTTGGCGGTCGCGGGAGAGGCGATCCGGGATGCGAACCTGACGGACCGGATCACGCTGCTCCGGGATGATGTGCTGAACATGTCGCCGAGGCCGGAGTACGCCGACGCCGAACTGGTCACCTGCTTCCTCATGGGGCACGACTTCTGGCCACGGGACAACTGCGTGAAGACACTGCAGAAGCTCCGAGAGACCTTCCCCAACGCACGAAACCTCCTCCTCGGCGACACCTGTCGGTCCGTCGGCGTCGAAGGTCCGGACCTGCCCATGTTCACGCTCGGCTTCGAGACCGTGCACGCGATCATGGATCAGTACCTGCCCACGCTCGACGAGTGGTACTCGGTGATCGATGAGAGCGGCTGGCGTCTCGCTGATCAGCGGCTCATCGAACTTCCCGCGTTCAGCTTCATCTTCCACCTGACCCCAGCCTGATCCGTCATCGACGCCGCCGTACCCGGAGGAACACCCCATGGACGCCCCTTCCGCAAGCTCCGCAGTCGCGGCCGCCGCCCCGGCCTCCCGAATGGATCTTCCGCTGTTCCGTGAGATTCCCGGACATCACGCACCCACACCGTTCTACCTGACCGACGACATGTACGGCGGGCTGTGCTTGGAGCTGGCCGGCGGCGAGCTCAGCGACAAGGTGGGAAAGCCGGTGGCCGATCCGCATACCCACGAGTGTCCCGAGATCTATCTGCTGCTGTCACCGAATCCGGGCGGTGGCGTGATCGAGGTGGTCGCCGACGGACGCCAGCACACGCTGACCTCGCCGGCGACATTCTTCATCCCGGCCGGTACGGTGCACCACTTCGTCACCCGCAAGGCCGAACCGGGCACGTATTGCCTGGGCCTGCTGCTCACCGGGTCAACCCAACGATGACCGTCCTGCGACCCCAGCTCACCGGTACCTCCGGCGCCGTGGCCTCGACGCACTGGTTAGCGTCCGCCGTCGGCATGGGCATCCTCGACCGGGGTGGCAACGCCTTCGACGCGACGGCGGCCGCCGGCTTCGCCCTCCAGGTGATCGAGCCGCACTCGAACGGGCCCGGCGGCGACGTCGTGATCTCGGTCTACCCGCGCTCGGCCGGCATGGTACGCGTCATCTGCGGACAGGGCCCGATGCCGCAGGCGGCGACCATCGAGCGGTTCGGCGCGCTCGGCATCGAGCAGATGCCCGCAGCGGGCCTGCTCCCCGCGACCGTGCCGGGCGCGTTCGGCGCCTGGATGCGCCTGCTCGCCGAGTTCGGCACGATGCCACTGGCCACCGTCCTGGAACCGGCGATCGGGTACGCCTCCGGCGGCTACCCGCTGCTGCCCGGCGCCGCGGCGACGGTCGCGGCGATGGCTCCGCTGTTCCGGACGGAGTGGACCGCGTCCGCGCGCACCTACCTGCCCGGCGACGCGGTACCGGCGGCCGGCGCCCGGATGCGCAACGCCGCGCTGGCCGGCACCTACGAGCGGCTGCTGCGCGAGGCGCGGGCCGCCTCGACCGACCGGGAGGCCCAGCTCGAGGCGGCCCGGGCGGCCTTCTACGAGGGCTTCGTCGCCGACGCGATCGACAGCTTCGCGCGTACCACCGAGGTGCTCGACTCCACCGGCGGCCGGCACCGCGGCCTGCTCACCGGCGACGACCTGGCGGCCTGGCAGCCTGCCGTCGAGGAACCGTGCGCGCTGCCGTACGGCCACTTCACCGTCTACAAGCCGGGGCCGTGGTCGCAGGGCCCGGTCTTCCTCCAGCAGCTGGCGATCCTGTCCGGCTGCGACCTGCGCGGCATGGGGCTCGGCACCGTCGACTACGTCCACACCCTCGCGGAGGCGGCTAAGCTCGCGTTCGCCGACCGCGAGGCCTGGTACGGGGACCCGGCGCACACACCGGTGCCGATGGCCGAGCTCCTGGCGCCGGAGTACACAGCGCGGCGTCGCTCGCTGATCGGCGACCGTGCGGCCCTCGACCCCCAACCCGGCCAGGTGGGCCCCGGCCAGCCCTGGATCCCGCAGGCCAAACCGGAGCAGCCGGGCGCCGACGAGCCGGACTGGATGACCCAGCTGCGCAGCGGCATACCCACCGTGACCGCCGGGGCGCCGCAGGCCGGCGCCGGGAACACCTGCACCGTCGCGGTCGCGGACCGGTGGGGAAACCTGGCCGTGGCCGTGCCCAGCGGCGGCTGGCTCAAGAGCTCACCCGTGATCCCCGATCTCGGCTTCCCGCTCGGCACCCGCGGCCAGACCGCCTGGCTCGTCGACGGCCACCCGAACTCGCTGGCGCCCGGCCGGCGTCCGCGCACGACGCTGAGCCCCAGTATCGTGCTGCGCGACGGCGAGCCGTTCCTGGCGTTCGGCACGCCGGGCGGTGACCAGCAGGACCAGTGGACGCTCCAGGTGTTCCTCGCGATCGCGGAGTTCGGGCTGGAACCGCAGGCCGCGACCGAGCTCCCCGCCGTCAACATCGACCACTTCGCGCAGTCGTTCGCGCCGCGCGCCTCCCGGCCGGGCGTGCTGGTCGCGGAGCGTTCGCTCGGGCCCGAGGTGCTCGCCGGCCTGGAGCGGAAGGGCCACCGGCTCGACGTGGTGCCGGCGTCCACCCTCGGCAAGGTCTGCGCCGCCGGTGTCGACCCGGATACCGGCTTCCTTCGGGCCGCGACCGGCCCGCGGGGCCGCCAGGCCTACGGAGTGTGTCGGTAGCCATGTTCGTACCGAGCCACTACCGGATCAAGGACGAGGACTGGCACCGCCGGATCATCGACGGCCACCCCCTCGCGACGCTCACCACGAACGGGACGACCGTTCCCCTGGCCACCCGCCTGCCGGCCCTGGTCGCGCCGGGTGAACCCGAGTACGGCCCGCTGGCCGGCACCGAGATCCTCGGCCACCTCAACCGCGCCAACCCGCACTGGAAGGCGCTCACGGACGGCACGTACGCCCGGCTGATGTTCGACGGGCCGGGCGGCTTCGTCACGCCGGCCGTCTACCCCGGCGACCCCTCCGCGCCGACGTGGAACTTCGCGGCCGTGCACGTCTGCGGCCGCCTCCGGTTGATCCGCGGGCGGGAGGAGACACTCAAGGTCGTCCGGTGGACGGCCGCTCGCCTGGAGGATCGCTTCGGCGCGGGCTGGGACCAGACCTCCTCGGTCGACTACTTCCGCCGGATCGTGCACGGCGTCGGTGCCTTCCGGCTGACGATCGAGTCGGTGGAGGCGCTGTTCAAACTCAGCCAGGAGAAGCCGGCGGACGTGCAGGAGTCGGTGATCCGCCGCTACGAGGCGGATCCCAGCGGCGCCGGCTGGCCGATCGCCCGGCTGATGCGGGAGGCCGGGATGGGCGGCTCCGCCGGATCGCCGGACGACACCGCGTCCTCCTGCCCCTTCTGACCTGCCCCACCGCACAAGATACCGATGATCCAACAACGAAGGCCGCGACGAGGGGGACCGCTCGACTCGCCGCTACCCGATCCGTACGCGTTGACCTGGCGGTCGCCGGACCCACGACCAGTCATCCCCCATGGGCGGTTGACCAAGCCGCGCACGCTGATGAGGCTGTTGCACAACCGGCTGCCTCGGACCACCACCGCAGAGCCAGCGGCTCGGTGCCGCGCCGCGAGTTCCTCGCCACCCTCACCCGCGGAGGTGATCCGGTCCCGCCGGCCGGCGACGTGGAGGAGGTACGCCGCCTGGGATTCCTGCGAGCCGTTAGGCCCTAACAGGACCGCATCTCAGTTGATTTGGGGTTGAGCCGGTCGGCTTGCCGACAACAGATCAGAGCGGATGCCAGGCGCAGGAATCCGGTGTAGTGGGAAGCGGCGGGCCAGCCGACGGAACCGGCTGGCCCGCTCCAGGCAGCGTTCGATGGGATGTGGTTCGCTGTTTGCGCGGCGTGGCACTCACCGAGTAGTTGGCCGTGTTCGTGGCAGGTGTGGCAGACGACCAGAATCTTGCGGCCGGGAGTAGCAGCAGCACTGCGGCTGGAAGTCGCCCGACCGGTCAGCGCTCCTGCTCGGTGGGCGCTTTCACTAGGTTAGGGTATCGGCCTCGAGCACGGTGAGGTCGCGCACCGCGTACCGGTGATGCTCGGCCTCTTCCTTGAGCACGACGCTGAGGCAGCGGCGTA
>NZ_JBFAID010000097.1:0-10575 GCF_040654475.1 Micromonospora sp. NPDC050686
GATCGGGGCCGCCCTCGCCCAGTCGCCGACTACCGAGCACAATGACGTGCTGCTGACCTGGCTGTCCGAGGACAGCCCGGCGAGGGCCCGTACGATTGGGCCGCCCGGCGGCCCGCCCACGGCGATCGACCGGCCGTTCGGGCGACGATCACCGCCGGTCGGCGGCTTGCCCGCCCGGCGTCCGTACGCCGGATCAGCCGGCCGGGGCCAGCGCGGCACCGGCGGCGGCCCGGCGGTCCAACGGCGAGGCGGTCGGCCAGGAACCGGGCGTCCCCGCCCACCCAGCCGAGCACCGCCGAGCCGCGGGAACGCTGCCAGGGCAGTCCGAGGAAGTACAGCCCCGGCCAGTCGGTCACCCCGTCCCGGTGCACCGGCGCGCCGGACGGGTCCAGCACCGGCACGTGCAGCCACGGGTAGTGCGGGCGGAACCCGGTGGCCCACACCACCGCGTCGACAGGTGACCGGTCCCCGTCGGCGAGTACCACCTGGTCGCCGTCGGCGTCGAGCACCCGGCCGACCCGGCGCACCCGGGCCAGCAGGGCCGGCACGTCGGTGCCGATGATCGGGTTCTGCGCGGCGAGCCGGGCCCCGAGCCGGCTGTGCGGACCCAGCCGCATGGTGCCGGTGCGGGAGAACCACCAGAAGATGTCCCGGCCCGCCCAGCGCTGCGGGAGCACCGGCCCGAGCGTCGGCGCGGCGAGCGTCACCCGCCGGCCGTGCCCGGCCAGCTCGGCGGCGAGCTGGACGCCGGTGTTGCCGCCGCCGACCACCAGCACGTTCCCGCCGGGCAGTCCCGCCGGCGCGCGGTAGTGGCTGCTGTGCACCTGCGCGACGCGCGGATCCAGCCGGCGGGCGAGCGCCGGCACCGCAGGGGTGTGGAACGCGCCGCTGGCCACCACCACCCGCGCCGCCCGCAGCGGACCGGCGGTGGTGTCCACGACGAAGCCGCCGGCCGGCCCGGGACGTACCGAGGTGACCCGGCAGTTCGACCGGACCGGCAGGCCGAAGTGCGCCGTGTAGCCGGCCAGGTAGTCGGCCACCTCGTCCTTGCCCGGGTACCCGTCGGGGTCGCCGGGGAACGGCAGGCCGGGCAGGGCGTCGTACCGGCGTGGGGTGAACAGGGCCAGCGAGTCCCAGCGCCGCCGCCAGGCGTCCCCCACCCGGGGGTGGGCGTCCAGGATCGCGAACGCGACGCCGGCCCGGCGCAGCTGGTGGCCGAGGGCGAGGCCGGCCTGTCCGCCCCCGACGATCACGGTGTCCAGCACGGTTTCCATCAGCGGTGCCTCCCGTCCCGCTCAGACGACCTGGTGGCCGGCCTCGCCGATCGCCGCCCGCACGGCGTCCGGGTCGGCGTCGCCGGTGACCCGGACGGTGCGGTCGGCGAGGTCGACGGTCACCGCGCGGACGCCGGCCACCAGGCCGACCTCCTCCCGCACGGCCGCGACGCAGCGCGGGCAGCTGATCTTCGGTACGGAGAGCACGAGCTCGGTCACGGGGATCACTCCTTCTTGGTGGGGTGGCCGGCCGGCCACCGTTGCCTGCTCGGTGCGGTGGCCGGTCGGCCGCCGTCGCCCCGCACGCTCCCGGCCCGCGCTGTCCGCCCGCTGTCGGCCCGCCGCCCGGCCGGGGCGCGCAGCGGACAGGTCCCGGACAGTGCCGGCCGGGAGCGTGTGGGCACCGGGCCGGATGGGCCGGTCAGCGGGGCGAGCGGGCCCCCGACGAGAGGAGCAGCGCGATGACGACACCGACCGTGCTCGCCGGCACGCTGGAGATCGGCGGGATGACCTGCGCCTCCTGCGTACGCCGGGTGGAACGGGCGCTGACCCGGCTGGACGGCGTCGAGCGGGCCGAGGTGAACCTGGCGACCGAGACCGCGCGGGTCGGCTACGACCCGGGGCGGGTGACGGTGGCCGAGCTGTCGGCGACGGTCCGGCGGGCCGGCTACCGGGCGAGCATCCCGGTCGACGCCCGGCCGGCCGGCACCGGCACGTCGCCCGCCGCCGGGGCGCCGGCCGGCGAGGCCACCGACGGGCCGGCCGACGACCGGGCGGCCGACGCGGCACGTCAGGTGCGCCGCCTGCGCCACACCTGGCAGCTCACCCTGGGCACCGGGCTGGCCATGATGGTGCTGATGTACCTGCCGCTGTCCGTCGACGCGATGGACTGGCTGATGCCGCTGCTGCTGGTGGTGGCGACCGTGGTGCAGTTCCACGTCGGCCGGCCGTTCTACGCCGCGGCCTGGGCGGCGGCGCGGCACGGCGGGGTCAACATGCACACCCTGGTGGCGCTCGGCACCACCGTCGCGTACGCGTACAGCGCCTTCGTGACCCTCTGGCCGGCCGCGGCGGAGCGGCTCGGCCTGCCGCTGCACGTCTACTTCGAGATCTCGGTCGTGGTGATCGCGCTGGTGCTCGCCGGCCGGTGGATGGAGGCCCGGGCCCGACGGCGCACCGGGGCGGCCGTGCGGGCGCTGGCCGGGCTGCGCCCGCGCACGGCCCGGGTGCTGCGCGCCGGGGTCGAGGTCGAGGTGCCGGCGGACGAGGTGGTGGTCGGCGACCTGGTCCGGGTCCGCCCGGGGGAGAAGGTGCCGGTCGACGGGGTGGTCGCCGAGGGCTCGTCCACCGTGGACGAGAGCATGGTCACCGGGGAGAGCATGCCGGTGACCCGCGCCGTGGGCGACGTGGTGATCGGGTCGACGGTCAACACGACCGGGTCGATGGTGTTCCGGGCCACCGCGGTCGGCAAGGACACCACCCTGGCCCAGATCGTCCGGCTGGTGCAGGACGCGCAGGGCGCCAAGGCGCCGATGCAGCGGCTGGTGGACGTGGTGTCGTCCTGGTTCGTGCCGGCGGTCATCGGCCTGGCCCTGCTGGCCTTCGCCGGCTGGGCGGCGTTCGGCCCGGACGGCGGCCGGCTCACCCTGGGCGTCGGCGCGGCCATCGCGGTGCTGATCATCGCCTGTCCGTGCGCGCTCGGCCTGGCCACCCCGACCGCCGTCATGGTGGGCACCGGCCGCGCGGCCGAACTGGGCATCCTCATCTCCGGCGGGGACGCGCTGGAGCGGGCCCGCCGGGTGGACACCGTGGTGCTGGACAAGACCGGCACCCTCACCCGGGGCCGGCCGGACGTCACCGTGGTCCGTCCGGTCGCCGGCGGCGACGCCGACGAGCTGCTGGCGTACGCGGCGGCGGCGGAGGTGGGCTCCGAACACCCGCTCGGCGAGGCGATCGTCCGGCGGGCCCGGGACCGGGGGCTGACCCTGCCGCCGGTGCGCACGTTCGAGGCGCTGCCCGGCCACGGCGTGGTGGCCGAGGTGGCCGGCGAGGCGGTGCGGATCGGCAACGCCGCGCTGATGCGCCGGCACGGGGTGGACGTCGACCCGCTCACCGCCGCGGCGACCGAGGTCGCCGCCGCCGGCGCAACCCCGGTGTACATCGCCCGGGCCGGCCGCCTCGCCGGGCTGGTCGGGGTGGCCGACCAGGTCCGGCCGGAGTCGGCGACGGCGGTGGCGCAGCTGCGGGAGCTGGGCCTGAGCGTGTGGATGCTGACCGGGGACAACCTGGTCACCGCCGAGGCGGTCGCCCGGCAGGTGGGCATCGACCAGGTGATCGCCGAGGTGCGGCCGGCGGAGAAGGCGGCCCGGGTGGCGCGGCTGCGGGCCGGCGGCGCGGTGGTGGCCATGGTCGGCGACGGGATCAACGACGCGCCGGCGCTGGCCGGAGCCGACCTCGGCATCGCCGTCGGCACCGGCACGGACGTGGCCATCGCCGCCTCCGACGTGACGCTGGTCGGCGGTGACCTGCGCGGCATCGTCGCCGCGATCGGCCTGTCCCGGCGTACGGTCACCACGATCAAGCAGGGCCTGCTCTGGGCGTTCGGCTACAACGCCCTGCTGATCCCGGTGGCCGCCGGGGTGCTGTACCCGCGCTGGGGCATCCTGCTCGATCCCGCGCTGGCCGCCGCCGCGATGGCGATGAGCTCGGTCAGCGTGGTGACCAACGCGCTGCGGCTGCGCCGGTTCCGGCGCCCCGACACGGTCGCCGCGGTGCGGCCCCGGCCCGCCGCCCGGCTCGCCGACTACGCCTACCTGACCGGGGTGGCCGCCCTGGCGCTGGCCGTCGGCGCCGGGTTCACCGCGCTGAGCCGCACCGACGCCGCGGCGCGCGGGATGAACGGGGTGCTGGCCTGGACCCAGGACACCGGGATGCCGATGCGGCCGGCGATGAGCACGATGATGACCGCCGACACCGAACCGCTGCCCGCCGACGACGCCGGACTGCGGGTGGACGTCCGCCCGGCCGCCGACCTCGCCCCCGGCCGCCCGAGCAGGCTGCGCATCCGGGTCACCGACGCGACCACCGGGCGGCCCGTCGACGACGTGGTACGCAACCACGAGGCGTGGATGCACGTCATCGTCACCCGCGACGACCTGGCCAGCTTCGACCACGTGCACGCGGTGCCCGCGGGCCGGCCCGGCGAGTTCGACGTGCCGGTCACCGTCCCCACCCAGGGCCGGTACCTGGTGCACACCGAGTTCCGCCGTCGCGGCGAGCTGACCGACGTGCTGGCCCGGCACGAGTTCGCCGTCGGCGACCCGGCACAGGTGATCCACCAGCGGCCGGCGGTGTCCCCCCGCGAGCTGGCGACCCACGGGATCCGGGTGACGCTGACCGGTGACGCGGAGGTCGGCGGCCCCAGCCGGTTCACCTTCCGGTTCGCCGACGCGGCCACCGGCCGCCCAGTCACCGGGCTGCGACCGTACCTGGCCGCGGCCGGGCACGTGGTGGTCATGTCCGCCGACGGGCGCA
This sequence comes from Micromonospora sp. NPDC050686, assembly GCF_040654475.1. Classification (NCBI taxonomy): domain Bacteria; kingdom Bacillati; phylum Actinomycetota; class Actinomycetes; order Micromonosporales; family Micromonosporaceae; genus Micromonospora; species Micromonospora sp. NPDC050686. The sequence continues at coordinate 4,809 of NZ_JBFAID010000097.1, forward strand.
CCTTCGCCCACGAGCACGCGGAGACCACCGACGAACGCGGCCGGCCGGTCTTCGCCCTACCCGGGCAGACCTTCGGCCCCGACCTGGACCTGCACGCCGACTTCCCCCGCCCCGGCCGCTACCGGATGTGGGGCCAGTTCCGACTCGCCGACGGCCGGGTGATCACCATCCCGTTCACCGTCGACGCCCACGACCGGTGACGGCCACCCCGCCGCACCGGACTGAGAGGAGAAACGCCATGCAGATCGCCGTCCTGCTCTTCGACCGGTTCACCGCGCTCGACGCCGTCGGCCCGTACGAGGTGCTCAGCCGGCTGCCCGGCGCCCGGACGGTCTTCGTCGCCGCCCGCGCCGGCGCGGTCACCAGCGACGTCGGCAGCCTCCGGCTGACCGCCGAGGCGACGCTGGCCGAGGCGCCCCGACCGGACGTCGTGGTGGTGCCCGGCGGCCCGGGCCAGATCGCGCTGATGACCGACGAGCCGGTGCACGAATGGCTGCGCGCGGTGGACCGCACCAGCACCTGGACCACCTCGGTCTGCACCGGCTCGCTGCTGCTGGCCGCGGCCGGGCTGCTCACCGGGCGCCGGGCCACCTCGCACTGGCTGGCCCTGGACCAGTTGCCCGCGCTCGGCGCCACGCCCAGCAGCGAGCGGGTGGTGGTCGACGGCAAGTACGTCACCGCCGCCGGTGTCTCCGCCGGCATCGACATGGCGCTCACCCTCGCCGGCCGGATCACCGGGGACGCCGTCGCCCAGGCGATCCAGCTCGGCATCGAGTACGACCCGCACCCGCCGTACGCCGCGGGTTCGCCGGCCACCGCCCCGGCGCCGCTGGTCGCCGCTCTGCGGGCGAACCCGCAGGCGGTCCTGGGCTGAGCCGGGGTCCGGCCCGGGCGGTGACCACCGCCCGGCCCGGACGGCGGTACGCCGGTCAGTGGCGGGCGACGTAGACGGTGTTGGCCGATTCGCGCCGTTGCAGCGGGTTGGCGAACCGGACGACGTGGGCCACGGTGGTCGGGAACACCTCGGTGAGGATCCGCTGGAACTCCGGGTCCGGCGGATCGTTCGACCAGAGCGCGAAGACCCCTTCCGGGCGCAGATGCCGAGCCAGCCGTTGCAGCCCCTGCACCGTGTAGAAGGCCTGGTGCGCCGGGTGCAGCACGTGCCGCGGCGAGTGGTCGATGTCGAGCAGCACGGCGTGGAAGCGCCGCCCGGGCTCGTCCGGGTCGAAGCCGTCCGCGCTGTCCGCCGCGGCGAAGAAATCGGTGTGCACGAACCGGGTCCGCGGGTCGGTCGCCAGCCCGTCGGCGAACGGCAGCAGGCCGGCCCGATGCCACTCGATCACGTCGTCGAGCGCCTCCACCACGAGCATCGAGCGGACCCGGGACTCCTCCAGCGCGGTCCGCGCGGTGTAGCCCAGGCCCAGACCACCCACCACCACGTCCAGGTCCGCGCCGGCCAGCGGGGCCAGGCCGAGCCGGGCCAGTTCGATCTCCGCCACCGGAAACAGGCTGGACATCAGGTACTCGTCGTCGAGCTTCACCTCGTACACGTCGACGTCGAGCGCCGGGTCCCGCCGCCGGCGCAGGCTGATCGCCCCGATCGGGGTCTCCCGCCAGGCCAGCTCCTCGAATCGAATGCCCACGGGTGATCCCTCTTTCCGGCCGGTTCGGTGATCCGGATGCTACCGGCCGGCGCGGCGCGGCCACCCGGGTTCGCCCCGACACCACGGACTGGCGTTCCTGCCGCTCGTCACCACGGCCAGAGGGCCGCCCCCACCACACCGACCAGCGCGACGGCCCCGAACACCGAGGCCGGCCCGGACGAGCCCCGCCACCGCAGCGTCACCGCCGCGGCGACGGTCAGCAGCAGCGCCACCGGGCCGGTCAGGGTCAGCCACCCAGCCCACACCGCCGCCCCGGTGCCGCCGGTACCGACCGGTCCGTGGGTCAGCAGCCAGCCGCCGAACAGCACACCGGCCCAGCTCACCGGAGTGAGCGCGGAGGTGGCGACGGCCAGCGCCTCCACCGCCGGACCGGGCCGCCGCCGGACCGCCGGGCCGGCCGGACCGGTGACCGCTCGGCGTTCGGGCGCGGCCGGCCGCAGCCCCGGCCGGCGGGCGGTGACGGTCGTCATCCGGCGAACCTAGACCGGGACCCACCGGCGGCGGATCCCCCGTCAGGCCGGGGCCCGGGCACCGGTGGTGCCGGCCGGCGCGGCACCGCCGGCCCCCGGCCGCCCGCCGCCATGGAGGGTCCCCGGGAGATCGACGGAACGCTTATCCTGGGCGGCGATCGTACGCCGGAAGGGGCCGCATGCCGTCGCGGCAGGACCAGCTGCACTCGTACCAGTTCACCGTCCAGCGGGCGGTCGCCGCCCTGGTGATGCGGCGGTGTCGCGGGTGGTGACTGAGGTTGGTTCAGCGTTGTACGGGCGGCGCGGGAAGTTGATCGCTTTGCTGCGTGATCCGGCGGTGGCGACCACCGTGGTGGAGCATCGGGACCGGTTCGCGCGTTTCGGTGTCGAGTATGTGGAGGCGGCTCTCGTGGCGCAGGGCTGCCGGTTGTTGGTGGTGGATCCGGCTGAAGTCGACGACGATCTGGTGGGTGACGTCACGGAGATTCTGACCGAGTTGTGCCCGTCTTTACGGCCGCCGGACGGCGGCCGGCCGCGCACGCAGTGCGGTCGGCGCTGTCACCGGCCGGGACGGGTCGGTGTGAGGACGGTCCAGGCGTACCGGTTCGCCCTCGACGTGAGCCCGGCGCAGGAGCGTGCCCTGTTCGCGCACGCCGGGGCCGTCCGGGTGGCGCACAACTGGGCTCTGGCGAGGGTGAAGGCGGTCATGGACCAGCGGGCCGCTGAACGGACCTACGGTGTTCCGGACGACCGGCTCGTCGAGAACGTGTCGTGGTCGCTGCCGGCGTTGCGGCGGGAGTGGAACGCGGCCAAGGGCGAGGTCGCGCCGTGGTCGACCGAATGCTCGAAGGAGGCGTTCAACACCGGCCTGGACGCCCTGGCCCGCGCGCTCAAGAACTGGGCCGATGCCCGCACCGGTAAACGTAAGGGCCGGCGGGTGGGGTTTCCCCGGTTCAAGTCCCGCCGCCGCACCACACCAGCCGTGCGGTTCACCACCGGCACGATCCGCGTCGAACCGGACCGTCGGCATGTGGTGCTGCCAAGGGTGGGCCGGTTGAAGCTGCACGAGTCCGCCCGCAAACTCGCCCGCCGCCTGGACAACGGAACCGCCCGGATCATGTCCGCAACCGTGCGGCGTGACGGTGGGCGGTGGCATGTCGCGTTCACCTGCGAGGTCGAACGCGCCGAACACCGCCCGGCCCGTCCGTCCTCGGTGGTGGGTGTCGATGTCGGCATCGCACAGCTTGCCGTGCTGTCGACTGGCGAACTGGTGCCGAACCCGCGTCACCTCGTCACGGCGCAAACGCGACTGCGGCAGCTCGGTCGGACGTTGGCGCGTAAGTCCGGCCCGGACCGGCGGACCGGCCGCCGGCCGTCGAACCGGTGGCAGCGCGCGTCCGCACGGCTCGGCCGGGTACACGCCCGGGTCGCGAACTTGCGCCGTGACGGCTTGCACAAGCTCACCACCGGACTCACCCGCGAGCACGGCACCATCGTGGTCGAAGACCTCAACGTGGCCGGCATGCTCGCTAATCGGCGGCTGGCCCGGCACATCGCCGACGCCGGCTTCGCCGAACTCCGCCGGCAGTTGGTGTACAAGAGTCAGTGGAATGGTGGCCGGCTGGTCGTGGCCGACCGCTGGTATCCGTCCTCGAAAACCTGCTCCGGATGCGGCACAGTGAAAACCAAACTGGCCCTGTCCGAGCGTGAATACCACTGTCAGGCGTGCGGCCTGATCCTGGACCGGGACCTCAACGCCGCACGCAACCTCGCCGCACTCGCGGCACAGACACCAACCGCCGGGAGTGGCCCGGTGGCAGGACGTGGAGCCGACCATAAGACCCCACCCACGGGGCTGGTGGCTACGAAACGTCAACCCGGCACGGCACCCGCTGGCAAGACCGGGACCGTCCCACCGCAAGGCGGGGCTACCAACCGTGCACTCACCAAAGTGCACCGAGAGGTAACGGGAGCGTCCCGCGCCACGCTCGGCGCTAGCTGATCGGGGTGGCCGCCCGCTGCGCGACGACGGGCTGCTGGTCCGGCATCCCGACGGCACCCTGCACCTGGTCTGGCACCAGCGGCGGCACCTGGTCCGCGACCCAGACCGGGTGCTCGCGGCGCTGGCCGCCACCCGGGAGCGGGCGTCCCGGTGGCGCCCGCCCTGCTCAACACCCTCGCCGTGGGCGGCGACCTGGTCGCGCCGCCGGTGCCCGGGCTGGGGGAGCGGTCCCGGCGGGTTCCCGGCGCCGCCGTCGGCGACGTCTACCTGGTCCGCAACACCGGCGGCGGGCGGCAGTACGCGGTCGTCGAGCGGGACGGGCTGGCCGGGATCACCGAGTTCCAGGCCAGCCTGCTGCTGGCCCGCACCCGCCAGGGCACCCCGGAGCAGCTCACCCTCGGGCGCTTCGCCGAGCTGCCCAAGCAGCCCGACCGGGTGCCCCGGGGGCCGACCGCCCCGCCCCCGTCGCCGCCCCGGCTGGCGGGGGTCGACGGCGACGGCGTCTGCGCCCGTACCGGGGACGACGGGGGCGCGCGGGAGGTGCGGCTGGGCGCCGTCGTGCCCGACCTGGCCGGTGCCGCCCGGACCGGGGCCGCGGTCGGCGGTGTCCCGCTGGCCGATCACGTCCTGGTGGAGCCGGGCCGGGGAGCGGTGGTGGAGAGCGTGGCCGCGCCCGGGGCGGGCGGCGGCACGGTCTGCGTGGTGACCGATCTGGGCCGCCGGTACGTGCTGGCCGACCGCACGGTGCTGCCGATGCTCGGCTACCGCGACGTGCGGCCGGTACGCCTGCCCGCCGGCCTGGTCAGCCTGGTGCCCGCCGGCAGCCCGCTCGACCCGGCGGCGGCCCGGGCGGTGGTCGCCCCCGGCTGACCCCGGCGCCGCCCCGCCCGCTCGTTCAGCGCGGTCCGGCCCGGCCGCACTTGCCTGGGGACGCGGGCGCCGGGTGGGTCACTCCGGCGCGCGGCGCAGCACGGTGACCGCGAAGGTCGCCTCGTCGTGCCAGGGGCGCAGGTCCCAGGTGGCGAAGCGGTGTTCCGTCCGCAGCCCGGCGGTGGCGGCGACGTCGGCGTCGAAGTGGTCCAGCCGGTAGCCGCGGTCGGTGCCGAAGCCCACCACCAGCAGCCCGTCCGGCCGCAGGTGGGCGGCGACGTGGGCGAGCACCCGCTGCTCTGTGCCGGGGGCGACGAAGGTCATCACGTTGCCCGCGCAGACCGCCGCGTCGAACGGTTCGGGTTCCCCGGCGGCGGGCAGGTCCAGCTCGGCCAGGTCGCCGACCAGCCAGGTCGGGCCGGGATGGTCGGCGCGGGCCGCCTCGACCAGCTTCGGGTCGGCGTCCACCCCGACGACGGTGTGCCCGCGCGCGGCCAGTTCCGCGCCGACCCGGCCGGTGCCCGCGCCGGCGTCCAGGATCCGGGAGCGCGGCGCCACCATGGCATCGACCAGCCGGGCCTCGCCGGCCAGGTCAGCCCCTTCGGCGGCGAGCCGGCGGAACCGGTCGATGTACCACTGCGAGTGCTCGGGGTCGGTCTCGGTCTTCCACCGGGTCGGGTTGCCCATGCCTGCACGGTAGCTGGCCGCCCCGGGTGTGAGGCGGGGGCCCTTGTTGACAGACGTCTGTCAACAAGGGCCCC
>NZ_JBFAID010000098.1:0-10402 GCF_040654475.1 Micromonospora sp. NPDC050686
GCCGTCGTACTTCGCCGGATCGTGCGGTGGGGCACCCCTAGCAGGCATCCGCGAGTACATCGAAAACCAGAAACGCCCAGGCACGTGACGCGATTTCCTCCCGGCCCTGAAGAGACCGGGATTCCTCGCTACGCCACGTTGACAGGTCGGCGCGGGCATGCCGTGGACAGAGTGTGCCCTGATCATGGCAAGCGTGGACACTTTGCCGCTGCCCGTGGCGGGCTCGCGACACCCACCATTCGCAGATATAGATCGCGCTGAACCGCCCACCAGGAGCGCGTGAGCCGGGTTGGTCGGCCAGTGTTGCGGCAGCGTAACAGGAGGTGACCGATGGCCGTCGAACCCCTGCCCCCGGCCGAAACCACCGCGGTCGAACCCGGCACGCAGATCACCCATCCGGACGGGCGCGTCGAGTTGCGCGACTTCTCCACGATCGCCGACAGCCGCTACTTCAACGACGAGCTCGCTCCGGTGCCGATCGAGAAGCGCACCTGGAACACGTACAACTTCGCGGCGCTGTGGATCGGCATGGCGCACAACATCCCCACCTACCTGCTCGCGGCCGGGCTCATTCAGCTCGGTATGAACTGGGTGCAGGCGTTCCTCACGATCACGTTGGGCAACCTGCTCGTCCTGATCCCGATGCTGTTGAACAGCCACGCGGGCACCAAGTACGGAATTCCGTTCCCGGTCTTCGCCCGTGCGTTCTACGGAGTTCGCGGCGCCAACCTCGCGGCTCTGCTGCGCGCGTTCATCGCCTGCGGCTGGTTCGGCATCCAGACCTGGATCGGCGGTGAGGCGATCTACGCGATCGCCGGGAAACTGCTGGGCTCCTGGTGGGTCGACGCGGCGCGGATCATGGACTACCCGTGGACGCTGTGGGCCTCCTTCTTCCTGTTCTGGGTGATCGAGATGGTGATCATCTGGCGGGGCATGGACACCCTGCGACGCTTCGAGAACTGGGCGGCGCCGTTCGTCATCGTGGTGGCCGTCGCCCTACTGATCTGGGTCGTGGTCGAGGCCGGCGGGCTCGGTCCGATCCTGTCCGAGCCGTCGAAGCTGGGCTGGGGCGCCGACTTCTGGAAGCTGTTCGCACCATCCCTGATGGCGATGATCGCGTTCTGGGCGACCCTGTCGCTGAACATCCCCGACTTCACCCGGTTCGGCGGTAGCCAGCGGCAGCAGGCGTATGGCCAGGTCCTCGGCCTACCCACGACGATGTCGTTCTTCGCCATCCTGTCGATCATGATCACCTCAGGCACGGCCGTGATCTACGGCGAGGCGATCTGGGACCCCATCCAGCTCGCCGCCAAGTTCGAGAACCCGCTGGTCGTCGCGCTGGGCCTGTTCACGATCGTGGTCGCGACGCTGTCGGTGAACGTCGCTGCGAACACGGTCAGCCCGGCGTACGACTTTTCCAACGCCGCACCCCGACTGGTCAACTTCCGGACCGGAGGGCTGATCACCGGCGTGCTGGGCATCCTGATCCAGCCGTGGCGGCTGGTGCAGGACCCCAACATCTACATCTTCGTGTGGCTCGGGTTCTACGGCGGCCTGCTCGGCGCCGTCGCCGGGGTGCTCATCGCCGGATACTGGGTCCGCAGCCGCACGCGCCTGCAGTTGCCCGCCCTCTACCGTCCCGAGGGCCGGTACTGGTTCTCCGGCGGCTGGAACTGGGCGGCCATCGTCGCCACCGTCGTCGGCGCGGTCCTCGCGGTGGGTGGCGCCTACTCCGCACCAGGCAAGGGGCCGTTCCCCGAGGACGGGCTCATACCGTGGCTCAAGCCGCTCTACGACTACAGCTGGCTCGCCGGTCTGGTCGGCGCGTTCGTCGTCTACCTGGCGCTGTCGCTGCCGCGCACCGCTCACGCAACGGAGGGGAACCGATGAGCACCATCATCCGAGCCGGGCTGGTGCAGCAGAAGTGGACCGGCGACAAGGAGTCGATGATCGCGAACGCGGTGGAGGCGATCCGCAGCGCCGCGTCGCAGGGTGCACAGGTCGTCTGCCTGCAGGAGTTGTTCTACGGTCCATACTTCTGCCAGGTGCAGGACGCCGACTACTACTCGTATACCGAGGCGATCCCCGACGGGCCGACGACCGCGCTGATGCGTGAGATCGCCGAGCAGCACGGTGTGGTGCTGATCGTGCCGATGTACGAGCAGGAACAACCGGGGGTCTACTACAACACGGCGGCGGTGATCGACGCCGACGGCACCTACCTCGGCAAGCACCGCAAGAACCACATCCCGCAGGTGAAGGGGTTCTGGGAGAAGTTCTACTTCCGGCCGGGAAACCTCGGCTATCCGGTGTTCGACACCGCGGTGGGCCGCATCGGCGTCTACATCTGCTACGAACGGCACTTCCCCGAAGGCTGGCGGGCGCTGGGGCTGGCCGGCGCGAAGATCGTCTTCAACCCCTCCGCCACCAGCCGGGGCCTGTCGGAGTACCTCTGGCGCCTCGAGCAGCCGGCCGCCGCGGTCGCCAACGAGTACTACGTCGGCACGATCAACCGTGTCGGCGTGGAACCGTTGGGCGACAACGACTTCTACGGCCAGTCCTACTTCGTGGACCCGCGGGGGCAACTGGTCGGCGACGCCGCGTCGGACACCGAAGAAGAGGTCGTCATCCGGGATCTCGACATGGACCGGCTGGCCGAGGTGCGCGACCTGTGGGCGTTCTACCGCGACCGCCGGCCGGAGACCTACGAATCGCTGGTGACGCCGTGAGCATCGTCATCCGCAACGGAACAGTCGTCAACGCCACCGGGGAGTATCCGGCGGACGTGCTGGTGCAGGGCGAGCGGATCGCCGCGCTCGCCGCGCCGGACTCGGGCCTGGCCCAGCAATGGGCGTCCGGCGCCGAGCGGGTGATCGACGCCGCCGGGAAGTACGTGGTGCCAGGCGGCATCGACGGCCACACCCACATGGAGATGCCGTTCGGGGGCACCTTCTCGACCGACACCTTCGAGAGCGGGACGACCGCGGCGGCCTGGGGCGGCACGACCACGATCATCGACTTCGCCGTGCAGGGCAAGGGAACGTCGCTGCTGTCCGCGCTGGACAAGTGGCACAGCAAGGCCGACGGCAACTGCGCGATCGACTACGGGTTCCACATGATCGTCTCGGACGTCAACGACACGTCGCTCAAGGAGATGGAGGCCTGCATCGACGCGGGCGTGAACACCTTCAAGATGTTCATGGCCTACCCGGGTGTCTTCTACGCCACGGACGGGGAGATCCTGCGGGCGATGCAGAAGGCCCGGGACACCGGATCGATGGTCATGATGCACGCGGAGAACGGCATCGCCATCGACCAGCTCGTCGCGCAGGCACTGGCGAGTGGGCGGACCGACCCGGTACAGCACGGGCTGACCCGGCCGCCCGAGCTGGAAGGCGAGGCGACCTCCCGGGCGATCACCCTGGCGAAGGTCACCGGCGCGCCGCTGTACATCGTGCACCTGTCCGCCGCGCACGCCCTCGACGCGGTCACCCAAGCCCGGGACACCGGGCAGAACGTGTTCGCCGAGACCTGCCCGCAGTACCTGTTCCTGTCGCTGGACGACCTGGCCAGGCCTGACTTCGAGGGCGCGAAGTACGTCGCCTCTCCCCCACTGCGGCCCAAGGAGCACCAGGCGGAACTGTGGCGGGGCCTACGCACCAACGACCTGTCGCTGGTCTCCACCGACCACTGCCCCTTCTGCTTCAAGGACCAGAAGGAGCTGGGCCGGGGAGACTTCTCGAAGATCCCCAACGGGATGCCGGGCGTCGAGCATCGGATGGACCTGCTCTATCAGGGCGTCGTGAAGGGCGAGATCACCCTGCCGCGCTGGGTCGAGATCAGCTCGACCACGCCCGCCCGAATGTTCGGTCTCTACCCACGCAAGGGCGTCATCGCCCCTGGCGCGGACGCGGACATCACGGTGTACGACCCGACGGCCGAGCAGACCATCTCCGCCGGCAGCCACCACATGAACGTGGACTATTCCGCGTACGAGGGCATGCGGCTGACCGGGAAGGTCTGCACCGTGTTGTCCCGCGGCCGGATCGTCGTCGACGACAACGCCTTCCACGGCGCCGCCGGGCACGGCACATTCCTGAAGCGCGACCTCAGCCAGTACCTGGTCTGATGAGGAGTTGACCGTGGAATTCGGTGCCGTACTGCAGACCGACCCGCCGGCTCGCGACGTCGTGGCGGGCCTCGCCGCCGCCGAGGACAACGGGTTCCGCTACGGGTGGACGTTCGACTCCTGCGTGCTGTGGCAGGAGCCGTTCGTCATCTACTCCCAGGCCCTCGCCGCGACCAAGCACCTGATCGTCGGACCGATGGTGACCAACCCGAGCACCCGCGACTGGTCGGTCACCGCGTCACTCTTCGCCACCCTCAACGACATGTTCGGCAACCGAACCGTCTGCGGGATCGGCCGCGGCGACTCGGCCCGCCGAGTCATCGGTCAACCGCCGGCGAGCCTGGCCACCCTTGGAAGCGCCATGCGCGTGATCAAGGAACTGGCCGAGGGACGCGAGGTCGAACACCACGGCACGCCGGTGCGCATCCCGTGGGTGCGTGACGGCAAGCTGGAGATCTGGATGGCCGCCTACGGACCGAAGGCGCTGCGGCTGGTCGGCGAGCAGGCCGACGGCTTCATCCTGCAGACCGCCGACACGGACATCGCCCGCTGGACGATCGGCACGGTACGCGACGCGGCCAGCGCCGCCGGCCGGGATCCGAACTCGATCACGGTGTGCGTGGCCGCCCCCGCCTACGTGGGTACGAACCTCGTACACCAACGGGATCAGCTGCGCTGGTTCGGCGGCATGGTCGGCAACCACGTGGCCGACCTGGTCGCCCGCTACGGCGACTCCGGCGCAGTGCCGAAGGCGCTGACCGACTACATCACGGGCCGCGAGGGCTACGACTACTCACACCACGGCCGCGCCGGCAATCCATCCACCGACTTCGTCCCCGACACCATCGTCGACCGATTCTGCCTGCTCGGCCCCGAGTCGGCCCACGTCGACCGACTGCAGGAGCTCAAGGAGATCGGGGTCCACAACTTCGCCCTCTACCTCATGCATGACGACAAGGAGAAGACCCTCAGCGCGTACGGCAAGAACGTGATCACGCACGTCTAGTGCGTCGCGCACCGGGGTAGCGGCGGCCGAGGTCGTTCCGCTGAGCAGGGGTCCCGGACCGACTGACAGGGCTTGACGTACTGCCGATGGAGGCCGAAGCTGGGGCGCGTGCACCAGCCGTCGGCCACCCGGCGAGGCTGGCCGTCACGCCCAGCGGTTGTCGGCGACAGGCTCGCTGAGAGGGCCGCCTCATGAGCGCTCGCCTGATTCACGACCTCACCGTCAAACTGGACTACGGCGTCTTCGTCTTGCAGGGCGACACCGAGGCGGACGTTGAGGCGCACGTCCGACTGGTTGACGAGGCCACGTCGGGGCCGGGTGTCGCCTCCGATGGGCGGTCAGTCGTGGTCGTGTCGCCGCATCAGAACAACTTTGCGATGTCGCTACGGGTCGAGGTCTGGAACACCGCAGCACCGGATGACCTGTCCGAGTGGGAGGAGGCCTTCGAGGCCTCGCTGACAATCGATTCCGACGGCACGCTGCTCTACGTTTCACCGACGATGTCGCCGCACACCTGCCTAGTCCCCGCCGGCCGCTATGCGGTGCGTGTCGTCGGCCGGGGGTTCGTCTCCCGCGGGTGGCCGGGTTCGACCAGGCCAGGTGACCATTGGCGGGTTCAACTCTGGCCCTCCGTCGACCGGGTCGAACCGCGCCGCCTGAAGGCGTGGACCGAGCCCATCGAATGATCTACCGGCATATGTGTCGATGTGACTCTTCGTGCTGGAAACGCGTACGGACCTGTCGCTGCCCCCAGCGGCCCCGGGTGCCGATCGATGGTGCCGGTGGTCAGGGTGCGTACTGGTGCCACACGGACGGGATCAGCTCGTCGACCACGGCAGGGTAGACCGCGGCGGCGTCGGTGACCACCTCTGCGGGTGTCACCTTCAATGTCGACAGCGCTCGTCGGAAGAACCGTCGGGCCGCGTCGGCGTCGCGACGTGCCGAGACGAGCACGTCGATAACCTGCCCGTACTGGTCGACCGCCCGGTTGCACGACCCGGCCCTTGTTGGTTGTCCGCTAGGAGCCGAGGTATTGCAGGATCGCGAGGACTCGGCGGCTGTAGCCGGTGGCGTGGGACAGGTCGAGCTTGTCGAAGATGGTGTTGATGTGTTTCTCGACCGCGCTCTGTGACACGTGTAGGCGTCCGGCGATGGCGGCGTTGGTGTGCCCCTGGGCCATGTGGTGCAGTACGTCGCGTTCCCGAGGGGTGAGACGGCTGAGCGGGTGGCTGTGGCTCGTGGCGGACATGAGCTGCCGGACGACCTCGGGGTCGAGCGCTGTGGCACCGGCAGCGACGCGGTCGAGCGCGTCGAGGAAGTCTTCGACCTGGGCGACGCGGTCCTTCAGGACGTAGCCGACGCCTTCGGAGCGATCGGCGAGGAGCTTGGCGGCATAGCGTTTCTCAACGTACTGGGACAGGACGAGCACGGCGATGTGGGGCCAGCGGCGCCGGATCTCCAGCGCGGCCCGGAGTCCGTCGTCGGTGTTGGTGGGCGGCATGCGGACGTCGGTGACAACGACGTCGGGGTGGTGCTGTTCGACGGCGGTGACGAGCTGGTCGGCGTCCGCGGCGGCGGCCAGCACCTGGTGTCCCTCGTCGGCGAGGAGGCGGGCCAGCCCTTCGCGGAGCAGGGTGGAGTCTTCGGCGAGGACTATGCGCACGGCAGTTCCGCTCGGATCGTCGTGGGGCCACCGGGTGGGCTGTGCACGGCAAACTGGCCATCCAGCGCCGTGACCCGGCGGGCGAGCCCCTGCAGGCCGCTGCCGTGCGGGTCGGCGCCGCCGATGCCGTCGTCGCGTACGCGCATCTCGATTGTCGTGTCCCGGGCCTCGATCTCGATGATGATCAGGGTAGCCCGGGCGTGTTTGGTGGCGTTGGTGATCGCTTCGCAGGCGACGAAGTACAGCACAGTCTCGATCGGTCGGGCGGGCCGGACGGGCACGTCGTAGCTGATCTTGACGGGGGTCGTCGATCGTTGCGCCACCATGCTCAGCACCTCGTCCAGGGTGGTGTGGTCGAGTGCGGAGGGGTAGACCCGCCAGGCCACGTCCCGCAGGTCGTCGACGGCACGTTGGGCGTCCTCGTGCGCCTGGGCGAGAAGTTCGCGCGCCTTGTCGGGGTCGCGGCTGCGGCGCGCCCGGCCGAGCAGCATGCCGAGTGCGACGAGGTGTTGTTGTAGCCCGTCGTGCAGGTCGCGTTCGATGCGTTGGCGCTCGGCGTCGACCGCGGCGATGACGCCGGCCCGGCTGACGGCCAGTTCGCTGATTCGCCGCTCCAACGCCTGGCGCGTGTTGGATTCGAGCAGCCTGCGGGCCTGCCACCGGTCCAGTGTGGCCACGCTGGCTATCGCCTGCAGGTTCACGACCAGCAGGGCCGCCCCGATGAGCAGTTGTAGCAGGAAGCCGGCCATGGTCATGGTGCCCGCGACGAAGGAGCGCACCACGATGGCGGCAAGCACGGCGCCGACCACGAGCAGGCCGACGGTGAGCACGCCGAGCGCCGCCGGTAGGAGCCGGGCGGCGAGGTAGCCGAGCACGCGCGGTCCGCTCGCGCGGACCGGGGGCGGGGGTGGTTCCGAGGCGATGCCGGCCAGCCGGCGCCGCTCCCACTCGGCTATGCGTCGGGCGTACCGGACGATGGTGGTGCCGATGCGGCGGCGGGCCGCTGGCGCTGGCGAGACCGCGATCACCGCGAGCCCGGCGAGGAGCAGGAACAGCACCTCGGCCGCAGCGGTGAGGACGCCGATCGCCACGCCCGCCACCGGTCGGCTCCACCGGGCCACGGCACCGATCCACGACCGCCGACCGTGCGTCGCGCGCTCTGCCACCAGGGCCTCCCTTCGTAGCTCATGTCGTCTCAGGTCAATGGCGGGCGGTCACGAGCACCCGCGTGCCCGGCCGCCCACCCAACCTAGCTACCGGTCACCGGCGATCATGATGACCTGCGTGTCGGCGTCGCTGCCGCGCTGTGTGACATCGGTCCTGCGGTGGCCGGTGAGGAACCGCGGGGCCCACCAGTTCGCGTCGCCGAGCAGTCGCATGAGGGACGGCAGGACAACCGCGCGGATGATCGTGGCGTCGATCAGGATCGCGGCGGCGAGTCCCACGCCGAGTTGTTTGAACTCGACGATCGACAGGGTGGCGAAGATGCAGAAGACGGCGACCATGATGCGCATGGGTCCGCGACCACCACGTGGACAACAGCGGGGGGCCTCGACCCCAAGCGCCGCGTGACCAACAGGCAGCGGGCCGTGACTACATCCGCACACCGTGAGTTGGCGGCAGCCGAACGAGAACGGACTGGCGATTCTGCGGCTGGCAGTTTCCGGTGGCCGTCACGCCCGGGAGGCGCGGTCCGCAGCGCCAGCGAGTGGGTGTGGTTGGCCGGTCATGGCGGCCAGCCGAGCGCGCGCAGCAGGCCGCGTTCGGTCACCCGGCCGGAACGGTCCGGGCAAGCCATACCGGCCAGGACCTTGTCCGGTGAGGCGTCTGCTGGCGGGCGTGGTGCGGGCAGCGCCGGCATCGGCGCCGGACGGGGTCGCGGTCTGCCCGGAAGCGGGGCCGGGATGAGCGCGCCGATGAGCTGCTCGCGGTCGCGGCGGTGGGGGTGTCATGGCCGGTCCAACCGGCCATGCGCCACGGTGCGCCGGGCGCCAGGTACGGCGCGCCGACGCCAGTGATCATTGGTTACGGCAGGTATGCCGTTCGCGCACCAGTGCGGAACCGAGTCCGACTCAGGATCGGTGGAACTCCACCAAGTTTTGGTGTCCGAAGGGCGACGGCATCCGGACATCCATGGTCGTCATCAGAGATGACCTGCAACTGGTGCCCCAGTAGCGAGCGACAACCGGCTGGGGATGTCGTTGGTGATCGGTTCGTGTGCCAGGATCGACACAAACCGATGCCCACCTCGGGCTGCGCGTTGTTGGCGCCATCCCGATCGGTTGACGGCCACCCTACCCGGACTGCGCGGGTTCCCGGGCCCCCCGGGCCGCTAACGGGGACCCGTCCGGTACAGCGTCGAGGGCTGACCCGAGGTTTGGGCCAGCCCTCGACCTTGAATCGGGTCATCTGGATTCGAACCGACACCCCTTGTACTGGATCATGAGGGTTCCGGTCCTATCACGGCTTGTCATGCATTGCCATCTACCTGAGAAAACTTCACCTGGCGGCGTCGAACCGCTTTCACTTCTTGGCACGTCCTTGCATCGTTTTCGAGGGGTAAACGAGGGGGAATCAACTCCGATCCCCCACTGGTAGCCCCTTCCGAGCCTCATCCGCGCGTAGCATCACCCGTCGCAATCTGCCAGCAGCTTGTTCGAATGGGATCAAGGCGATGGGCCTGCGCAACCTGCCCTCGAAAGCCTGGACGGTCAACCAAGGCCGGGTCCTGACCTGCAACATCGCCGCCGACCTGACCGTGTGGATGAGGCTGCTCGGCCTGCACGACCAGCCGGACCTCGCCCACGCCGAACCCGGCACCCTGCGCTACCGGCTCCTGCACCTACCCGCGAAACTCGCCACCCACCCACGCCCGCCGCCGCGTGCTGTCGATCCCCGACACCTGGCCCTGGGCCGACGCGTTCCAGCTCTGCTGGCAGCGCCTCACCCTGCTACCACTGACAACCTGACCCCGGACCCCTGCACCTACCAGCAGAAAGACCATGACCGAGGACCCGGAGACCTCTGATGTGCTGATGTCCTACCCGTCGGGCAGGATGGGCGCGGGAGGTACGGATGAGCGACATCGCGGACGTTCCACCCGCCGTTGTGGGCCGGCTCCGGGTGATCTGCGGGGAACTGCCCGAGGCGTACGAGGAGCCGGCGTGGATCGGCCTGCGGTGGCGGATTCGCCGGCGGACGTTCCTGCACGTCTACACCACCGACGGGAGGGGGTCGGCGTACATCGATATAGACGATCCGGCCATCCTGATGACCTTCCGGGTGCCGCCGGGGGAGTTGGCCGCACTGGCGCATGCCGGCCCTCCGTTCTTCCGGGCCGACTGGGCAGTGAATGTCGTGGGAATGGTGCTGGACGACGAGACGGACTGGGTCGAGGTTGCCGAGCTGGTGACGGATAGCTATCGCGTGCAGGCGCCCCGCCGCCTCGCGTTCCGGCTGGAGGCAGGCGGATGAACCGCCGGCTACCTCCCCACGTTGCCGCTTATCCAGGAAGGTCATTCAGAAGTCATCCCCAGGCTCGATAGATCTCCAGCATGGTGACGGTCCGTAGTATGTCGGGGAAGTCGTGCATGATCCGGTGGTA
>NZ_JBFAID010000099.1:0-10287 GCF_040654475.1 Micromonospora sp. NPDC050686
ATCAATAGCACCCTGTTGAGTTCTCAAAGAACAACCACACACCATCCGAAGCCCCACAACCGCAGGACCCCATCCGGGGCAACTCGTCCACCATGTCCGCCGCTCTCGCGCCGGGCACTTTTACTACGTTACCTCACCGTCTCCGCCGTGTCAAACCGTGTGTCCCGGTCTGTCGTGCTTCGTACGGGTTGGCGCCGCTGAGCACGCACAGTGGCGAACCACCGCGCTTGATCATCGGATTGGCAGCCCGGCCGTCGCGATCTTCCGCGAGCTCGCCCGGTGCGCTGCCGGTCGACAACGTTACCCGGTCGGTTCCGCTCTGCCAAATCCGCCCTGCGGCGTGTCCGGCGAGCCCCGCCCGTCCGGGTCCGGCAGGAACTGTGCCCCTGTCTGACCCGGTGCCAGTTTCGGTTCGGCGTTCCCGGGCTCTCGTCCCGTTTGCCCCGTTCCGCGCTGGCAGAGAGAAAGTTACGCGTCTGCGGGTTTGAACGTCAAATCCGTGGGTAGCGGCCCGCGTCACACCATCTGCGCAGCGCTATCTTTCCTGGTCACGATCCTGCCTTGCCGCCCGCCGTCAGGCGTGGAGACGTCGCGCGGAGCGCCATCCGCGTACGCCGAGCACGCCGACCGTGGTGCCGATGGCGAGGGAGGCGGCGATCAGCAGGGCGTGCACCCAGCCGAACCCGGTCGGCGTGCCCGCGCCGACCGCTCCGGCGGACCAGGCGCGCGGGTCGTTCCAGATGGCCACTGCGAACCTCGGCCAGATCACCCACGTCCACACGCCGACTCCGACCAGGAAGAGCGACCAGCCACGCGACAGCACCATGGCTGGCCAGTATGCCAGCGGCGCCGGCGCGACCGGTTGTTTCCGGTTTTCGCCGGCCGGGCACTGTTCCAAGCCCAGGACGACGACTGGAAGGTAGGTCATCATGCAACCGTTCAATCCGTGGGTCTGGCGGGACCCGTCCGCACTCGCCGGCGGCTACGACCAGACCAGGCCGGGCGACGTGCCGGCGCAGCGGGCGGACGGCTCCGACGGCCCCGACGCTGCCGGCCCGGGCACCCCGGTGGACCTGGTTGGTTACCGGGTGGAGGCGACCGACGGCCGGATCGGCTCGATCGACCAGGCGAGCGACGAGGCGGACGCCCGCTACCTGGTGGTGGACACCGGTCCGTGGATCTTCGGCCGGAAGGTGCTGCTGCCGGCGGGCACGGTCGACCGCGTCGACCACCTGGAGCGGGCCGTCCACGTGGACCGCACCCGGGAGCAGGTCAAGAACTCACCGGCCTTCGATCCGGACGAGTTCGCCCGGTCCGACTACCGGCACCAGGTCGGCAGCTACTACGAGGAGAGCTACCGACAGGGCTGAGCCGTGAGCCGCGGAGCGGCTACGGTGTCAGGCATGGTCCGGCCGAGCAACTGCGCCCCGGAGACCGTGAACGGTCTCCGGGCGGCTGCCGTTCCGATCCTCCCGGGCCGTCCCCGCGACGGTCGGGAGCAGATCCTCGACGTCCTTCGTGCCGGTGGGCTGCGGTTCCGCGCCGGCGGGCGATGGCGGCGCTCGTTCTGACGAGCTGATTCCGCCGATCCGGGTCCAGCCCGGGTCGCTTCCCGCGCGCCCGCGCGCCCCACTCACCGTCCCACCCGAAAGGCGTACGACCATGTCCGCAGCACGGATGCTCACCGGTGACCGCCCCACCGGGCGGCTGCACCTCGGCCACCTCGTCGGCAGCATCGCCAACCGGGTGCGGCTGCACCAGCGGTACGAGAGCTTCTTCATCATCGCCGACCTGCACATGCTGACCACCCGGAACACCCGGGAGGACGTCGAGCGGGTCGCCCACAACGCCCGCGAGATGGTCACCGACGTCCTCGCCGCCGGCGTCGAGCCGGACCGGGCCACCTTCTACCTCCAGTCGGCCCTCCCCGAGGTCGGCGACCTGAACACGCTGTTCCAGAACCTGGTCACCGTGCCCCGGCTGGAACGGGTCCCCTCGCTCAAGGAGATGGCCCGGGACGCCGGCCGGGAGGAGATGCCGTACGGCCTGCTCGGCTACCCGGTCCTCCAGGCCGCCGACATCCTGTGCGTGAAGGGGCAGGTCGTGCCGGTCGGCAAGGACAACGCGGCGCACGTCGAGGTGACCCGGGAGATCGCCCGGCGCTTCAACCACCTCTACGGCGAGGTCTTCCCGGTCCCCGAGCTGATCATGTCGGAGACACCCACGCTGGTCGGCACGGACGGCTCGGGCAAGATGAGCAAGAGCCGGGGCAACGCCATCGCGCTCGCCGACGACGCCGCCACCGTGCGTCGGAAGGTGCTGGGCATGTACACCGACCCGAACCGGGTCCGGGCCGACGTGCCCGGCACGGTGGAGGGGAACCCGGTCTTCGCGTACCATGACGTGTTCAATCCGGACCGGGCGCAGGTCGCGGAGCTGAAGGCGCGCTACCGGGCCGGCCGGGTCGGCGACGTCGAGGTCAAGGAAGCCCTCGTGGTCGCCCTCAACCGCTTCCTCGACCCGATCCGGGAGCGGCGGGCCCGGTTCGAGGACCGGCCCGGCCTGGTCGACGAGCTGATCCACACCGGCACCGAACGGACCCGCGACGAGGTGCGCCGCACGCTCGTCGAGGCCCGCCGGGCGATGGGCCTGACCGGCACGTACACCCAGATCCGGCGGCGGGCCGAGCGGTACCGCAAGTCCACCGTCACGCCGGCCTGACGATCCGCGTACGCCGGCCGCCCGGTCCGGGTACGGCCTTGCGCCGTCCCCGGACCGGGCGGCTAGGCTGTCACCATGACCAGCCCGCAGCCGCACCTGCCGACGTCCCCCGACGTCCAGCTCGGCGCGCTGCGACGCCGGCGGTCCCCCGACCGCCTGCGCTGAGCACCCTCTCCTGCGACCGGCGGATCGAGCCGCCGGTCACCGCCGTACGCCCTCGGTCCGCCCGCATCCGAAGTTGGAGATCCGCGAGACGGATCCGAACGAGATCGGCGTACCGATGGATTGTGAAAAGCTGCTCACCGACCGGCTGGCGCCGGCGTTCGCGGCCGTGGCCGGTGGCCCGGTCGACCCGGTGGTCCGGCGCTCGCAGCGCGCGGACTTCCAGTCCGACGCGGCGTTGGCGCTGGCCCGTCGCCTCGGTCGGCCGCCCCGGGAGATCGCCGCGGCGGTCCTGGACCGCGCGGAGCTCGACGACCTGTGCGCGGTCGCGGAGGTGTCCGGGCCGGGCTTCGTCAACCTGACGATCTCCGACGCCGCGCTGGCCCGGATGGTCACCGCGCTCGCCGGGGATCCGCGGCTCGGGGTGCCGGCCGTCGCCCGGCCGGAGACCGTGGTGGTCGACTACTCGGCGCCGAACGTGGCCAAGGAGATGCACGTCGGGCACCTGCGGTCGACGGTGATCGGCGACGCGGTGGCCCGGCTGCTGGAGTGGCGGGGGCACCGGGTGGTGCGGGCCAACCACCTGGGCGACTGGGGTACGCCGTTCGGCATGCTCATCGAGCACCTGGTCGACCTGGGGGAGGCCGAGGCGGCCGAGGAGCTGTCGATGGGCGACCTGGACTCGTTCTACCAGGCCGCGCGGGCGAAGTTCGACGCCGACGAGCGGTTTCGGGACCGGTCCCGGCGGCGGGTGGTGGCGTTGCAGGGCGGCGACGCGACCACGCTGCGGCTGTGGCGGCTGCTGGTGAAGCAGTCCGAACGCTATTTCCTCACCGTCTACGACCTGCTGGACGTCACCCTCACCGCGCGGGACTTCCGGGGTGAGAGCAGCTACCACCACCTGCTCGCCCCGGTGGTCGACGAGTTGGACCGGCTCGGCCTGCTGCGGGAGAGCGCGGGGGCCGCCTGCGTCTTCCCGGCCGGGCAGGTGGGGCGGGACGGGGCACCGCTGCCGCTGATCGTCCGCAAGTCCGACGGCGGGTACGGCTACCCGGCGACCGACCTGGCGGCGCTCCGGCGGCGGACCGGGGAACTGGGCGCGACCCGGCTGGTGTACGTGGTCGGCCTGCCGCAGCGGCGGCACTTCGAGATGGTGTTCGCGGTCGCCCGGCAGGCCGGCTGGCTCGCCCCGCCGGCCCGGGCGGAACACGTCGGGTTCGGTTCGATCCTGGGTGCCGACGGGCGGATGCTGCGCAGCCGGACGGGCGGGTCGGTGAAGCTGGTGGCGCTGCTGGAGGAGGCGGTGTCCCGGGCCACCGCGCTGACCCGGGAGCGGAACCCGGAGCTGGACGAGGCCGAGGCGGCAGAGGTGGGCCGGGCAGTGGGGATCGGGGCGGTGAAGTACGCCGACCTGGCCAGCGACCGGCACCGCGACCACGTGCTGGACTGGGAGCGGATGCTGTCCCTGGACGGGAACACCGCGCCCTACCTCCAGTACGCGTACTCGCGGATCCGGTCGATCTTCCGGCGGGCCGGCGAGGCGGCCCGCCCGGACGCTCCGGTGCCACTGGCCGAGCCGGCCGAGCGGGCGCTGGCGTTCGAGCTGGCCGGCTTCGCGGCGGTGGTCGCCGAGGTGGAGCGCACGCTGGAGTTCCATCACCTGGCCGGCTACCTGTACCGGCTGGCCACCACCTTCAACGCCTTCTACGAGCGGTGCCCGGTGCTGCGGGCCGAACAGCCGGTGCGGGACGGCCGGCTGCTGCTGGCCGACCTGACCGCGCGGGTGCTGCGGCAGGGGCTAGACCTGCTGGGCATCCGCACCCCGGAACGGATGTGACCGGCCCGCGCGAACCGTCCCGGCATGCGATCCTCTACGCCGGGCGATCATCACGCCCGTCCACCTTGGGGAGACGAATGAAGCTTCTCTCGCGCGCTGGCCGGCGGACGGTTTCGCTGGTCACCGCGTCTGTGCTCGGCTGCGCGGCGGCGGTGGGGCCGGCGGCCGCGCCGGCCGCCGCGGCGGTGCCGGCACCGGCCGGTCTCACCACGGCCGGCCAGCCGTGCGCCACCGCCGAGCCCGGGCCGTACCTGAGCCCGGTTCTGCTCAACGACGCCCAGGCCGTGGTGCTGCGGGGCACCTTCGACCGTACGGGGGCCGGTGCCGCGCCACGGGCCGACTTCCAGGTGTGGGACGTCGCCGACCCGGCGCACCCGCAGCAGTGGCTGCGCGATGTCGGCGAGCAGAGCGACCAGGTCTACGTCCAGCTCGAGGACCCGTCCAAGCAGCTCGACGGCGTCACGTACGCCTGGCGGGTGCGGGTCCTCGACGGCGCGGACGCCTCGCCGTGGAGCGGCACCTGCCACTTCACCGTGGACCGCAGCGGCGGCCCGGCGCCGACCGTCGCCTCCGCCGAATATCCCGCGGGTAGCTGGGACGACGCCCACGGCGCGGTCGGCGTCCCCGGCACGTTCACCTTCACCCCGGCGTCCGACGACACCGTCAGCTACCGCTACCAGCTCTACTCGGGCGAGCTGTGGAACGAGACGGTGGAGGCGACGGTGGCCGCCGAGCGGCTCGGCGGTCCGGCGAGCGTCCGGTGGACGCCCCGCGCCGCCAGTTACCACTCCCTCACCGTGTACGCCGTCGACCGCGCCGGCAACCACTCACCGGCCGCCCGCCACGAGTTCCATGTCCGGGAGACCCGGCCCTCGGTCTACTCCTCCGACTACCGCGACTGGGGAGATGCGAACCTGGACTACAACGTCGGGGTGCCCGGCGCGTTCGAGCTGAGGTCCGGGCTCGCCGACACGGCGTCGTTCGCGTGGCGCATCGACCAGGACGGGCCGTCGGGCACGGTGCCGGCGAAGGCGGACGGCACGGCGACCGCGATGATCGCCCCCACCCGCGCCGGCCGGCAGACGCTGTACGTCCACAGCGTCACCCGTGACGGCACGGCGCACGCCGACCGCGCCTACCCGTTCCTGGTCGACGACGGCCCGAGGGTCACCGATGACACCGGTGACACCGGCGGCCCGGTGGTGCTGATCGGCTCGTCGCACACCTTCCGCCTCACGCCCCGGGCGCCGAACGTGCGGGCCTACCTCTACTGGCCGAAGTACTTCGACGACACGGGCGCCGAGCCCGTCGAGAAGGCGACCTTGCCGGCTCGCACCGACGGGACCGCCGACCTCACCTGGACGGCCACCGCCACCCGCCTCGACGGCCTGTACGTGCAGAGCCGCAGCGCGGACGGCCACCTGTCCGAGCCGCGCTACACCCGGCTCTCCGTCGACGGGGCCTGGCCGACGGTGACCCGCAGCGGCGGCGTCGACTTCGGTACGCCGGCGACCTTCACGGCCCGTACCCGGATGGTGAAGCCGGTCGAGTACGAGGCCGTGCTCGACTGGGACCCGGCGACGAAGCGGGTGATCAAGGCGGCGGCGGACGGCAGCGCCACGTTCACCTACACCGCGCCGAAGGCCGGTCAGCACTACGTCTCCGTCGTCGCCCGTAATGCCGCCGGGGTGACCACGGACGGGAATGCCGTGGGGTGGACCGTCACGGACCGTCCCCGCGTCACCTCGACCGAGTTCCCGGAGGACGGCGTCGGCCGGCTCGCCCCGGGCGTCTTCACCTTCAGCCCGCGCCTGCCCGGCACGACCCGGTACGAGTACTCGGTCAACGATTCAGCGTACACCTCGATCGCCGCGCAGAGCGACGGGACCGCGAAGTTGACCTGGACGCCGCCGGCCGCCGGGACTCACCAGTTGCTCGTCCGCAGCGTCACCGCCGGCGGCGTCCGGTCGATGAGCACCGGGTACGGCTTCAAGGTCGAGGCCCTGCCCCCGCCGCCGGTGACGAACCTCAAGGCGACCGGCGGGGTCGGCTCGGCCGCGCTGTCGTGGACGTTGCCGTCCATCCTGGACCTCAGTCAGGTGATCGTGCGGCGGGCCACCGGCACCACCGCGCCGTCCTCGCCGACCTCGGGCACCGCGGTGTACGCGGGCACCGGCCGGAGCGTGACGGCGACCGGGTTGGCGTCGGGCACCACGTACACCTTCCGGGTCTGGGTGAAGGACCGCGGCGGCCGGTACAGCACGGTCGCGCCCTCGGTGCGGCTGACCGGCACCCGGGCCACGATCGGCAGCAACGTCACCGCGCTCGCCTACGGCTCGGCGGTGACGGTCACCGGGAAGCTGGTCCGCGCCGACACCGGCGCCGCGATCGGCGGCGCGTCGGTGCAGCTGTACGGCCGGCGCAAGGGCAGCACCGCCTGGACGCTGATCGCCACCGCGACCAGCAACAGCTACGGCAACCTGGCCTACAGCCACAAGCCGTCGTGGAGCCTCGACTACAAGTGGGTCTACCGCAACTCCGTCACCTACCAGGGTTCGGAGAGCGCGCTGCGCACGGTGGGGGTGAAGACCACCATCTCGGCGTCGCTGTCGAGGACGTCCGTCGCCCTCGGCGGATCGGTCACGCTGTCCGGCAAGGTCTCTCCGTCGCACGCCGGGAAGTACGTCTACCTGCAGCGGTACGTCAACGGCCGGTGGACCACGGTGGCCAACCGGACGCTGTCGTCGACGAGTGGCTACTCGTTCGCCATCAAGCCCTCCGCGCGGGGCACCTACACCTACCGGGTCCACAAGCCGGCCGACACCGACCACCTGGCCGGCTACAGCGTCACCCGCAGTTTCAAGGTCTCCTGACCGGGGCGCCGGGCGGTCCCTCCACCTCAGCGCGGAGGGGCCGTCCGGCGGTGGCGGTCAGCGGGGCACGGCGGGGCGCTCCGCCATCAGCCCGTCGAGTTCGGCGAAGTCCAGGGCGCCGTCGAGCCCCCGGTAGGTGCCGGCGGCCAGCAGCTCCCGGGTGGCCCGCCGCGTCGCCGCGTACGCGGCCAGCGCGATCGCCGGGCCGACGCTGATCCGGACGACGCCCAGGCCGGCCAGTTCACCGACCGACGGTGCGCCCGGCCCGGCCATGACGTTCAGCGGCACCGGGATCCCGGCGGCGAGCGCCGCGATCGTGTCGGGGTCCGCCACGCCGGGGACGAAGATCCCGTCCGCGCCGGCGGCGACGTAGGCCACCGCCCGGTCCAGCGTGTCGCGCAGCCGGGTCGCGGGGTCGCCGAGGGCCAGCAGGTACGTGTCGATCCGGGCGTTGACGAACAGCGCCGGGCCGGCGGTCTTCCGGGCCGCCGCGATCCGTTCCGCGTGCTCGGCGGCCGGCCGCGGGCCGTCCTCCAGGTTCACCCCCGCCGCTCCGGCGTCCAGCACCTGGCGGATCGTCCCGGTGACCCCGGCGGGATCGGCCGCGTACCCGTCCTCGATGTCGGCGGTGACCGGCACGTCGACCGCGGCGGTCACCCGTGCGATCAGGTCGAGGGCCCGTTCCCGGCCCAGCGCCCCGCCGTCGCCCGCGCCCACGCTCCAGGCGACCGCGGCGCTGGTGGTGGCGATGGCGGTCGCCCCGGCCTGCTCGATCAGCCGGGCGCTCGCGGCGTCCCAGGCGTTGGGCAGCACCAGCGGTTCGCCGGGGCGGTGCAGCAAGCGGAAGCGCCGAGCCTGGTCCTCGTACGAGTTGGTCATGGGCCCAGCGAACCGCTTGTCGGGGGTCGAGTCTGGCGGTTTTCGGCCGGCACCGTCGGCAGGTACGCCCAGTGGGAGCCAGCCAGGAATCGATTCGGGTGAGCCGGCCGGGCGGTCGTTGCCGCGGCCGCTTCGGTGACCAGGCGAGACCGCACCGACGCCGGAGCGTCCATACGGCCTCGTCGCAGCTGGTGGATCAGCCGTGCACGGCCTCCGCCTCGTCGGTGACGACGATGCCCTCCGCGAAGCGGACGATCTGGTCCTCGCTGAGGCCCAACTCCCCGGGAACCTGCACCAGGACCCGCCGGCCCGCGGCGTCCGGGAAGATCAGCCACCGGGTGGCGGACAGCTTGCCCTCCGCCTCCCCGGGGAAGCCCAGCTGACCCGCCCGCCCGTTGATGTCGACAGTCGTCACGGGCGACTCGGCGGGAAGGTGGGACAGACCTTGCAGGGACACCAGGATCCGGCCCTCGAAGCTGACGGCGCCCCCCGGGGGAATCGGCGGGGCCGGGTCCTGGCCGGGCGGGGACACCACGAACGCGCTCCGGTCCGACGCGACCACCTGCCAGCCCTCCGGCACGGTACTCACCTCGAAGCCGACCGGCTGGGTGCCGGTGTAGGCGACGAGCCGCAGCCGCGACTGCGGCGCCGTCGTGCCGGGCCCCTGCGCGACCGGGGCCGTGGCGCCGCCGGGCTGGCCGAGCTGGGCGGCACCCAGCGCCACGGCGACGACGGCGGCGACGGCCGCGCCGGAGACCGCGAGTCGCTGCCGCCGACGGCGGGTCAGGGCGCGCTGTCCCCGGGCCACGTCGCGGGCGACGACATCCGCGCCGGTCTGGTCGGGCGTCACGCGATGCGGGAGGTTCCGCAGGACGTCCATCACGTCTGGCATGTCAGTGCTCCTTCACTCGGGCGGGGGTCAGGATCGATCAGGCGAAGTGGTGCACCTGGGCGGGGAAGATCGCCCGTAGCCGCTCCAGCCCTCGGGCGCTCTGGCTCTTGACGTTGCCCTCGCTGCACCGCATGGCATCGGCGGTCTCGGCGACGCTGAGCCCTTCGACGTACCGCAGCACCACCGCGGTCCGCATGCTCGTCGGCAGGGTGGCCAGCAGCGCCAGGACCTGCGTCTCGTCCCCGTCCGGGGCATCGACGGTGGCCACGTCGGGCAACTGCGCCCGCACCTGCTCCCGCCGACGGAACAGGCTGCGGCGCTCGTCCGTGGCCGCGTTCACCACGCATCGCCGCGCGTACGCGTCCACCGTGTCCGGCCGCACCCTCGGCCAGGCCAGGTACAGGCGGGTCAACGCCGTCTGGACGACGTCCTCGGCCTTGGCCAGATCACCGGAGACCAACAGTGTCGCCACGCGCACCAGTGCGGTGCGCCGGGCCGTCACGAACTCGGTGAACTCGCGATCCCGTTCGGAAGGCCGCGTCACGGGCCACCCACCTCTCCTCGTCCCCGCTTGCCACTCGGACACCTCTCATACGGAATCGCCGTCGGGTCCGTTGCATGCCGGCCGAAGTGGCTGTCCACGTGACGCGCGGCGGGCCCGGCGCGTCGCGCCGGGCCCGCCGTTGTCGTCATACGGTCAGCGTTGCAGGGTGAGCAGGCCCGGCCGGTACGGCAGCAGGCCGTAGTCGCCGCCGGAGTTGGGGGAACGCCCCTGGTAGAGCAGCCGGAGGTTGCAGGGGTCGACGGTCATGGTCTGGTCGGCGTTGCTGCGGATCAGTTCGCCGTGGCTGATGTCGTTGGTCCAGGTGGCGCCGCTGTTGGCCTTGCCGGCGAACGGGTTGCTCTCGGTCGCCGCCTGCGGG
>NZ_JBFAID010000100.1:0-9167 GCF_040654475.1 Micromonospora sp. NPDC050686
CGCCGGGCGTCCTGCGTGGCCGGAACGGAGCGTCAGCGGAGTGCAGGCCGCGCGCCCTGGCGGCGGCGCGTGCGGCCCGTTCAGGGCCGCCTTGAACACGTACAGAAAGTTCTCACACCCACCGAGCGACACGCCGAGCGACACGCCGGCAGCCGCTTGTCCGAATCCGGTTGGTGGTTGACACGGCGGCCTCGGTTGATGTTTGACACCTGGTCGGCCTGGTGCTCGTTGCGTCTGTAACTCAGGCGGGAGGAGCACCGGGTGGGACTCGCGGAGTTGAGCGTCATGGAGCAGCGGTTTCACGCCGTGATGGAGTGCCTGGGTGGCACGCCGAAGACGGAGGTCGCCGCCCGGTATGGGGTGTCGCGGCAGACGATCCACAACTGGCTCGGCCGGTATGCCACCGAAGGCGTCAAGGGCTTGGAAGATCGGTCGCATCGTCCGCATGTCTGCCCGCACCGGGTTGACGCCTCGACGGAGGGCAGGGGCCACCGCTGTCGAGGTCGACCGGGTCGTCAACGCCTGCGGCGGGATCAGCATCGCCGGCCGCCAGATCAGCGTCGGTATGCCGCTTGCCGGTCAACGGGTCTGGGTCCGCGTCGACGGCGTCCTTCTGCACGTCATCGACGAGGCCGGGCAACTGCGCCGCACCCTGCGCTGCCCACTACCGCCCACCGCACTCGGCCGCATCCGCGACGCCCGACCGGCCTCCCCTGTCCCACCACCGGCCACCACCCCGACGGTCGAGCGGATCGTGTCGGTCAACGGCAGCATCCAGGTCGCGGGGCAACGCATCCAGGTCGGCAAGGTCCACGCCCGCAAGCTCGTTACTGTCGCCTTGGACGAGCACACCATCACCGTCTACGACGCCGACAGCCCAATCAAAGCCGTCCCCCGCCGCAGCGCGACTGACCTGAACCGCACAAAGGCGAAGCACCAGATCACCACGGGCGCAGTCTCAGGAATCAGGTTTCGCAGTCCCAGGTGACGGCGGGCAGAACCTGTGGCAGGTTGGCCAGGCCCGGAAACATGAACGCAGGGAAGGTGACATGGGTGCCTGGGGGCCTGGCCTGTTCTCCGACGACACGGCATGCGACGTTCGCGATGAATACCGCGAGATGCTCGAAGACGGCGTGGACAACGACGAGGCCACGCAACGGATGCTCGACTCCTACGCCGGCGCGCTCGACGACCCGGACGAGGCGACATCGGTCTGGCTGGCCTTGGCCGTCACCCAATCCAAGCTCGGCCGCCTCCACCCCACCGTTCACGACCGCGCCATCGCCGCCATCGACAGCGGGGCCGACCTCGCGAGGTGGTCGGACAACCCTCGCCTTGCCGCCAAGCGCCGCGACGTCCTCGAAAAGGCGCGTGCACAACTGACCGGCCCCCAGCCGCAGCGCAAGAAGGTGCGCCGGCCCAGCCGGCACGTCACTGACCTGCAACCCGGTGATGTTCTCAGCTACTGCGCTGCAAACGGCAACCTGGCCCTGCTGCGAGTAGCCCGCATCGACGACGAACGGCACTCCGTCGCGCCGGTCCTCGTCGCCCTCGACTTCACCGGCACACACATGCCATCCCAACCGGAACTCGACACCCTCGCCGACAAGCCCGAGGCGCCATTCCGGCTGGACGGCAGTCCCCTTCCGCCTTGGGCCAGCGCCAGCTGGCGGGTCGCCGTCTTCAACCGCATGAACTATGACGCTGCCGGATTCCACCGCGCTGGACGAACCATCGCCCGTTTAGGCGACCCAGCCTTCCACACCCGGACCTACACCTCCTGGCAACTCCTGCCAGGCGAACTCGAGCGCAACCTCACCAACGCGCCCGCCACACCCGAGCCATAACACCTACCATCAACGCACCAGCACTATTCGATCTCGACCTGGCGTCAAGCATCCTGCGACGCCGTTTCGTCAACCATCATGCGAGACCACGCATCGCCGGCAGCCGCCGGCAGCCGGTGGCCTGTAGGCGACCCAGCGGGCCTCCAGAAGATCCCGTCGTGGTTTAGTGTCACGCCCGTGGATGGAAAACGCGCCCGACGGTGGGGGCTGGCGGTGCTCGTCCCGCTAGTCCTGGTGGCGTCCGGCGTCTTCGTGCTGCGGTGGCTGTCGGTGCAGGAGCCGCCGAAGCTGCCCGAGCCGTTCCGCGAGCAGCTGGCAGCGCGCGTGGTGGACATAATCGAGCACGACCCGACCTTCGACGGGGAGCACCATCCCGATGCACGGCCGGTCTGCGCCGCCTCGGTGTTCGGGGTGGCACCGGACTCCGCTGACACCATCGACGAGGTCCGCACGATCTACACGCTGGCGTTCTGCCCGTACCTCCCAAATGCCGACATCGGGAAGGGACCTGGCATCGACCTCAGCTCGCACGGCGGCGTGTCGATGCCGATCGCCCTGCACCTGGGACCGCCGGTCACCCATCAGAAGCCGGAAGAGGGAGAAGGGATGTACACGGACAGCATCCGGCGGATCTTTCCGAAATCCCTACAGGAGGCTGCGTTCAACGCCGCAACCGACCCGGCAATGACGAACGCGGTCGACGACCGCATCACGCGCCTGCTGTCCTCACCGATGCCCTCGCCCTCCCACTCCTGACACCCAACATCCGGCATCAGTCCGTCATCCATGAAGGAGCGGGGCCGGTCAATCGACGGCCGGCAAGGCAAAGGGGTGTACGTCACGAACCCACTCCCCCGGGTAGACCCAGAGTTCCGATCTAGTCGACCAACCGACCGTCCGCGCTCGCTGCCGCCGCCTCAGGGCGGTCGACGTGCGACCAGGTGTAGGAGTTGAGCGGGTGCTCGTCGAAATCGATGGCCGTGAGGTACGGGCTGAAGGCGACCTTCATCGACTCCTCGACCCTGCTCTCGACTTCGGGCCCTACTACGGTTCGAATTTGGATGCTCTGTGGGACCGGCTGAGCAGGGATGTTCCCCGCCCAGTCAGGGTGGTCTGGACGCACTGGCGGGTCAGCAAGAGGAACCCTGGGGTTCAGAAGTTCGAGAAGATTTGCAACCTCCTGCACACCGTCGAAGCCGAGGACCAGGAGTTAAGCCACGACGAGCGGTTTGAGTTCGAGCTGGGGTGAACGCTTCGGTGTGAACTCTCGGCAGGCCGGTCGGATTGGGTGTCATCCGAGGTCATGCAACGTGCTGGGGTCGCGCCGGGTCGGGTTCGGTGGGTGGGGTTGCTGTACTTCGCTGCTGTACTGCTCGTCAACGAGGAACTGCCTGAAGTAGGTGCGCATCTCCAGCCAGTGGCGGTGGTCGTCGCAGGGGTGGAGTCGGCCGCAGCGACACAGGCTCAGGGCCGACTCGGCGTGTTTGGTCAGCAGGATGTCCGCGTGGGCCACCTGTGCTCTGGCGTACTCGCGGAAGGCTGCCGAGGTGTAGAGGGCGCCCATTGGTCACCACCCCGACCTGGTGGTGTGGCGGTGGTGCCAGAGGGCTTCGGCGACGGCGTCCACCGGGTCGATGTCCCCGGCCGCGAGGCGCTCACGGGTGACGGCGATCCAGGGCGGCGAGGCGGGGGTGGCTTCGCCGCAGGCGGTTCGCATCCCCTCCTGGGCGAGCCGGGCCAGTCGGCAGGGGTCGCGTTGGTTCTCATGCCAGCAGCCGGCGACCACGCAGAAGCCGGCGCTGTCGGGCCGGTGGGCATCCCAGAGGGCGCGGGCCAACCGCCACAGCAGGCGGTGTTGGCACTTGTCGGGTGGCTCCACGGGCGGGTTGTCGACATCGAAGGACATGCGCCGACCATCCCGCCCGGCGACGGGCCGCTCTATGGCCAGCGGTCATGTCACGGTGACATGGGACGGCTCGACCAGCACGAATGGCCGCCCTAGGCTGTCGACCTGAACACCTTGAGTAGTCGGAACGCGACGCTGGGAGCTGCCGTGCTGCTCGATCCACTGCGAATACCGGGGGACGCGTGGTCGCACGGCGAGGTGCTGACCGCCCTGGCCGCCCGCGACATCGGCGGGCTGTTCCGCTGGATCGCCAGTCTCACCGGGGCGAGTCAGAGCCGGATCGGGGCCGCCGTCGGGCTGGAACAGGGCTACGTCAGCCGCATCATGGCCGGACGCAAGGTCACCTCGATCGACGTCCTGGAGCGGATCGCCGACGGCTGCCGGATGCCCGACCATGCGCGGATCACGATGGGCCTGGCACCCCGACAGGCCGCGCCGCCGGCCGACCCCGGCCGGCTCACCCCCGGTCGGCCCAGCGAACCGCCGGCCAGCCGGACCTGGCAAGACGACGTACGCAGTGCCGCAGAGCTTTGGCGAGGTGACGTGAACCGTCGAGACGTACTCCGGCAGGTGGCCTTCAGCTCCGCCGGCTACACCCTGCCGGCGCTGCGCTGGTTCACCGCCCCCGACCCTGTCCCGGTCACCCAACCCGGCCGCAGCGCCGTCGGTCAACCCGAGATTGACACCATCCGCGCGATGACCGCGACCTATCGCCAGCTGGACAACCAGTACGGCGGCGGGCACGCCCGCGGCACCGTCGCCCGCTACCTCCACCAGGAGGTGACCCCGCTGCTCACCAACGGCCGGTACGACCACCCCACCGGCCAACGACTGCTCAGCGCCGCCGCCGAACTGGCCCAACTCGCCGGCTGGCAGGCGTACGACACCGCCGAACACGGCATCGCCCAGCGGTACCTCACCCTCGCCCTGGACTTCGCCCACGCCGCCGGAGACGACGGCCTCGGCGCGGAGATCCTCGCCGCGATGAGCCACCAGGCCACCTACCTCGGCCACACCGCCACCGGCCTCGACCTAGCCCGCGCCGCCGGGCAAACCGCCCGCCGCGCCGGGGTTCCCGTCCTGACCGCCGAAGCCCACGTCATGCAAGCCCACGCCCTGGCCAAGGCCAACGACGAACGGGCCTGCGCCGCCGCCCTGCACCAGGCGGAACAAGCACTCGACCGGGCCGACCGCAGCACCGACCCGCAATGGCTCAGCTACTTCGACGAGGCGTACCTGTCGGCCAAGTTCGGCCACTGCTTCCTCGCCCTCGGCCGCAACACCCACGCCGAACGCTTCGCCGCCCGATCCCTACGCATGGACAACCGCTACGTCCGAGGCAGAGCCTTCAACCTCGCCCTACTCGCCAGCGTTCACGCCCACCAGGGCGAACCCGAGCGGGCCTGCACCATCGGCGCGGAAGCCCTGACCCTGACCACCCAGCTCCGCTCTGCCAGAGCCGTCCGCTACCTCCGCGACCTGCAAACCCAACTCGCCCCGCACCGGCGGCTACCCGCCGTCCGGCACTTCACCGGCCGCATCGACGCCACCCTCGGCTCACGACGCTGACCCCTATAGCTCTCCCCGGGCCTTACGCGCGACCAGCTCCAGCACCGCGATTACCGTGCCGGCACCGACGATCTCACCCCGGGACACCAGCTCGTACGCCTCGTCGAGCGGAATCCAGGCGACCTGCTCAGCCTCGTTCACGTCCACGGGTGCGCCGATGCGCTCGGCCTGCCGGGCCAGGAACAGCAGATTCTCTGCATCCGCAGTCCCGACCCACGGTTGGAAGGACAGCAACGGCTCCACCGCCTGGGGCCGCCAGCCGGTCTCCTCCTCGACCTCCCGCACCGCACACTGCGCCGGGTGCTCGCCGTCGTCGACGTAGCCACCGGGCAGCTCCCACACCCACCGGTCGAACACGAACCGATGCCGCCGCATCAACAGCAGGCGCTCCTGATCGTCGAGTACGGCGACCATGGCCGACCGGGGAGCCCGGATAACGTACTGCTCGAAACGAACCCCGTCCGGCAACTCCACCTGAGCAATGCTCAGACGCGCTCGGCGGGTGTCGTCCACCACCCGCTCGCCGTGAATGGTCCACCGGGTCAGCTCCGTCGCCTGCTTCTGCACCACCCCGCCAGTATCCGCGCCGGCCCCCTCACCATGCACGACAGGCGGCACCTGCTGGCCACACCACCCCCGGCCGCCCGACCCCTCGCTTGTAAGTTCTGGGCGCGCCGTCCGGCGTGGTCCAGCCTCGTCCACGACCTCAGACGGCCGTCCGGGCCCGGCCGGCAACAGTCGCCCCAGTCCGGTTCAGTTGCTGTCAGCGTTGCTGTCGGCAGCTCCGCCCGATCTCCTCCGACCGTCACCAGCCCATGTCTTGGCTGACCTCTGCCTTCGCCGCGTCGATCTCCTCGTGCGTCGCCTCCGCCACGTCGGTTTCCTCTAGGCGGGTCAGGAGGTCCATCAACGCCTGCTTCTGAGCCGGATGGCTGATCGGCACCGCGTTCAGGTCGACGTCCTGGAGCCAGTCGAACAGAACGAGCGCATCCGCCCGCCAAAGCTCCAGCACGACCTTCGGAAGATCTCTGTTCACCTAAGCCAGTATCCGGCGTACAGGTCGACTCGTCCGTCGCCCACCAAGCCAGCCGCCGTCATATGGCGGCTGGCCTGGTGTTTCTTCGGGCGCTACCGGTCGTCTTTGGTCAACTTTGGTCACCGTCAAACGGCCCAGCGACGGCCCCGATGGCACGGAGACGGCCCAATAGTGGCTGGCCAAGCCGGGTCGCCTCAGCGAGGATTGGGACTCTTGCCCGATCGAGGAGGGTGCGTCGTGTCTTGGGCCTCATCACTGGACCTGGATAGGGCTCTGGTCGCCTGTCACCAGGACTTGCTGGGTGACTGGTTCCGTGACCCGTGGGGCTGGCCCGAGTTGGACTGGGTAGTTTCCACTCGACGCGACCTCATAGAGGAGCGCCTACAAAACACTGATGTCCGGGCCATCTCCAAGATTGATGTCCCAAAGGAGAACTTCGGCATCCGGCCGGCGATGGTGATGGACCCGCTCGACCGACTTGCCTATCAAGCGCTTGTTGGTCATCTCAGCGTGCCGTTGATCGGCGGGATGCATCGCAATGCGTATGGCTGGCGGCTCCCGGTTAAGGGCATGACGGCGGGCCTGTATTCTCCGAACGACAAGCAGTGGGAAAATTACCGCTCCTACTTATCCCTCTTGGCCGGGGAATTCGATGTAGCGCTTAAAACCGATATCGTTTCCTGCTTCGCAAGTATCCCGGTCGATCGGTTGATTGAGGAGATCGAGGACGAAGTTACTCGGGCGAGCGCTCGACCCATCATCGATCATCTTGTGCCTCGTCTTAAGAGTTGGACCAAGGTCTCCGGTCGGAGCGGCATCCCCCAACGCTTCCAGGCATCAGCTGTGCTCGCGAACCTCTACCTGTCGCAACTGGACGAGGTTCTGGATCACCATTCATCCGAGGTTGATTACGACTCGGGTAAGCGGCGTAGCTTCGTCCGGTGGATGGATGATGTGTGGCTTTTCGGTGAGGACGCTGGCAATCTCCGTCGCGCCCAGGTTGAGATCAATAGCGCACTCAATGACATGGGCCTGCACATGAACTCCGGAAAGACTGAACTGCTAGAGGGGAAGCAGGTCGCCCTCAGTGCGCGCGAGGTCGAACATAGTGCAATCGACGAGGAACTCCTGTTCGGGAAGCTTCTCTTTAAAAAGAAGCTCGTCACTAAGCGTCTTGATGAATTGGTGGAGCGGCTAGTCGATGCCAAAGAAACCGCGAGCCGCACCTCGATGAAGTTCGCCACTACCCGGATGAGAACCTACAAGCACTTTACGAAGGTCGATAGTTTCATAGAAGTCGCCATGCGAATGCCGCAAGGCGCTGACTCGCTAGCGCGGCTCTTCCGGGATGCTAAGAGGACTGGCGATATGGAGGACTGGTACATCGAATACCTTGGCAAGCCATGGTCAAAGGTCGAGTGGGCGGCAGCCCAGCTCGGCACCATGTTTCCGTCGCGCGGTAAAGTGGGTCGCCCCATTCAAGAGGAATTCGCCTCCATCCTGTCCCGAGGTGGGTCGTCGCTACCCATGACTGCCGTGGCTGCCCAGCGTCTTGCCAAGTGGAATCGTACGGAGGCGCGGGTCGTGATTGCCGAAGCCGTGAAACGCGCTGAGAACCCGCTTCATCGGCGCGTTCTTGCCCTTGCGGGTCTAGAAGCCGGCTGCTCCCGCACCAACGTTACTAAGTGGCTGAGTGAGTTCCCAGAGAACGCTGTAACCCTAGAACTGCTGCGGGACCGGTCATTCGCCAAACTTCCCTTGAAGCCGGATTTCACTGGCAGCTAACCGTTCGTTTGAACGAGCACGTCGCTTTGCTGATGCCTTCGGAGACATCTAGGAGATGTTGCATGGAGCCTCATCCTAGGAATCCTGATACGGATCGGACCTACTGGTCCGAACGGCAAGGCCGTCGACCTGGTGGCTCGATAGGGCAAGCGGGAGTTCGACGCCTCTTTTTAGTATTGGTGCAGGACTTTGACCGTCGCAATCTTCTGCAAGAATACTTCGGATATGATTGCGTTGACGCTGGCTATGTGCCTGGATTGATGGGCGAAGAGATCGGGGACCGGATCCTTCTGGATCTCGGTCGGGAAATTGCTTGGCCCTTGTCTAGTGCTGAGGTTCAATCATGGGACGAGGATACGCTATTTGACATGATCGAATATCTTCACGACCGCGTCTCCTTGGGGGACGAGACGGCAGGGGGTTTCCACTCGTACTCCGGCTGCGGCTGGCACTACTCGCGCTTCCATGCTAGGCCGGCTCAAGACGACTACCGTAGGCGGATCAATACTATCCTGCGACGGTGCGAGATTGGATTTCAACTAGGCCAAGACGGCGTAATTGAGCGCACCCTCGTTTCTGGTACCGAGGCACTAATGAAGAGTGCACCCAAAGGGGTGGATCCGCATAACCGGACTCTCGTCGAAGCGGCAATTAGCAAGTTCCGGAGGAGGGGCGCAACGCCAACCGACCGGCGAGATGCAATTCGCGATCTGGCTGACGTACTGGAACACTACCGACCCAGCGTGAAGACGCATTTGTTGCCCAAAGATGAGGGTGCCTTCTTCGAGATTGCCAACAAGTTTTGGATTCGCCACAATAAGCCGGATCAGTATAAGGATTACGACCGAGAACTGTGGTGGGCGTGGCTGTTCTACATTTACCTTGCCTCGATCGCATTGGTGATTCGGCTCGTTGAGAGGCAAAAGACTCTCGAAGATCCGGAGCAATCGGGATCGTAGAACGAGGCTGGCCACCGCACTTGCCATCCCGATGCTCCTAGAGACGTCAACCCCGACCCCTTGAT
>NZ_JBFAID010000101.1:0-8858 GCF_040654475.1 Micromonospora sp. NPDC050686
AAAACCGGCACGCCCTACAACGAGACGACCGCCTGGCCACACCACACCGCCGAACCCGCTACTTGACACTCGTACGTCCTGGGATGTCTTACACCAGGGGGACGGCGGAGACGTCGATCGTCTCGGGGTACTTCAGGCCGGCACCGGTGTTGAGCACCACCACCCGCTCGTCCGCCCGGATCCAGCCGCCGGCCCGCAGCTGCCGGGCGGCGGTCAGGCAGGCCGCCCCCTCCGGGCAGAGCAGCAGCCCCTCCACGGCGGCGAAGTCCCGCAGGTCGGCCAGGATCTCCGCGTCGTCCACCGCGACCGCGGTGCCCGAGCTGTCCCGCAACGCGGTCAGGATCAGCTCGTCGCCCAGCGGGGCCGGCACGGTGATGCCGAAGGCGACGGTGTACGCGTCGGTCCACGGCCGGGCCCGATCCTCGCCGGCGGCGAAGGCGCGCACGATCGGGGCGCAACCGGTGGACTGCACCGCCACCAGCCGCGGCAGCCGATCCTCCACCCAGCCCAGCTCGCGCAGCTCGTGCAGGGCCTTGTGGATGCCGATCAGGCCCACCCCGCCGCCGGTCGGATAGATGATCACGTCGGGCACCTGCCAGCCGAGCTGCTCGACGATTTCGTACCCCATCGTCTTCTTGCCCTCCAGCCGGTACGGCTCGCGCAGCGTGCCGGCGTCGAAGATCCCGCCCGCCGACTCGGCGAGCAGCTCGGCCACGTGCCGGCCGGCGTCGCCGATCAGGCCGTCGACCAGGCGGAGGTCCGCCCCGGCGGCCAGGCACTCCCGCCGGCAGATGGTCGGCGCGGACAGCGGCATGGCGATGGTCGCGCCCAGCCCGGCCCGGGCCGCGTAGGTGGCCCACGCCGCGCCCGCGTTGCCGTTGGTCGGCATGGCGATCCGCTCGACGCCCAGCTCCCGGGCCCGGCTCACCCCGACGGCCGCCCCGCGGGCCTTGAACGAGCCGGTCGGGGTGAGCCCCTCGTCCTTGACGATCAGGTCCGGGATACCGATCCGGGCGCCGTACGCCGGGGTGCGCAGCAGCGGCGTCCAGCCCTCACCCAGCGTGGTGACGTGCCGGGGATCGGCCACCGGCAGCAGCTCCCGGTACCGCCACAGGTCCGCCGGCCGCAGGGTGAACCGCTCCGGGGTGACGGCCGCGGCGACCGCGGCCAGGTCGTAGCGGGCCAGCAGTGGCGCGCCGCACTCGCAGAGGTTCTGCGGCCGGTCCGCCGGGTGGCCCCGGCCGCAGCGCGAGCACTCCAGGTGGGTCAGGTACACGTCGCGCTCCTCGGAAGTCTCAGCTCGCGTCGATGCTGCGCCACTGCCGGCTGCGCCGGCCCGGCTCGTAGACCGAGTCGAGGCGTTTCGCCACCACCCCGGGCAGGCCCTGCTCCCGGCCCGCACGCAGGGCGTCGGCCCCGCCGCCGGGAAACCACGGCGGAGTCTGCCAGTGCGGCCCGGCCAGCGCCAGGCCGTCGAGCAGCTCACGGCGTTGCGCGTACGGCAGGTCGACGCTGCCCGCCCCCTCCAGCCAGAGCAGGTCGAACAGGAGGAACTGCCCGTCGCGCCGGGTGGGCTCGCGTACCCGGCCGCCGCCGTCGACGCGGACCAGGACGCCGTCCAGCACCACCTCGGTCGGCGCCAGCTCCTCGGCCATGCCGCGCAGCCACGGGTACCCGCCGGTGATCTCCTCGTCCGACTCGTCGAGCAGCCGCAGCCGCCCACCGGAGACGTACGCCACCGCCCGCACGCCGTCCCAGCGCAGCTCGTACCCCCAGTCGGCGTCGTCGCCGGGCAGCCGGCGGGCCGGCGTGGGGTGCATCGGGCGGACCAACTCCGGCATGCTCGTCCAGCCCGGCGGGGGCGGGTCGGTGCGGCGGATCATCCAGTCCCGGCCGCCGGTGGCGAACAGCGCGTACCGGCCCTGCGTGCGCCGGCCGTCGAGGATCACGATCACCTCGTCGTCGCGCCACTTCTCCGCCCGGTACGTGCCGGTGTCGTGGACGGTCATCTTCCCGCCGCCGTACTCGCCGGCCGGGATCTCGCCGTGGAAGGTGAGGTACTCCATCGGATGGTCCTCGGTGTGCACGGCCAGGTGGTTGCGGCCGGGATCCCGGGGCAGCCCGCGCGGCACCGCCCAGGAGACCAGCACCCCGTCGCGTTCCAGCCGCAGGTCCCAGTGCAGCCGACGGGCGTGGTGCTGCTGGATGACGAACCGGGCCCGGCCGCGGCCGGGGCGCGCGGGGGCCCGCTCCGGCACCGGCTCGGGGGTACGCCGTGCGTCCCGCCGCCGCCGGTACTCCTCCAGCCGGTCCGCCATCCTGTGCATTCTGCGGCAGAGCGGGGCGGTCGGCACGGCACGGCGCCCGGTTTCCGCCCTCCCGGGCGCGGCGCGGCACCGGCATGGCCGGCCGGATCACGGGTAGAACAGCCGCCATGACCACGGTTGACCAGCCCACCGCCCTGCTGCCCGGCGACGTACGGATGCCGTTGCTCGGTTTCGGCACCTGGCAGGCCACCGGCCAGGCCGGGTACGAGGCCGTGCTGGCCGCGCTGGACGCCGGCTACCGGCACATCGACACCGCCACGATGTACGGCAACGAGGAGGAGGTGGGCCGGGCGATCAGGGAGAGCGGGCTGCGCCGCGAGGACATCTTCATCACCACCAAGCTGCCCCCGGAGCGGGTCGGCCGGGAACGGGCGACGATCGAGGCGAGCCTGCGCGCGCTGGGCACCGACCACGTGGACCTGTGGCTGGTGCACTGGCCGCCGTCCGCGCCGTCGGACAGCCTCCCGGTCTGGCGGGAGATGCTCGCCGCCCGGGCGGAGAACCTGGCCCGGGCGGTCGGGGTGAGCAACTACTCCGTCGCGCAGATCGACGAGCTGATCCAGGCGACCGAGGACAACCCGGCGGTCAACCAGATCCGCTGGAGCCCTTCGCTGTACGACCGGCAGGTGCACGCCGCGCACCGGGACCGGGGGATCGTGCTGGAGGGGTACAGCCCGTTCAAGACCAGCGACCTGTCCGACCCGGTGCTGAGCCGGATCGCCGCCGCGCACGGCGTCTCGCCGGCGCAGGTGGTGCTGCGCTGGCACATCGACCACGAGATCGTGGTGATTCCGAAGTCGGTCACCCCGGACCGGATCCGGGCCAACGCCGACGTCTTCGGCTTCTCGCTCACGGCCGCGGAGATGCGCGACATCGACGCGCTCGGCGGCTGAGTGGTAAGGCGGGGCCCCCGCTTAACGCATTTGGTATGGGCGGGGGCCCCGATTAACGCCGGCGCGTCAAGCGGGGCCCCCGGCAATCACCTGGGGCGGGACGGGACGGCTCAGGCCCGGGCGCAGGCGGTCCCGTTGAGGGTGAAGCTGCTCGGCGCGGCGAACGCGCCGCTGAGCGTCGCCTGGTAGCCGAAGTTGGTCGACGCGCCGGGCGCGAGGGTGCCGTTGTAGCCGGCGTTCCGCGCGGTCACCGCCGTCCCGCTCTGCGTCACGGTGGCGTTCCACGCGTTGGTGACGGTCTGCCCGCTGGGCAGGTTGTAGTTCAACGTCCAGCCGTTGACGGTGCCGGAGCCGGTGTTGGTGATCGTCACCTCGGCGGTGAAGCCGTTGTTCCACACGTTGGTGGGCGTGTACTTCACCGAGCAGGAGGAGCCGCCGGTCGGCGGGGGAGTGGTGGTCGGCGGGGTGGTGGTCGGCGGCGGGTTGCTGCCGGTGTTGACGCTCTGCGAGAACGAGGTCACCGCGAGGCCGACGCCGCCCTGCCACGGCTCGAAGCCGGCCTGGATGCTGGTCAGGTACCAGTCGTTGGTGATCGCGCCGCGGTTGCGGGTGTCGTTGATGAACGCCATCGCGTCGAAGCTCATGCTCGGGATCGGCGACGGCGAGACGTACGAGATCACGTTGTTCGAGCCGTTGCTGCCCCGCCAGACCTCCCAGGTGCGGCCGGCCAGGCTGGTGCTGCCGACCGGGGAGCCGATCGGCTGGATGGAACCCTGCCGGTTCATCCAGATCATGATCTCCATCTGGTTCACCCCGTCCCGCTTGGGCGAGGGGTCGAGCCAGATGTCGTACGCGGCGTCGTACGTGCCACTGACGTAGTTCCAGCTGATGCTGCCCGGCGCGCTGCTGATGTTCTTGACCTGGACCGGCAGGTTGGTGCCGGGCGAGCAGTTCGTGTAGTGACAGCCGACGAAGATCGACGGGTAGGACACCGGTGCGCCGTTGGTCGGCGCGACGCCGTCCTGGCGGGTGATGGAGAAGCCGGTCGAGGTGACGTTGATGCACTGCTGGGCGCTGGTGCCCCAGCGGTTGTTCTGCACCACGTACCGGTTGCCGATGACGGTCGAGCCGTACTGCTCGCAGATCTGGGTGTCGGCCGAGGCGTTGCCGCCGAGGGCGACGGCGACGATCGTGCCGGCGGCCAGCAGGCCGGCGGCGGCGATGGCCCGGAGTGGACGTCTCATGATGCTCCTTGGCTACGGCGTGGGGGCGCCGAACGGGTCGGGGGAGACGGCCGGGAGCGCTCCCATATTTAACCGACACATTTACATGTCTGAAACCTTCGCGCAACTGTGCCGGTCCGCCCCGGGCGCGGAACGGCTGGTGTCGGGCGGCTGATCGGCGGCCCCGGCGGCGCGGACCTCCCGGCGGGGCGGCGGGGCGGCGTGCCGGGCGGGGCTGATCGGCCCTGGCGTGCCGGCGGTCGCTCCGAGTAGTGTCTTGCCTCCGACGCGTTCCGAACCCCCTCCGGAGGCGTGCAATCCCATGCGTGGTTCCCCCCTGCGGATCCTCGTCGTCGGCGCGGGCCTCGCCGGCCTCGCCGTGGCACGGGCCCTGCGGATGGCGGGCCTGCGGCCCGACGTCACCGAGAAGCTGCCCCCGTCCGAGCGGCCCGACCTCGGCCTCTACCTGCCCGGCAACGCGGAACGGGCGCTGCGCCGGCTCGACCTCGACGGCCCGGTGCGCCGGCTCGGCCAGGTGATCCACCGGCAGCGCTTCCTCGACGCCACCGGCGCCCCGCTCTGCGAGGTCGACCTCGACGGGCTCTGGACCGGGGTGGGGGAGTGTCGCGCCCTGCCCCACCGCGACCTGCACCGGGTGCTGCTGACCGGCGCCGGCGGCGCGGTCCGGCACGGCGCCGAGGTCAGCGCGGTGGAGTTGCTGCCGGCCCGGGTCGGGGTCACCTTCACCGACGGCACCGCCGCCGAGTACGACCTGGTCGTCGGCGCCGACGGGCCGCGCTCGTCGGTCCGCGCGCTGGCCGCCCTCGGCGGCCCGCCCCGCCCCGCCGGGCAGGTCGTCTACCGCAGCGTCGTGCGGGACGGGCCGGACGTCGCGGACTGGACCGCGCTGCTCGGGCAGCGCGCTGGCTTCCTCGTGGTGCCGATCGGCGCGGGGCGGCTGCACTGCTACGCCGACGAGGCCGGCGGCACGCTGCCCGCCGACCCGAAGGCCCGGCTGCGCGAGCTCTTCGGCGGTTACGGCGGACCGGTGCCCGAGGTGCTCGACGCCCTGGACCAGGTGCACGTCGAACTCACCGACGAGGTCGAGCTGGGGCGCTGGTCGCGGGGGCGGGTGCTGCTCGTCGGGGACGCCGCGCACGCCACCGCGCCGTCGCTGTCGCAGGGCGCCGCGATGGCCCTGGAGGACGCCGTGGTCCTGGCCGAGTCGCTGGCCGCCGCCGGCAGCGTCGAGGCCGCGCTGCTGGCGTACGAGAGTCGCCGCCGCCCGCGTACCCGATGGGTGCGGGACCGGACCCGGGACCGCAACCGGACCCGGGACGTCCCGCCGGCGCTGCGCGACCCGCTGCTGCGCGGGCGCGGCGGGCGGATCTTCCAGGAGCACTACCGGCTGCTGGTCGGGCCGCTCTGAGCGCGCACGGCGCGCCGCGATCGTCCCACGCGACCCCGTTCAGCGCTGTCACCTGCCGGGGACTATCCTCCTTGCGGATGACGGCTGCGCAGATGATCAGCGCGTGCCGAGCGGGACAACCCAGAACCGGAGGCCACTCGTGACCACCGTCGCACCCAAGCCGGTCGTGACCCGGCCCTGGCCGGTCCGCGAGCCGGTCAAGGGGTCGGCCATCGCGCGGCTGTTGCGCACCACGGACGCGAAGCAGATCGGGATCATGTACATGGTCACCGCGTTCGCGTTCTTCATGATCGGCGGCCTGATGGCGCTGATCATGCGTGCCGAGCTGGCGCGCCCGGGCCTGCAGTTCCTCTCGCCCGAGCAGTACAACCAGCTCTTCACCATGCACGGCACGATCATGCTGCTGTTCTTCGCGACGCCGATCGTGTTCGCCTTCGGCAACTACGTCGTGCCGCTGCAGATCGGCGCGCCCGACGTGTCGTTCCCCCGGCTGAACGCCTTTGCCTACTGGCTGTACCTCTTCGGCGGCACCATGGCCACCGCGGGCTTCATCGCCCCGGGCGGCGCCGCCGACTTCGGCTGGTTCGCGTACGTGCCGCTGAGCAACGTCCAGCACTCGCCGGGCGTGGGCGGCAACCTGTGGATCATGGGTCTGGCCATCTCCGGTCTGGGCACCATCCTCGGCGCGGTCAACATGATCACCACGATCCTGACCCTGCGGGCGCCCGGCATGACCATGTTCCGGATGCCGATCTTCACCTGGAACCTGCTGGTCACCAGCCTGCTGGTGATCCTGGTCTTCCCGCTGCTGGCCGCCGCGCTGCTCGCGCTCGGCGCGGACCGCCTGCTCGGCGCCCACGTGTACGACCCGGCCACCGGCGGGCCGATGCTCTGGCAGCACCTGTTCTGGTTCTTCGGGCACCCAGAGGTGTACATCATCGCGCTGCCGTTCTTCGGCATCATCTCCGAGATCATCCCGGTCTTCTCCCGGAAGCCGATCTTCGGTTACAAGGGCCTGGTCGCCGCCACC
The DNA here is from genome assembly GCF_040654475.1 of Micromonospora sp. NPDC050686. Lineage (NCBI taxonomy): Bacteria > Bacillati > Actinomycetota > Actinomycetes > Micromonosporales > Micromonosporaceae > Micromonospora > Micromonospora sp. NPDC050686. Next base: position 6,903 of record NZ_JBFAID010000101.1, read on the forward strand.
ATCGCCATCGGCGCCCTGTCGATGAGCGTGTGGGCGCACCACATGTTCGCCACCGGCCAGGTGCTGCTGCCGTTCTTCAGCTTCCTGAGCTTCCTGATCGCCGTGCCGACCGGCATGAAGTTCTTCAACTGGGTCGGCACCATGTGGCGGGGCCAGGTCAGCTTCGAGTCGCCGATGCTCTTCTCGATCGGCTTCCTGGTGACCTTCCTCTTCGGTGGCCTCACCGGCGTGCTGCTGGCCAGCCCGCCGCTGGACTTCCACCTCTCCGACTCGTACTTCGTGGTGGCGCACTTCCACTACGTGCTCTTCGGCACCATCGTGTTCGCCGTCTTCGCCGGCATCTACTTCTGGTTCCCGAAGATGTTCGGCCGGATGCTGGACGAGCGGCTCGCCAAGATCCACTTCTGGCTGACCATGATCGGCTTCCACACCACCTTCCTGGTGCAGCACTGGCTGGGCAACGAGGGCTTCCCCCGCCGGTACGCCGACTACCTGCCCGACGACGGCTTCACCGGGCTGAACATGGTCTCCACGATCGGCGCGTTCATCACTGGTATCTCGACGCTGCCGTTCGTCTACAACTGCTGGAAGTCGTACAAGGCCGGCCCGGTGGTCGAGGTCGACGACCCGTGGGGTCACAGCAACTCGCTGGAGTGGGCGACCAGCTCGCCGCCGCCGCTGCGCAACTTCGACCGGATGCCGCGGATCCGCTCCGAGCGGCCGGCGTTCGACCTGAAGTTCCCGGAGCTGGCCGCCGGGCAGAGCCTGGCCGGCCCGCCGGAGGGCGGCGCCAAGCCGCTGAGCCGGGAGTCCAACGGTGGCGCCAGCTACCAGGAGGACACCGACACCACCGTCGAGCGGACCTGACCCGCAGCATCTCGCGACACCCTACGGGCGCCGCCCCCATAACCTGGGGACGGCGCCCGTCGCCGTTGCTGCGTACCGCGACCGCCGCGGCGCGGTGGCCGGGGCTCAGGCCGGCGGGGCGTACGCGTCGAGGAAGCCGGCCAGCTTGTCGCGGAGGCCGGCGTCGCCGGTGCCCGGGTCGACCAGGCTCACCCCGTGCGCGGCGGACGGGGCGAGCACCAGCTGCCGCTGGGTGGTCCCGGGGGTGGCCCCGTACAACTGCCGGGTGGACTCCGCGAAGCTCGTCTCCTGCTCACCGACGCCGTAGAAGACCGGGACCGTGATCTTCGGGGTGGCCGCCGCGGCGTCCGCGTCGCCGTACCCGGTGGGCGGGGAGAGCGCCACGACCGCGACCGCCGCCGGGTCCAGCGTCGGCGCGGCGGCCAGCACCGCGCTGCCGCCCATCGACGCGCCGGCCAGCACGATCTTCGTGGCCCCCTCGGCCCGGAGGGCGGCGGCCGCCGCGTCGACCTGGCGGGCCATCGGCACCCCGTTGCCCAGGGAGACGCCGGACCCGAGGAAGTCGAAGGCGAGCACCCGGTAGCCCCGGTCGGCCAGCTCGCGCCCGTAGGGCAGCCACTGGCAGACGTCGCCGGCGGCCTGGTGCGCCAGCACCACGCCTGTCGTCCCGGACCCGAGCACGACCCCGCCCAGCTCGGCGTCGACCTCGTCGCCGAACACGACCTGCTGGCCGCCGCCGGTCAGCTCGGGGCAGGCGGCGCCCGCGCCCAGCCCGGTCGGCTTCGGCCGGGGGTCCGGCTCGCTGGCGCAGGCGGCCACCCCGACGACCAGGGTGGCGGCGAGCAGGGACAGGGCGCTGCGTCTCATGGCGGCTCCTCGGCGCTCGGTGGAAGCGCTCCCATCCTCGCGCCCGACGAGCCCGCCGCACCGGCCCGGTCGGCACTTCCGTGGCGAAACTGTTACCGCCCGTCAACTCCTGCTCCGGCCGGGGCCGCCCCCGTTACCTTTTTGATCGTCCCCAGCCGGGGACTCCTCGGTCGCCCGGCTCGGTATGACTTACTGCCCCTGTCGTATGGATGATCCGGGGGG
>NZ_JBFAID010000102.1:0-8665 GCF_040654475.1 Micromonospora sp. NPDC050686
GCTGGTGGACGCCGACAGCATCGCGCCGGCGGAGGTCCGGTGCCGGCCGGTGGCGCGTACCGTGATCATCGAGGTCGCCCCGGGGCACCCGGCGCCCGGCCGGCGTGGCGCGCCTGGCCACGCTGGTCGGCCTCACCCCGCCGATCGCAGCGAAGCCCGGATACGGCCATGCGTAAGCCCCGATCGTGCGGGTCGCGGCGCGCCCTCACATCGTCGCCAGAACCTGTCGGCCGTTGGCGAGTCGGGTGCTCTTGGCCTGCTCGTAGCGTTCGATGTCGGCGGAGCGGCTCGCGATCGTGCGCCGCTGGTGCTCCACCATCGCCGCCTGCCAGATCGTCACGAGACCCGTGCTGTCCTTGCAGACGACGTCGGCCACCGCGGTCCGGCGCTCCACGTCGCTGGGGCGGTCGGTGCTCCACCGCGGATCGTCGTTGGCCTGCCAGGGGTCGGCGTAGACGAACCCCTTGCCGGCCATGCACGTCGACCAGGCCCGGAACCCGGCCTGAACGCGCGGGTCCTGCTCTGCCTGATGGCCGGCCTGCAGCGCCATATCGTACAGGAGCGTCTCGCCGACGGATGGCCCGCCCTCGGCCAGGCGCCGGTTCGCCTCGCCGAGACAGCCGCCCTCAGGGATCCGGCCGCCGGCCGGCACCGGTCCGCCGGCGTCGAACCGGGTGCCGGTAAGCGTCGCCCGCTACCTCCACCAGGAGGTGACCCCGCTGCTCACCGACGGCCGGTACGACCACCCCACCGGTCAACGGCTGCTCAGCGCCGCCGCCGAACTGGCTCAACTCGCCGGTTGGCAGGCGTACGACATGGCCGAACACGGCATCGCCCAGCGGTACCTCACCCTCGCCCTGGACTTCGCCCACGCCGCCGGAGACGACGGCCTCGGCGCCGAGATCCTCGCGGCGATGAGCCACCAGGCCACCTACCTCGGCCACACCGCCACCGGCCTCGACCTGGCCCGCGCCGACAAGCCCGAGACGCCATTCCGGCTGGACGGCAGTCCCCTTCCGCCTTGGGCCAGCGCCAGCTGGCGGGTCGCCGTCTTCAACCGCATGAACTATGACGCTGCCGGATTTCACCGCGCTGGACGAACCATCGCCCGTCCAGGCGACCCAGCCTTCCACACCCGGACCTACACCTCCTGGCAACTCCTGCCAGGCGAACTCGAGCGCAACCTCACCGACGCGCGCGCCACACCCGAGCCATAACACCTACCATCAACGCACCAGTACTATTCGATCTCGACCTGGCGTCAAGCATCCTGCGACGCCGTTTCGTCAACCATCATGCGAGACCACGCATCGCCGGCAGCCGGTGGCCTGTAGGCGACCCAGCGGGGCTCCCGAAGGTCCCGTCGTGGTTTAGTGTCACGCCCGTGGATGGAAAACGCGCCCGACGGTGGGGGTTGGCGGTGCTCGTCCCGCTGGTCCTGGTGGCGTCCGGCGTCTTCGTGCTGCGGTGGCTGTCGGTGCAGGAGCCGCCGAAGCTGCCCGAGCCGTTCCGCGAGCAGCTGGCAGCGCGCGTGGTGGACATAATCGAGCACGACCCGACCTTCGACGGAAAGCACGATCCCGATGCACGGCCGGTCTGCGCCGCCTCGGTGTTCGGGGTGGCACCGGACTCCGCTGACACCATCGACGAGGTCCGCACGATCTACACGCTGGCGTTCTGCCAGTACCTCCCAAATGCCGACATCGGGAAGGGACCTGGCATCGACCTCAGCTCGCTCGGCGGCGTGTCGATGCCGATCGCCCTGCACCTGGGACCGCCGGTCACCCATCAGGAGCCGGAAGAGGGAGAAGGGATGTACACGGACAGCATCCGGCGGATCTTTCCGAAGTCCCTACAGGAGGCTGCGTTCAACGCCGAAACCGACCCGGCAATGAAGAACGCGGTCGACGACCGCATCACGCGCCTGCTGTCCTCACCGATGCCCTCGCCCTCCCACTCCTGACACCCAACATCCCCGCTGGGCAGCGGGCTTCCGCACGATCTCCAGCGTGATCTTCAAGGTGTCGCGGGTCCAGTCGACGAGACGGCCCGCGGAGCACGACCATCGCCCGTCGCAGTCGGATCGGGGAACCGGTTCCCCGGCGAGTGATTCGGAGCAGCTGCTGACCTTTCTGATCACTCAGCCGCCGCACACGTACAAGATCTGCCACCGCCACAGCCTGACCGGCACAACGCCGCCCCGCAGACAGGCCACCCGGCGTGTCATCCAACACCGTGAACGTTCGTGGTCACGGCACTAGCGGTCTGCCTGGAGGGCCACCAGTTTCGCTCACCGAGCAGCACCGCGAGAGCGGGGACGAGCAGGGCCCGGACGAGGAACGTGTCGGCGAGCAGGCCCAGGGTGATCACGAAGCCGATCTGAAACAGCGCCTCCATCGGAACCGCCATCAAGGTCGCGAAGGTGGCGGCCAGCACGAGGCCAGCGGAGGTGATCACGCCGCCGGTTCGCTCAAGCGCCTGCGTCACCGCGCGGCGGGTCTCGTGCTGCCGGCGCTGTTCGCTGATCCGGCTGAGGAGAAACACGTTGTAGTCGACGCCCAGGGCGACGATGAAGATGAACGTGTACAACGGCAGGGTTGGGTCTGAGGCCGGCTGGCCGAGGATGTGGGTGAAGATGAGGGAACTGACGCCGAGGGCGAAGCCGAAGGAGAGGATCACGGTCGCGATCACGTAAAGCGGCATCACCACCGCGCGCAGGAGCAGGGTGAGGACGAGGAGGATCAGGGCAAGGCCGACCGGGACGATCAGCCTGGTGTCACGCCTGAGTGCCTGGCGGGCATCGTAGTTCTCGGCCACGGTCCCGCCGATCAGGACGGTCCGGCCGTCGGCCGCGCGGTCAGCGATCTCGCGCAACACTGGGACGGTGTCGGTGGCCCGCTCTGAGAACGGATCCATCCGCAGGTCTGCGTCGAAGATGATCAAGTTTGTCGCGGGCCTTCGCTGGCCTTGCGCCGCCGCACCCAGGAAGCCGCTGTCCGCCCCGACCGACCTGGCCACGGCGTGCATGTCGGCGATGGGTGAGTGTGTGCCTTCGGTGAGAGCGCTCTGGACCTTCCCGCTTGCCTCGTCGGCTACGACGATGCGAAGCGGCGCCGCTCGGCCGGGGATGAAGTGGTTGCGGATCACCTGTTGACCGCGGACCGAGTCCGGCGCGTCGCGGAAGGACGCGGCGAAGTCGAGCGCCGGACGCCCGCCGATGGTGGCCAGCGCGCCCGCGGCGAGGAGAGCGGTGACCGCCGCGGCGATCACTCCGGGGCGTGCGTGAACAAGGCTCGCGACGCGCCCCCAAAACGTGACTGCAGGTGCGGCCTCGGGCTCGCGGCGGGGAATCGCGGGCCAGAACGCCCGTCGTCCGAGGGCGGTGAGCATCGCGGGCAGGAGCGTCAGACCGGCACAGACCATGATCGCGACGCCGAGGGCGAGGATCGGGCCCATCTCGCGCGTGGCGTTGGAGTCGGCAAGGGCGAGGACCAGCATCGCGCCGACGACGATCGCTCCGGCGGAGAGAATTGCCGGGCCGGTGCGCTGGGTGGCGGCGACCATCGCCTCCTCAACGTCCCGCGCCCGCCGCAGCTCGTCGCGAAACCGCGCCACGATCAGCAGACAGTAGTCGGTGCCCGCACCGAACATCAGCACGATCAGAATCGCGGTCGTCTGGCCGCTGACCGCGGTGAGGCCGGCGGCGACCAGACCGTAGGCGAGGCCGGCGGCGACGAGGTAGGCGACGGCGACGACGGCCAGCGGTACCAGAGCAATCAGCGGCGAGCGGTAGGTCGCGAGCAGCAGGAGCAGCAGGATGACGACCGTGACCGCCAAGAGGGTCTCGTTGATTCCTTTGACCGCAGCACTTCGATCGGCCTCAAAGCCGGCACGGCCGGTGACAAAGGCCCGCAATCCGCTCTCGTCGCCGGCGGCCGGCGGGACGACCTCGCGGATTGCCGCGACGGCCTGCTCGCTGGCGGGCGTCGAGCCGTCGGTCATCAGGACCGTGCTCAAGATGACGCTGTTGTCGGGTGAGGTGAGCAGCGAGCCGCCTGGGCTCATGTCGAGCGGGTCGGTCTTGCCGCACGCGCGCTGGTACGGGGTGGCGACCATCGTCAAGTTCGGGATCGCGCCGGACCGGCATAGCGCGCGGGCGTCTTCGTCGGCGCGCTGCCCGTCGTCCGCTGTGATCCCACCCTCGCGGAAGTAGGCGATCACCGCCGCTGTTTCGCTGCCGCGCTGGAACCGCTCATTGATGATCCGCTTGGCCTCCGCCGACTCCGACCCCCGGATGAGGAAGGTCTCGCTCTCGTCGGCGCCCCGCTCGCTGAGCTTGGCTTGTAGCGGCACCGCGAGCATCGCGAGCGCAAGCCACACCGCGATTACGACCCACCGTGACCGCCGACCGGTGGCGACTACGGAAGCCCTGGTGAGAGTGCGCATTGGGTCGCCGACCTAGAGTCCACCACCGACACCTTCTATGTGGCTGACGGTGCCACGCGCGATGTAGACATAGATCCTCGTCGGGTCGACCTCAATCGGCACAGGCTGGTTCTTGTCGTCCTCGCGCGCAACGACGATCTCGCAGTCGTGACGGGCCGCCTTCTCACGGGCCTCAGTGAGCTGCATTCCGAGCAGCTCCGCCGTATCGAAGGCGTTCTTTGCGGGCCGGTACTGGGTGACGCCCCTGTTCTGCCCCGTCTCCACCATCGGGCATTGAAGCGCCGTTAGGTCGCGTTCCCGCCCCGTCCTCTCCCCGGAATCGTCGCTACATCCCGCCAGAGCCAGTGCCCCGACGGCGATCGCAACTTTGGCCGCAGTGACGCTGAGAAGCCGCCTGTGAACCCTCTGCCCACCCATAGCAGGGACGCTAGCGGAGCGAACGGTCTCGTTCAAGACAACTAACGTCTTGGATCAACAAAAGCGGCGTTGGTAGCGGAAGGGCTTTTGCGGTTCGCAAGCGGAAGTTCTTGACGATCCACCAAAAGGGGACCATGCTACGGCTTCACCTTCAGGCGGTCGCACCATGTCGCTCCGACCCGCGGGGCTGGTAGCCGCCGCATTGGGAGAGGAAGTGAGTGGCATGTGGAACGCCGCGCTGCCTGCGCGGAGTGTGAGACGTCCTGGAATCGCTCTGATCGCGGTCGCTCTGGGGGCTCAGATGCTCGCCCCGGCGACCGCTGTCCAAGCGAAGAGCACCCGACAGGCTCCTAGCAGCATCCACTCGGCGGCTGCTGGCCCAGCGACAAGCACCCGGCAAGTTAGCAGCGCCCTCCCTGCGGCTCCTGACCAGGAGGAGGGCAAGAGGATCCTCATCTACACCGGCACGACCGGGTACCGGCACACCGATGGAATCAACAACGGTCGCCCAGTGGTGGAGGCCGCTCTCAAGGCCGCAGGCTACGAGGTTGACTGGGAGAACTGCGACAACAACGGTGGCGGCCCGAACAACTGCGACAACCCGGACAAGAATCCCCGGATCTTCACGGACGGGAACCTGGCCCGATACGACGCGATCCTGTTCCTGAACGCGTCGTGGTCGTGGGCCGGCGGCGGGCGGCCCGGACCGCTCCTCGACCATGCCCAGCGGGACGCGTTGATCCGCTTCACCCAGCACAGCGGCGGGATCGCGGCCGTGCACAACATGACTGACGCCGGCGCTGGCGTGTCCGCATGGGACTGGTGGGACGGCGGGCCGGACAGCGTCGTCGGCACGACGATGCGCGGCCACTCGAGCGGATCGGCGACCGGCAACGCCGCAACCGTCCAGGTTGCCGACCGAAACCACCTCTCCACCAAAGACCTGCCCGACACCTACAAGATCGCCGACGAGCATTACAACTTCGCCCGCAACGTCCGGGGCGACCACCACGTGCTCGCGACCTTCGATGAGCGCACCTACAACACAGGCACATACTCAATGGGCCAGGACCACCCCACGACGTGGTGCAAGCTCTACGACGGCGGCAACGTCAAGGACGGCACCGGCACCCCGCGGCCCTACAACGATGGGCGGACCTGGCTGACCTCGCAGGGCCACTTCGGCGTGCGTTACACCGAGAACGGTGGCGACAACCCGCTGATCAAGCAGATCGTCGGAGGGGTGCGCTGGGTCGCCGGCGAGGGGAAGAAGACCGACTGCTCCGGCACCGTGTGGTCGAACTTCACCCGCACGACCCTGGTCGACAATGTGAACGGCCCGATGGCTCTCGACGTGGCGCCGGACGGCAAGGTCTACTGGACCGAGATCGGCCCCAAGCAGGGGTACGAGTCCGAGGGCTACGTGAAGATGTACGACCCGAAGGGGCCGCCGAACAACTCAACCACGGTCGCGACGATCCCGACCCGCGCCGACCACGGCAACTCCGAGGACGGTGTGCTGGGAATGAGCTTGCAACCGGGCTTCGACCTGTCGAAACCGGACAAGGGTAACATCTACATCTACTATTCCCCGCGCAACCCCGGCGACTGGCCGACCACGGGCGACCAGCAGACGGTCGGCTACAACCTGGTCAGCCGCTTCACGCTGAACGAGACCGGCACCGCCTTCGAGCCGGCACCAGGCGGGCCGAAGCACCTGGACCCGGCACATCCATACATGGAGCGACAGGTCTTGCGCGTGCCCAAGGCGAAGATCTCCGGCAAACCCTCAGGCTTCCCGGGCGGCCCCACCGACAACGGCCCCGGCCATGTCGGCGGCGCGAGCCTGGTGTTCGACTCCGAAGGCAACCTCTACGTCGGCGTCGGCGACGACGTTTCCCCGAACGCGCCCGGCCACAACCGCTACACGCCGATGGACCATCGCGCCTCGGAACGCTGGGACGCGCGCAAGACGGCGGCCAACACCGCCGACCTGCGCGGGAAGATCCTGCGCATCAAACCGCGCGAGGGCCCGCCGCAGACCCCCGGGCGCGCACCCGATCCCGGTCTGGGCAAGACCTATACGGTCCCGAAGGGCAACATGTTCGCGCCGGGAACCCCGAACACCCGACCGGAGATCTACGGCATGGGCTTCCGGCAGCCGTTCACAGTGCACACCGACCCCGCCAACCCGGGTTCGGTCGTCGTCGGTGAGTTCTGCCACGACAACTCGGTGGACCAGCCCGACCGCGCCCCGGCCGGCGTCTGCGAGTGGAACAAGGTCGACGGGCCCGGTTTCTACGGCTGGCCGTTCTGCGTCGGTGACAACTCGAAGATCAACACCACATGGCGCTGGAACTACGAGGCCAACTCCTCGACCGGTCAGCAGTACGACTGCTCGCTCGACAAGCTCCCGTCCGACCTGAACTGGGCGCCGCCCGGCGGAAAAAATTCGCAACCCACATTCAAGGGTCTCGATGAGGTCCCGGGTCCCGCGAAGCCAGCGACGATCTGGCGCAAGTACCCCGGCAACCCCGGAAGTCAGGATCCAAAGGACTTCGGCGACCTGGCCGCAGGGGGAATGCAGCCGGTCACCGGCCCGGTCTACCGATACAAGGACAGCCGCGGTCCCGGCGCCTTCCCGGCCTACTACGACGGCTCCTGGCTGATCACTAACCGTGGCACCGACAACGGGTTCTGGAAGGAGGTCCGCCTGCGGCAGGACAACAACCAGATGCTCCGGGTCAACGACTGGCTGCCTGTCAACCACTTCGGCACGCCGAACAACAGCTTCGTGATCCCGACCAGGTTCGGGCCCGACGGCGCACTCTACATGGGGCGCTGGACCTTCGGCTGCTGCCGCAACCAGATCAACCCTCAAATGAAGATGCAGCTGATCAAAATCGAGTTCACGCCCGAGGCCGACCAGTGCAGGGACACCGATGCACCGACGGTCTCGCACCAGATCCAGGGCCAGGCCGATCCCGACCAGCAGAACACCTATATCGACTCGGCCACGCTGAGCCTCACCGCCAACGATGTCGGCTGTGCTGGCGTGGACAAGGTTGAGTACCGCGTCAACGGCGGAGCGTGGACCGCCTACAACGGGCCAGTACCGTTCAGGGACGCGGGGAAGTACACAGTCGACTATCGGGCCACCGATCGCCTCGGGAACGCCTCCAACCCGCAGAGCGTCACCTTCACCGTACGTGACAGCGGCGGAACGCTCCCCACGACGTGCGACATCAACGCCACGGGCACGCAGTGGAGTCCCGACAACTGCAAGATTGCCCGCGGCGGCACCATCACCTGGCACTTCAACGAGGCGGATGCGCGGTTCCCGCACGACGTCTGGCTCGTGCCGCCCGGCGGCAATCCGGATCCGAACGGCGGCGACATCTTCCAGGTCACCAACGGGCCCGTTTCGCCGGGAGGTCCGCCAGTCTCGTACACCTTCGATCGGGAAGGGGCCTGGACGGTCATCTGCAGGCTCCACGCCGGCTACGGCGGCGGGCAGTGGGTCGGCATGATCGCGACAGTTACGGTCGGAGGAGGATGAGTTAAGGCCTGATGGCCTGGTGGATCGGGCCCGGACACGCCGTCCGGGCCCGACCATCAGGCCCAGGCCTCTGTGGGCCGCCGCGCGTCGTGCGGGCTGCCGGAGGTAGCGGCCTCACCGCGGCTGCCGCTGTTACACCGAGTTACTTACTGGGCGTTTTGATCATTCCGGCTATGTATTGCTGCTTTCGTGGGCCTGGTCGCCGAGGCGTCGGCAGGGTCGAATGATCACCACTGAGGCCAG
>NZ_JBFAID010000103.1:0-7973 GCF_040654475.1 Micromonospora sp. NPDC050686
AGACCGTGCAGGTGTCCGCCTACCCGGACGCGTACGCACAGTGGGAGCAGCAGGCCACCGACCTGGTCGCCCAGCACTGGAACAGCTGAGCCAACCCGAAGGCCGGCACCCGACAACGGGTGCCGGCCTTCGGCGTACCCGGGGTCAGGCCGGCCGGCGGCGGCCGGCCACGATGTCCACCACGGCGGCGACCAGCGCCAGCACGACGATCCCGGCAGCCAGCAGCAGCGAGTGCCGGAACGCCACCGCCCAGTCGCCCCGGTTCTCGGCCAGGGTGGAGAAGAACAGCGCGCCCACCCCCGCGATGCCGGCGGCCGAGCCGATCCGCTGCCCGGTCTGCAACATGCCGGCGCCGCTGCCGGCCATCTGCACCGGCACCTCGGAGAGGGTGAGGGTCTGGTTGGGCGCGATCACCAGGCCGCTGCCCAGCCCGGCGACGAGCAGCGGCAGCGCGGTACGCAGCGGAACGTCGTGGTGCGGTCCGCCGGTCAGCACCAGGTCCGTCGCGACCAGCCCGACCACCACGCCCAGCAGCCCGATGGCGACCAGCGGACGACCGTACCGGGTGACCACCCGCCCGCCGAGCGCCGAGGCGCCAGCCGCGCCGAGCGCGAACGGGGTGATCGCCAGGCCGGCGATCAGCGCGCTGTAGCCCAGGCCGATCTGCAGGTAGAGGGTGAAGATGAAGAAGATCGCGGTGAAGCCGGCGAAGTAGATCAGGCCGATCAGCGAGCCCAGCGCGTACGAGCGCAACCCGAACAGCCGCAGGTCGAACAGGGGTTGGCGGGTGCGGCCGTACCACCGTTCCCAGGTCGCGAAGCCGGCCAGGAACGCCAGCCCGGCCGGGATCAGCGCCCATTTCTGCGGGCCGTGCCACTGCTGGCGTTGCACCAGCGGCAGCAGCACCAGGGTCACCCCGACGCCGAGCAGCAGCACCCCGACCGGGTCGAGCCGGTGCCTGCCGGGGGCGCCGGTGGGGCGGCCGGGCATCAGCCGCCAACCCAGCAGCACCGCCACGATGCCGACCGGGATGTTCACGAAGAACACCCACCGCCAGCCGTGCTCCGCGCCGCCGAGCTGGATGAGTAGCCCGCCGAGCAGCGGCCCGACCGCGGTGGAGATGCCGATGGTGGCGCCGAGCAGCCCGAACGCCCGCCCCCGCTCGGCACCCCGGAACAGCTGTTGAATCACCCCGCTGACCTGGGGGTTGACCACCCCGGCGGCGGCGCCCTGGACGAGCCGGGCGGCGATCAGCCACTCCGGCGAGCGGGCCAGCCCGGCCAGCGCGCTGGTCACGGTGAACAGCGCGACGCCGAGGACGAAGGCGTTGCGCCGGCCCCGCGCGTCGCCGAACCGGCCGGCTGGCACCAGCGCCAGGCCGAAGGTGAGGGCGTACCCGGACAGCACCCACTGCAGATCGCTCGGGGTGGCGTGCACGGCCCGGTCGATCGACGGCACGGCGACGTTGACGATGCTGACGTCGAGCAGCGTCATGAACGCCGCGACCAGGCCCACGCCCAGCGCCTGCCAGCGCCGCCGGTCGTCGTACCCCAGGGTTTCCGTCGGTGTCGACGACCGGTCCGTGCTCATGGTGCCCTCCGACCGCCGCCGGTCACGCCTTCCTGGTCGCTACCCGGCGTCCGCCCGGCCAAACGAGTCAGGCCGGCTGGCGGGCACACCACCGGGGGCCGAAGTCCAGCCCGGCCATCGGGGAGTCCTCCCGGTGCAGCAGGCCGCGCTCGGTGAGCAGGTGCAGCGGCTCGCTCAACTCCTCCTCGGCCAGCCCGGTCTCCTGGGCGATCAGGTCGGGATAGGGGACGGTGCCCCGGGCCTCCAGCGCGGCCACCGCCTGGTAAACCCGTTCCTCGGTCTCCGACAGCCGTACCTGCGGCATGACGTTCCTCCTCGCGGTGGTCCGCCCGACCGGCGGGCGGTCTGCGCCGGGCGGTTACCCCGCCGCCGCCCGATGATGCCCACCCGATCGGGGGGTCCGCGACGACGCGTCGCGGGCGCCGCCGACGGGGGCTGGCCTAGGCTGCACCGGTGGTCGTCTGGGATCTCGCGGTCGTCGGCGGCGGGCCCGCCGGCCTCGCCGCGGCGCACGCCGCCGCCCGCGCCGGGGTGCGCACCCTGCTGGTGGAGCGGGCCACCCATCCCCGGTACAAGACCTGCGGCGGTGGACTGATCGGGACCTCGCTGGCCGAGGTGGCCGACCGGATCGACGTGCCGGCGCACGACCGGGTCGACCGGGTCACCTTCACCCGGGACGGGCGGACCGGCTTCACCCGCCGCCACCCCGAAGGTCCGCTGGTGGCCATGGTCCGCCGCGAGGAGTTCGACGACCGGCTGCGGGCCGCCGCGCTGGGCGCCGGCGCCGAGATCCGCGAGGGCGTCGCGGTCCGCGCGCTGACCCAGGACCCCGACGGGGTACGCCTGCGACTGGCCGACGGCCCGGAGGTGCGCGCCCGGTGGGTGATCGGCGCGGACGGCTCCTCCGGTGTCACCGCCCGCCACGTCGGCGTCCGCTTCCGACAGGTGGATCTCGGGCTGGAGCTGGAGCTGCCGGTGCCCGCCGCCGAGCAGGAGCGTTGGCGGGGCCGCGTGCTGCTGGACTGGGGGCCGCTGCCCGGGTCGTACGCGTGGGTCTTCCCGAAGGGCGACCGGCTGACGGTCGGGGTGATCGCCGCCCGGGGCGCCGGCGAGCGGACTCGGGCCTACCTGCGCGACTTCGTCGACCGGCTGGGTCTTTCCGACGTGCGGCCGGAGCACGACTCCGGGCACCTGACCCGATGCCGGGCGGAGGACTCGCCGCTGCGCCGCGGCCGGGTCCTGGTCGCCGGGGACGCGGCCGGCCTGCTGGAACCCTGGAGCCGGGAGGGGATCAGTTACGCGCTGCGCTCCGGTCGGCTGGCCGGTGCGGCGGTGGCCGCCGGCGACCCGGCCGGCTACGAGGGGGCCGTACGTGAGCGGCTGGTGCCGGAGATGCGGGCCGGGCACCGGCTGCTGGAGGTCTTCGAGCGCCGGCCCGACGTCTTCCACACGCTGCTCGCCACGCCGCCCGGCTGGCGGATGTTCGTCCGGTTCTGCCAGGGCCGGGCCAGCTTCGACCGGACCCTGTCCCGGCGGCCGGTCCGGGCCGCGCTCGCCCTGCTGGACCGGCTGCCCCCGACCCGGACCAGGGCCGTCTCCCGAGCACCCGTCGACCGTGGCTGACTCTCGGTCCGGCGTCCGATCCCACCGGTGGCGTCCGGGGCCCACAATGCAGCCATGAGCGAGCCCCACGAGTCGTTCACCGACGAGGAGTACGCCTTCCTGCGGCACGTCCGCTTCGGCGAGCTGCCGCCCCGGGTGGCCCCGGAGGACCGGGCCACGGCGACCGAGACCGAGGCGCCCCGCGACCGGCCGGAGCCGGTCGGCGAGCACGAGTGGGACCTGCGGGGCGGCGGCTGACGACGGCGACGGGCCGCGGACCCACCGGTCCGCGGCCCGTCCCTACCAGCGTGACGGTCAGAAGACCGGCACGCCCGCGCGGACCAGCCGCCAGTTCGGCACGAAGAAGTCGGCCGGGTCGATGACCCCCTTGGCCTGCGCCCAATCGATCAGCAGCTGGCGGATCTCCTGCTGCTCGTTGTAGACCTGGGTCTTCACGATGCCGGGGAAGTTGCCGCCACCGCTGCGCCGGTAGTTGTTCACCGCGACGACGAACTGGGCGTCCGCGGCGACCGGGGTGTCCGTGCCCGCCAGGACCAGGCGGGTGATCCGCTGGCCCACCGGCTTCGAGATGTCGATGTCGTAGGCGACGCCGGAGAACACGTCGTAGTTGTAGTCCGGCACGCTCGGCTCGTTGATGTTCGCCAGGTCGACGGGGGTGCCGACCGGCGACGTCTTGAAGTACTTCGCCGAGTACTCCAGGTACGCCTTCACCTCGGCGCCGGTCAGCACGACCGCCTCCAGGGTGTTGTCGTACACGTAGAGGCCGGCCACGTCGCGGATGCGCACGTCGCCCTGCGGGAAGACCGCGGTGCGGCTGAAGGGCGCCGCGATCGACAGCACCGGCAGGCCCGCGTACGCGGTGCCGGCCAGCGCCGCGGTGACCACCTCGGTCTGCACGTGGTTGATGAAGTCCAGGATCGGGGTGTCCTTGTACCGCGACTCGGCGGCGGACAGCTCCTCGCTGGACTGCGCGACGACCTCGTTGACGTAGTCGACCGTCTTGTCGTGCTGGCCGCGCACGGCGGCGAGTACCGCCGGGTCCTCGACCACGGTGTTGCTGTTCAGCGTGGTGGCGCCCTTGGCGACGACCTTCCAGCTGCCCTTCTCCCGGGTCAGGGTGAAGTCCATCCGGGTCAGCCGCTGGCCCCACTTCGACGGCTCCGAGGTGAGCACCCGCTCGCCGGTGCTCAGGTTGGTGACGAACTTCTCCGGCACCTCGCTGTGGGCGTGGCCGAACAGGATCGCGTCGATGCCGGGGACCTGCTCGGCGATGAGCGCGACCGGGTTCTCGTTGGGCAGCTCCGGACCGTAGCTGGAGGTTCCGCTGTCGCCGCCGTGGGCGGAGATGATCACCAGGTCGGCGCCGCGCTGCCGCATGATCGGCACCCACTTGGCGGCGGTCTCGACCATGCCCGGGAAGACCAGCTTGCCCTCGACGTTGCCCTTGTCCCAGATGGCCACGCCGGGGTTGGTGAGGCCGAGGATGCCGACCTTCAGGCTCGGCGCGCCGCGCCCGCCGAGGTCGACCTCCTTGATCACATACGGCAGGAATGCCGGCTTGCCGGTCTTCTCGTTCACCGCGTTCGCGGCCAGCGCCGGGAAGCCGAGCTGCTCGATCCAGGCTGCCAGCAGCGGCAGGCCGTAGTTGAACTCGTGGTTGCCCAGCGTCACCGCGTCGTACTTCAGCACGTTCATCGCGTTGGCCATCGGGTGCGTCGCGCCGGTGGCGGTGATCGGCTCCTGCTTGGCGTAGTACGTGGCCAGCGGGGTGCCCTGGATGGTGTCGCCGGCGTCGAGCACCAGCGTCGCCCGGCCCCGGCGCTCGGCGCGGATCTGGTTGACCAGGGTGGCGAGCTTCGCCACGCCGACGTCGTTGTGGTTGCTGTCGTCGTACTCGGCGTCCTTGTAGTAGTCCCAGTTGTAGACGTTGCCGTGGGTGTCAGAGGTGCCCAGGACCGTCAGGTCCCAGGTCTGTGGCGCCGGCTTGCCCGCCGCCCGGGCCGGCGCACCGGCGATCAGCGGGGCGGACGCCGCGGCGGCCGCGACGGCGAGCACCTGGCGGCGCGAGGCGCCGGAGGAGGAGGTCATGAGGTGCCTTTCCATGGGGGTGGAAGCGCCGCAGCGGGCGCCGTTGCGCACCATAGACGAGCAGCTGTCACTTCTGCCACAGCCTCGCGCGGTGTTTCACTTCACCGGCGCCTGGCGGCACCCGGGTGTAACACTGCGGCCACCTGGCGCGCCGTCGCCCCACTGTTTCTGCCGCCGCTGCCGGGGTAGCCCAGAAGAGGACCAGGCGGACGAACCGCGCGAGGAGATCCCGGTGAGCGAAGACCAGTACACCCAGCAGCACCCCACCAGTCAGTACGGGCAGCGGCAGGGCCAGCCGGGTCAGCAGCAGTCGGCGCCGGGCACGGAACGGCGGATGGGGCCGAAGCCCGACCACGGCGAGGAGTCGTACCGGGGCAGTGACCGGCTGTCCGGCAAGCGCGCCCTGATCACCGGCGGCGACTCGGGCATCGGCCGGGCCGTCGCCATCGCCTTCGCCCGCGAGGGCGCCGACGTGCTGATCTCCTACCTCGGTGAGGAGGAGGAGACCGACGCCCGGGAGACCGTGCGGCTCGTCGAGGAGGCCGGCCGCAAGGGGGTGGCCGTCCGCTGCGACATCCGGGAAGAGGCCAACTGCCGGGAGTTGGTCGACCGCATGCTGTCCGACCTGGGCGGCATCGACATCCTGGTGAACAACGCGGCCTACCAGATGGCCCAGGACAAGGGCATCTTCGAGATCAGCACCGAGCAGTTCGACCGGGTCTTCAAGACCAACGTGTACGCGATGTTCTGGCTCTGCCGGCTGGTCGTGCCGCACCTGGCCGAGGGCTCCACCATCATCAACACCTCGTCGATCCAGGCGTTCAGCCCGTCGCCGCAGTTGCTGGACTACGCCACCACCAAGGCGGCGATCGCCAACTTCACCAAGGCACTCGCGCTCAACCTGGCCGACCACGGCATCCGGGTCAACGCCGTCGCGCCCGGTCCGATCTGGACGCCGCTGATCCCGGCCACCATGCCCGAGGGGAAGGTGGAGCAGTTCGGTACCGACACCCCGATCGGCCGCCCCGGGCAGCCGGCCGAACTGGCTCCCGCGTACGTCTTCTTCGCCTCCCAGGAGTCCAGCTACGTCACCGGCGAGATCCTCGGCGTGACCGGCGGCAAACTCACCCGGTGACCCGCGGCCGGGGCCGACGCGCTCCGGCCCCCGCGCGTGGCTCGCCGACGGGGCGGGGCCGGTCAGCGGGGCCAGCCGGCCAGCCGCTCCCGCAGCCGGGCGACCCGCGCGGCGTCCAGCCCGTACCGGGCGAACCGGCGATCCGGCACCCGGTCCAGGTACCGGCCCGCCGCCCGCACGTCCTCCGGGTCCAGCGCCGGGTCGACCTGCCGGGCCAACTCCAGCAGTTCCGCGACCCGGTAGTGGTCCAGCGCCGCCGCGACGTCGATGTAGTCACGCACCTCACGGCGGTTGACCAGCGCGGCGGTCTTGTTCGCGACCAGGTCCCGCACGTCCATCACCGGCCCGAGATCCATCACCACCGGGCTGCGGTACCGGTCCAGTCGGGCCAGGCTCAGCCGGATCTGCCGGCCGTCGCGGCTCACCACGAAGTCGCGTACGTCCTGGTCGAAACCCGGGAACAGCTCACCCAGCTCGCTGTCCGGGTCGGCCCCGACCACGGTGAAGCCGTCCCGCTCCAGTGCCGCGCGGACCTCGGTGGCCGCCGCGGCCGCCGCGCCCTCCACGTCGGCGAAGAGGTCGACGTCCTCGGTCGGCCGGGTCACCAGTCCGTGCGCCGCCCAGGCAACCCCGCCACCGAGCACGAACCGGTGGGGGCCGGCCGCGGACAGGGCCACCCGGGCCACCTCGCGGTAGAACTCGTGCAGGTGCTGCCCGCTCACGCCGTACGCAGGCCCCGGTGCCGGCTCTCCCAGGCCTGCCGGACACCGTGCGGCAGGTTGAGCCGGTGCCACACCCGGCGCAGCGTCCGCCCGTCGATCAGCTGCCGGAGGTCGTCGGCGCGGGTGCTCTCCCGCAGCACGTTCTCGTACATCCAGAGCAGGTCGTCCGGGTCCCCGAGGTCGAAGGTGCGCTCGCCGCACCACATCAGCCGTACCGGGAGTTCCACCACGCCCCGGGTCGGGCCGGCCAGCTCGGCCAGCGTCCGCGCCACCACGGCGGGGCGACCCGGACGGGCCAGGAAGGCCACGCCGGCCGTGGTGGGGGAGAGCGCCTGCACGCCCTCAGCGTAACCCCATTTCACCCACCTCCCCCTCCCGCATGCAAGGAGGGCCCCTGTTAACACCTGGGGCAGGCCACCTTCGGCTCACCCGCCCGTTCCACTCGTCGGCATCGGCCGTTCCCGCGTGACGTCACGTTCGTGGGCGTCGGATGGGGTCTGGGGCTACTGGGCGACGGTGACCGGTGTGCGGTGTCGGGGTCCGTTCGCACCCGAGCGTGGGCCGGCGGTCGGGACGGCTGGGTGGTTGTGGGGTGGGGTGTCGGGTTTCGGGGTGTGACCGGCCGCACCCGGTCGGTGGAATGGCGGGCGGGGTGGGGTCGTTACATCACCCGGACGACCGTGGCAGCAGGCCGACCCCCTTCGGGTGGGGGCCGCCGCCGGGAATGATGGTGGGCCGCCGGTCGTTACACATGGTCCGGCGCCGTGTAGCGGCCCCGCCCCGCGCGCCGGATCCCCCCTCAAAGGCTTTTGTGA
>NZ_JBFAID010000104.1:0-7665 GCF_040654475.1 Micromonospora sp. NPDC050686
CGTCTTTCCGTTGCACCGCACCGGATCTGGGCGCGTCTGGACCGTTGGCCGAGCCGGCTACTCCAAGTCCTTACACCGTTACTCGGAAAGGCTCAGTGCCCTCCCACGTTGATCGTCGCGCGAAGGGCACTCACGCCCGGCGCCTCCGTGGGGCGGGGTCCATGCGACCGGCGCCCGCCCCACGGGCCTGACCGCAGCGAAGGGCACAGGCATGGGCGTAAGAAGAAGAACGGCCGACGGGAACGCGCGCGGCAACCCCCGAGCTGCGGGGACGCCGCGGTCAAGCACCAGCCGGGGCTCCGCCGGCGGGTCACCGTCCGCGGGTGGTTGCGGTAAGCCATCCCGCTGCCGTCGACCCGGGCAAGCCGAGCAGACCGCCGCCCGACCCGCCAGCGTCCGACCTTGCGTCAAGGTCCGCTTGACGTGGCGGGCCGAGCGGCTGCCCGCTCCCCAAGCGGGCGGGCCGATGGCAGACGGAATGGTTTCAGCGTGTTCGTATTGCGTTGAACCCGCTCGGCCCAGGGCCGCTCGGCCGCGCGGAGCATGCCCCCGGGCGAGACGGGACCTAGGATTGTGCCTCCGGTCAACAACGGGCCTCGGCGTCTCGGGGCCGCTGGAGCAGGGATAGGGCAGCATCTCGGTGAGCAATCTGGGGAACTTCGTCTGGTCGATCGCCGACCAGCTCCGTGGGGTCTACAAACCGCACCAGTACGGCAACGTCATCCTGCCGATGACGATCCTGCGGCGCTTGGACTGCCTCATGGAGCCCACCCGCGACCAGGTCCGCGCGCTCGCCTCAGCTAACCCGAACCCGAACGTTCTCGCTGTACGGGTTCGGCAGCAGCTCGGCCTGGGTTTCTACAACACCTCGGACTACGACCTAAAGAAGCTGCTCTCCGACCCGGACGGGCTGAAGGAAAACCTGGTCGACTACCTGTCCCGGTTTTCGGCCAACATCGACGTGTTCGAGCGGTTCAAGTTCGAGAACGAGATCGCGACTCTGGCGGAGAAGAACCGGCTCTATCTGGTGGTGTCGAAGTTCGCCGAGGTCGATCTGCACCCCGACAGCGTGCCCAACGCCGAGATGGGCGACCTGTTCGAGGAGCTGATCCGCAAGTTCGCCGAGGCCTCCAACGAGGAGGCCGGTGAGCACTTCACTCCCCGCGATGCGATCCGGCTGATGGTGGACCTGTTGTTCGCCGAGGACAACGAGGCGCTGCTCGAGCCCGGGGTGGTCCGCTCTGTGTACGACCCCACCGCCGGCACGGGCGGGATGCTCTCAGTCGCAGAAGAGCACCTGCTGGCACAGAACCCCGACGCCCGGTTGAGGCTGTTCGGGCAAGAGATCAACGACCAGTCCTACGCGATCTGCAAGTCCGACATGATTGCGAAGGGTCAGGACGCCACGAATATCCGCCTCGGTGACACCCTCGCGGAGGACCTGTTCGCCGACCGGTACTTCGACTATTGCCTGTCCAACCCGCCGTACGGGGTGGACTGGAAAGCCGCGGAGGACCAGGTCAAGGCCGAACGCGCTGCCACCGGCGACCACGGCCGATTCGCCGCTGGGCTGCCGAAGATCGGCGACGGGCAGATGCTGTTCCTCACTCACCTCGCGCACAAGATGCGTCCCGCACACGAGGGCGGCGGCCGGGCCGGGATCGTTCTCAACGGCTCCCCACTGTTCACCGGCGTCGCGGGGTCCGGCGAGTCGGAGATCCGCGGCTGGCTGCTCGAGAAGGACCTAGTAGAGGCAATCGTCGCGCTGCCGATGAACATGTTTTACAACACCGGAATCTCCACATACGTGTGGATCCTCGACAACGCGAAGCGCCCGGAGCGTGCCGGCAAGGTTCAGCTCATCGACGCATCCCGCTTCTTTACCAAGATGCGCAAGAACCTCGGCGACAAGTCGCGTGAGGTTTCCGAGGACGAGCGCAACCGCATCGTCCGCATCTACGACGCCTTCGAGGAGCAGAGCCCCGAAGACACGGACTACAGCCGGGTCCTCGCGACCACCGACTTCGGCTATTGGACCATCACGGTCGAGCGACCCCTGCGGCTCAACTTCGCCTGCACCCCTGAACGGATCGACGCGCTCCTAGACGGCGCAGGGAAGGGGCCGCTGAAGGCAGTGGACGCCAATGCCCTGCACGCGGGGTTGAAGGGATTCAACGACAACCTGTACACCAACCGCGCGAAGTTCCTTGCGGAGCTTAAGAGCCACCTCAAGGCCGCCGGGCTCAGCCTCGGGGCACCGCAGCTCAAGGCTGTATGGCAGGGACTGTCCGAGCGCGACGAGACCGCCGACATCTGCACCGACGCCAAGGGCAATCCCGAGCCCGACACCACGCTCCGCGACACCGAGAATATCCCGTTCGGCTGGGCGCCCGCAGGCCAGACTGGCGACAGTCGATACGGCAAGCAGCATTCCGGCGACATCATCGCGGCCTATTTCGACGCTGAGGTCAAGCCACACGTCCCCGACGCCTGGATCGACCACACTAAGACCAAGACGGGACATGAGATCCCCTTCACCCGGCACTTCTACAAGTATATTCCGCCGCGCGACTTGGAAGAAATCGACTCTGACCTCGATACTCTCGTCGCCGAGATCATCAGCCTCCTGCAGGAGGTCGAGCGGTGAATGGTGTCCCTACTTATGCCGCCTATAGGGACAGTGGACTCAGTTGGGTCGGCGAGGTGCCGTCTCACTGGGCCGTTGTTCCTACTCGTACCGCGCTCACTCAGGTGAAGCGGACCGTGGGTGAGCGTTGGTCGGAAACCGTGTTGCTTTCCCTCACCAAGCAGGGCGTCATCGTTCGCGATGTGTCAAATGGCGAGGGCAAGTTCCCAGCTTCATTTGAGGACTACCAGGTCGTCCTGCCAAATGAACTGGTCTTCTGTTTGTTCGACATGGACGAGACGCCCAGAACGGTAGGCCTCGCCCGGCAGAAGGGCATGGTGACCGGCGCTTACACGTGTTTCTCGATCAACCCTGGGGTCGCTGAGCCTCGGTTCCTGGACTGGTACTACCTCGCGATTGACGACGGCAAGAGATTCCGCCCTCTCTATACGGGGCTGAGAAAGGTGATCCAGAAACCGCGGTTCCTAGGCGCAGGTATGGCTCTGCCGCCTCTGCCCGAGCAGCGCGCAATTGCCGACTACCTCGACGAGGAGACCGCCCGGATCGACACATTGATTCGGAAGCAAGAACGGCTCATCGAGATGTTGCGGGAACGGAGGGCGTCCATCAGGGATCGCCACTTCGTTGCCACCGAGGGCAAACGGCAGACTTCTGTCCGCCGTGTGCTTGTGCCCCTCTCCCGGCCGGCGAAGACTGGGCTCGGGGTCGTCACTGCTTACCGAGATGGCGTCGTCACGTTGCGGTCCAAGCGGCGTGACGAGGGGTACACCTTCTCGGAGACAGAACATGGCTACCAGGAGGTCTTCCCCGGAGACCTCGTCTTTCACGCGCTTGACGGCTTTGCTGGTGCCGTCGGGATCTCAGACAGCCATGGAAACGCGACGCCCGTGTATCACGTTTGCAAGGTCTCGACCGACGACGAACCAGAGTACGTCGCAATGCTGCTCCGATACTTGGGCGTGAGTGGTTTCCTGGCGACCCAGGCGCCGAACGTGCGTCAGCGCAGCGTCGACTTCCGCAACTGGACGACGTTCGCGCGCGTGCCGCTCAGCCTTCCCGAACCCAAGGTCCAGCGCGCGGTGGTGAGTGACATCCGGCAGCAGACCGCCAAAATTGATCTGCTGATCTCAAAGGCCGAGCGGTTCATCGAGCTCGCCCAGGAGCGCCGGTCGGCACTCATCGCAGCCGCAGTGACTGGCCACATCGATGTACGGCGGGCAGCCTGATGGCTGACCACAACGAGAAGCCGTTCGAGACCGAGCTGTGCGAGCACTTGGCCGCAAACGGGTGGTTGTACAGCGAGAACTCCCAGGGCTACGACAAGGAACGCGCCCTCTTCCCAGAGGACGTGTTCGGGTGGTTGGGAGAGACCCAACCCGAGGAGTTGGCGAAGGTCCTCAAGGTAGGGTCTCGGGACGAGGCGAAGCAGCGCGCCCAGCTTCTGGACCGGATTGTTAAGGTTCTCGATACCCCGATGGATGCAGGTGGCGGCACGCTAGCGGTGCTGCGCACCGGGTTCAAGCACGTCTCGGCCCGGTTCGACATGTGCCAGTTCCAGCCCGAGACCACCCTCAACGCGGCCAGTATGGCCCGGTACGCCGCAGTCCGTCTCCGGGTGGTGCGGCAGGTGTATTTCTCCACCGCCGACCAGCGGTCGGTGGACCTCGTGCTGTTCGTCAACGGCCTTCCGGCTGCGACCGCAGAGCTGAAAACGGACTTTACCCAGTCGGTAACCGAGGCGATCGAGCAGTACAGGACCTCCCGGCAGCCCAAACACCCGGTGACAAAGCAGGTCGAACCGCTGTTCGGTTTCGGTAAACGCGCCTTGGTGCACTTCGCGGTGTCCAACGACGAAGTCTGGATGACCACCAAGCTCGCGGGCGATAAGACACACTTCCTGCCGTTCAACATGGGGTGCGACGGGGGCGCTGGCAACCCGCCGAATCCGCACAGCTCGGCGTCGTCGTACCTGTGGGAGCGAGTCTGGCAACGCGACGCCTGGTTGAACATCATCGGCCGGTTCATGCATGTGGAGCACACCACTAGGCGCGACCCGATCTCCGGGGCGGTATCGAAGTCGGCTGGGTTGTTGTTTCCGCGGTTCCACCAGTGGGAGGTGGTCACCGCTCTCAGCTCCGCAGCCCGCACCGAGGGCCCGGGCCACCGCTACCTGGTCCAGCACTCGGCCGGGTCAGGGAAGACCAATTCCATCGCCTGGACGGCGCACCGCCTAGCCCGGCTGCATGATGAGTACAACCAGAAGGTCTTCGACTCCGTCATCGTGGTCACCGACCGCACGGTGCTGGACGACCAACTGCAGGATGCGATCCGTCAGATCGACTCCGCCCAAGGCGTGGTGGCCACCATCAGCGACGACGAGGTGCGTCGCGCCGGCGCCGGGTCGAAGTCATCGCTCCTGGCCAAGACGCTGCTGGACGGCAAGCTGATCATCGTGGTCACCATCCAGACCTTTCCCCACGCGATGGAGGCCATCGCCAAGACGAAGGGTCTGAGGAAGAAGACCTTCGCCGTCATCGCCGACGAGGCCCACTCGTCGCAGACGGGAGCGACCGCGAACAAGCTTCGGCAGGTGCTCACTGCCGAAGAGATCAAGGACATCGAGGACGGCGGCGAGTTCGACCTCCAGGCAGTCCTGGCCGGGGAGATGACCAGCCGCGCGAGGGCCGAAAACATCTCCTATTTCGCGTTCACCGCCACCCCGAAACCCAAGACGCTGGAACTA
This sequence comes from Micromonospora sp. NPDC050686, assembly GCF_040654475.1. Classification (NCBI taxonomy): domain Bacteria; kingdom Bacillati; phylum Actinomycetota; class Actinomycetes; order Micromonosporales; family Micromonosporaceae; genus Micromonospora; species Micromonospora sp. NPDC050686. The sequence goes on from NZ_JBFAID010000104.1 coordinate 5,391, forward strand.
TTCGGCCGGCCCGATCCGGCCGACCCCGAGGGCATGCCGATACCGTTCCATCTGTACACGATGAAGCAAGCCATCGAGGAGGAGTTCATCCTCGACGTGCTGCGCGGCTACCAGACCTACGACACCGCCTTCCGCATCGCCCAGCGGGTCAAGGACGACCAGGGTGGCGAGGGCCGCGAGGTCGACGAGTCCGCCGCCACACGGGGCCTGATGCGGTGGGTGAAGCTGCACCCGACCAACATCGGTCAGAAGGTCCAGATCATCGTCGAACATTTCCGCGCCAACGTCCTGGGTCTGCTCGACGGGCACGCAAAGGCCATGGTCATCACCGACTCCCGCAAGGCCGCAGTCCGGTATAAGACGGCCATCGACGCCTACATCGTCAAGCAAAGCTACGACATCGGCACCCTGGTCGCCTTCTCCGGGGAGATCGACGACCCCGAGACCGGCCCGGACAAGTTCACCGAGACCTCGATGAACCCCGACCTGCGCGGCCGCGACCTGCGCACCGCATTCGCCACCGACCAGTTCCGGATCATGCTGGTCGCCAACAAGTTCCAGACCGGCTTCGACCAGCCCCTCTTGTGCGGGATGTACATCGACAAGCAACTTTCCGGCGTGGCGGCGGTGCAGACCCTGTCCCGGCTTAACCGCACCTACCGCACCCCGGCCGGGGAGAAGAAGGACAGCACCTACGTCCTGGACTTCGTCAACGCCGCCGACGACATCAGGGCCGCGTTCCTGCCGTACTTCACCGACGCCCACCTCGAGACCGCCACCGACCCGAACCTCGTTCACGACATTGCCACCAAGCTCGACCAGGCCGCCATCTACACCCCGGAGGAGATCGACCAGGCCGTCGAGGCGACCGTCCTCCGCAAGGGCAACAACGCGCTCGCCGGAGCCATGGCCCCGGCCAAAACCCGGTTCAAGCAGCGCTACCAGGCCGCCCTCATCCAGGGCGACAAGACCGTTCAAGACGAACTCGACATGTTCCGCAAGGACGTCGGCACATTCGTCCGCCTCTACGACTTCGTTTCCCAGGTCGTTGATTACGGCGACGTCGACCTGGAGAAGCGGTCGATCTTCCTGCGGCTACTGGAACGACTAATCCGGCCGGACAACTACACCAGCGATGCCCTCGACCTCTCCGGGGTTTCCCTCGTCCATGTCAAGCAGATCGACCGCGGCCAGACCGAGATCAGCCTCGGGGAGCGCAAGGGTCTCCAAGGTGTCACCGCCGCCGGGTCCGGTGCCAAGCGCGACCCCAAGATGGTCGCCTTCCAGGCCGTCATCGACCGCCTCAACGAACTGTTCGGCGACGAGGACTTCACCAGTACCCAGCAGGTGGCCTTCCTAGAAGGGCTCCTCGCGGCCCTCGAGCAAGTCCAGACTCTGCGCGCCCAGGCCGCCACCAACACCCAGAAGCAGTTCCTCGACAGCCCCGACTTGGTGGATGGCATCATCGGCGCTGTCGCCGACAACCAGGGCGCCCACAACAAGATGGCTGACTACTTCTTTGGGGAAAGCCGTGACGTACGGGTCCTCACCAACCTTGTCGGCGCCGCCTATTACGAGCGAGTACGCTCCGGGGCCGTGTGAGGGGACTACGTGGGTGGGACGGCGGAACGGAGCGAGGCGAGCCCAACTCTCGCACTAGCCGAATCGACAGTGTCCGTGCGGTGGGCCGGGACCGGCCGCACTCGACCGGGGTGGAGTCGACCACCCAGGCCGAGTCGGTCCACAGGTCGGTGTCCGCAGCAACCGCCCGGATCGCCCGCTTCAGTAGCGGCAAGGCGGCTCGGAGGCGTTTGTTGTAGCCGGACTGGCCCGGCAGATAGGGAAACGCTCCGGGCAGATGCGCGGGACGAACCGCAGCCACCGGGCCTCGGACCGGATCCCGAGCAGCACCTGGGCCACCGCGAGGGTCAGCAGCTCGGCATCCGACAGCTTCGGTGGCCGACCCGGTAGTTGTCAAGTCAACCTGAGACAGGTTGTCGTTAACGGGTGGGTTGTTCTTGCCGGGCGGGGTTGTTGATCCAGGCGCTGTTGGGTGCCTGGGGTGCTCGCGGGCGGCGGGTGAACCGCTCCGGGTGAGCGGTGTAGGCCTGGTCGAGGGTGGTCTGCCGCTGCGCGCGGATCGTCGCGGCAGTGCCGAAGTGGACTGATGCCGGGGTGTGCCACCCGGGTTCCACAGATAATTGGGTTCCTGTGACACGTCCGCCGGTCCTATCGCTGTTCAGAGCGTTGGGGCCTGGTGGGAAGTTCGAAAGTC
>NZ_JBFAID010000105.1:0-7500 GCF_040654475.1 Micromonospora sp. NPDC050686
TTGCGGATGGCGCGTTGGGTGCCGGCGCGGTTGTCGTGGTGTCCGGGGCCCAGGTCGTTGAAGGTGGATTGTTCGTCGGAGAGCAGGTGCCAGACGATGGTCAGGATGGATCGGCCGACCGCGACGACGGCTTTTTTCTTGCCGCGGCGTCTGGCGAGCCTGCGGTATCGCTCGCCGAGAAACGTCGACTCGATGGGGCTCGTGGTGCGCAGATGCTGCTCCTCGGTCTCGCCGGCTTGCTCATCGCCGTCGCCAGCGCGCTTCTACCGGCCGGCTGGGCCGCCCGCACCCGCACCGCCGCCGCCCTGCGCACCGAGTAACCGCCTCCCACACCCATCCGAGCCGAGGGCCCTGGGCGACCTTCGCTCTGACGGCGCCCATGCTCGGCATGAGCACCCATGCCGAGCATGGGCGCCGTGTGTGTACGGATCCCCCTCAGACACCGATTTGCAGCATCCATGCTGTGTTTCGCGTACTGGTGGTCAAGCGTGCTTGACCACGCAAATCTCAGCGCGGCGACTCCCTCGATCGGCCCAGTCTCGATCGGGGTGATTGTCGTGGCTGATCGTTCCGTGCAGCCTCGGGTTCCGGTCACTCGGTTGGACGACGGAGCCGGTGACGGCATGGAGGGCCCCGGCCACGGCCCGGGCCCTCCACATTCGCCTTGCCGTTGGATCAGTAGATGGTCACGCCGTACGCGTTGGCTGCTTCGCGTACGGGCTGGAAGAAGGTGGTGCCCCCGGACCTGCAGTCGCCGCTGCCGCCGGAGGTGATGCCGAGCGCCTTGGTGCCGTCGTAGAGCGGGCCGCCGGAGTCCCCGGGCTCGGCGCAGACGGTGGTCTGGATCATGCCGCTCACGGTGCCGCCGCCCTTGCCGACGTAGCGGACCGAGACGTTCAGCGCGGTGACCGTACCCCTGTGGGTGCCGGTGGTCGACCCTTTGCGCGTGACCGTCTCGCCGACGAAGGCGTCGGCGACGGTGAACCCGCCGGGGTGGGTGAGGGAGGTGTTGTCGTAGCGGACCAGGGCGTAGTCGTTGCCGGGGAAGCTGGAGCTGATGGTCGGGCCGATGAGCGTGGTGTGGCCGGAGTTGGTGTACCAGGTGCTGGCCACGTTCCCGCAGTGCCCGGCGGTCAGGAAGTAGTAGGTGCTGCCGCTGACGACGTTGAAGCCGAGCGAGCAGCGGTACTGGCCGCCGTAGATGGCGTCACCTGCGGACAGCAGAGGGGCGAAGACACCGGAGGCGCGCTCGATTCGGATCGCACCGGCCTTGTCCCCGGCGCTCTGCTTGATCTTCGCGATCTCGGCGCGGGAGACGCTGCTGTCGGCGGTCACGACGACGCGCCCGGACGCCTCGTCCACGTGCCAGGCGATGCCCTCGACGCCCGACCGTTGCACCGCGCCGCTCGCGGCGGCGAGTTGCCCGGCGCTGTAGGCCTGAGGGGACGCCGCTGCGGCCGTCGCCGGCGCGAATGCGGCGGTGGCGAGCAGGCCGACGCTAACGGCGAGCAGTTTGGATCGGAGGACGTGGCGGCGGGTAGGGGGTGTGAGGCTCACTGTCTCCTCCTCGGAGGTGATAGGACCAGATGGGTGGTGGCCCCGTGAGTCGCCGTCGGGTGACGCATCGCTGCTGGTGAGTCCATGTCGTCCTCCCGACGCACGCTTCCGCCAGTATCGGCGCGCATCAATCGATCCGCAAGATGCATCATCGTGGATGAACGCCTCCGCGTCGTTCCGCTTCAGCCTCTGACGGCTTGGCCGGGGTTCAGAAGCCGAGGAGGAACAGCAGGCCGGCGGCGACGAGTCCGGCTCCGACGAGTCGGACGAAGAGGCGGTCCCTGATCCCGGGCACGGTTCGTTGCCAGCCGAGGCTCCGGCGAGGGTGGTCGCTGCGAATCCGGCAGACCAACCGACATGGCGCAAATTGCCACCAGGTTTCCGCCAAGCTTCGCAACGACGCATCGTCTCGTTGACCTGGCACTACGCCGAAGTTAGCGTTAACAACCCTCGTCCACTTCAGAGGGAGCCCCACACCGGTCAAGGAGGATCAATTGAGATTGCGACAGCGAAGGTCACGTCCCAGGCTGAGTCGGAAGGGTAGCGGTGTCGCGGTCCTGGCACTGGGTGCGCTTCTCTCGGTCTCGTTCGCACCGACGCCCTCGCACGCTGCCGACGAGCAGCTCAACGAGGGTCTGGTGCACCACTTCGCCCTCGACGAGACCAGTGGGACGACGCTGGTCAACTCGGGTAGCGCCGGCTCGGCGGCGAACGCCACGCTCGTGAATCCGGAGAAGGCGACCTTGACCGGCGACGGAGTCAGGTTCAACCCCGACTCGTACGAGAGCGCCCTCGACGGTGCGTACGTGGCGCTGCCGAACGACATCACTGCCGGCATGTCGAACCTCACCGTCGACTATGACGTGTGGATCGACCCGGCGAACGTCGGCGAGCACCAGATGTGGAGCTTCGGCCGCAAGTCCGGCTCGTGCGACGTCGACACCGGCGCCCAAGGCTCCATCTTCGCGTCGAACACCCAGCGGTTCCGCGTCGCGGTGGGTTCGACGAACCTCCAACAGAACCGTGTCCGCATGCTCGAGGGAGCGTGGACGCACGTCACCTACGCCCAGTCACTGAACTCGAACGGCACGAGCTGGACCGGCAGGCTTTACCTCGACGGCGTGCTGCACGCGACGTCAACGAACCTGACCACGGCGCCGTCGGTGAACGCCGCAGGGACCAACTGCAACTTTCTCGCTCGCTCGCAGACGTCGGGCCACTACTCATTCCGCGGAACGATCCGGGACTTCCGGGTCTACGACCGGGCAGTGAGTCTCGACGAGACACTCGCCCTGGCGGAGAAGACCGTCTCCGCTGGCGTTCGCGCCGACGCCGCCGCCATCGACCTCGGCCTGACCAGTGCAGTCGTACGCGACATCGTTCTGCCCAAGGTGGGCTCCGTGGCGGGCTCGGCCATCACGTGGACGAGTTCGGATCCGTCGGTCGTCGAGGTCTACACCCCGCCAGCCCTCGCCAGCGCACGCAAGGTTGCGGTGACCGGGAGGGTCACCCGACCCGCGCAGGGGCAGCCCGATGCGACAGCCACGCTCACGGCGACTGTCCGCAAGGGCGCCCAAGAGGTCACCACACGGGAGATCCCCGTCGTGGTCAAGGCAGAGTTCGACGACGCGCAGGCGGTCGACCGTGACACGTTCGACCTGACCCTGTACGCCACCGACGACGTACGCGGAAACCTCGACCTCGCCGCCAACGGCGAGTTCGGGTCCACGATCACCTGGAAGTCGACCACCGACCTCGTCACCCCGACGGGTGAGGTGACCCGCCCGGCCTTCGGCCATGAGGATGTTGCCGCCACCCTGACGGCGACCATCACCAAGGGTTCGGCCTCGAAGACCAAGTCGTTCCCGGTGACCATCACCGCCATGCCCCGTTCCGAGGAGCACGAGCGGTACTTCATGGGGTACTTCAAGGGCGAGGGAATCGCCGACGGCGAGCAGATCATGTTCGCCACGTCCAACGGAAACACCGCTCTGGACTGGACCGGTCTGACCGGAGGCCGGCCGTCGCTCATCTCCCAGCTGGGCGACCAGGGCCTTCGTGACCCGCACATCGTCCGCTCACCCGACGGCGACACGTTCTACATGATCGCCACTGACCTGAACTGGTACGACCAGGGCGGATACGCCATCAACGACACCCAGTACATCGAGGTGTTCGAGTCGCACGACCTCGTGAACTGGACTCCTCAGCGGCACGTGAAGGTCGCCCCCGACAACGCGGGCAACGCCTTCGCACCCGAGTCGCTGTGGGTCGAGGAGATCGGCGCCTACGCCGTGTTCTGGGCACAGTCGCTGTGGAACAACCCCGTGAACCGCACCGGTCAGGGGAACGCGCAGATGTGGTACGCCACGACGCGCGACTTCCAGACGTTCTCCGCTCCCCAGGTCTGGCAGGACCCGGCGCCTCTGTCGCGGATCGACACGACCGCGATCCGGGTCGGTGACAACTACTACCGGGTGACCAAGAACGAGGCTGGCAACCAGGGCTCGGACATCTTCTCGGAGAAGCACACCGACTTCCTGGACAGCAACATCAACAACTGGACGTTGGTCGCTCCGGCTCTGGGGCGCACGACGTGGGTCGCCAACCAGGGGTACGAGGGGCCGGTCATCTTCAAGGCCAACCCTGGTGACACCTCCTGCCCCGGCCAGTTCTACCTCTGGGGTGACCGGTACACGAACGGTGGTGGCTACCAGGCCGCGTGCCACGAGAACATCGAGGCTCCGACCTGGAACGCCAAGGCGATCACGATGACGAACGCGGGTGTCGTCCGTCCGCGTCACGGCACCGTGATCCCGCTGACCCTCCGCGAGTGGAACGACATCCGCGGGATCCCGAACAGCGACGTCACGACCACCACTGAGGTGGCTGTCGAGCCGTACGCGAGCGGGGCCCAGACGACCACGGCCACCGCCACAGTCAAGGCGGCTGACGGGTTCGAGACCGGCGGCCAGGTGCGGTTCAGCATCGGCTCGTGGTCGGAGCTCGCCCAGCTGGAGGACGGCACGGCCACGGTCACGCTGCCGACGGGCCTGCCTGCGGGTACCCGGACGGTCAAGACCGAGTACCTCGGCTTCGACTACCTGAAGGCGTCGGAAGGTACGGCGTCGTTCGAGGTGCCCGCCGGCCCGGCCGCCGTCAAGGTCCAGGCGAAAACCGCGCCGGCGTCGGTTGTCCGCGGGGACACGTTCAGCCTGAACGTGACGGCTGGGCCCGGGGGCGGGCAGAAGCAGAACGCTCCGACCCCGACCGGCGAGGTCACCGTCACCTTCAGCGGCACTGTGCAGGTCGTGCCACTGGCGGACGGTAAGGCCGTCGTCGAACTGCAGACGGCCGATCTGCAGCCCGGGGACTACCGGGTCCACGTTGCCTACTCCGGCAACCCGACCTACCAGCCCTCCGCCGCCAACTACCAGGAGTTGACGGTGCGGTAGCCAGCAGAGGCACCCCGAGGCGTGCGGAGATGCGCCACAAGAGGGAGCGGGCGAGATCGACTGATCTCGCCCGCTCCTTCACTGCACAGCGACCCCAGCAACCGGACTACGGGGTGATCATGCCCTTTGAAGCGACCAGGTTGTAGTTCTCCCCGAACACGTTGAGCTCGTGGATTCCGACCTTGACGTTCTCGGTCGTACCCAGGACCTTCAGCCTGACCGCGTTCGTCAGCACCCGGTCGAAGGTGACGTAGTCAGCCGTGTACGCGGTGGTGTTCGTGCTCCTGTCGACCAGCGTCCGCCACGTGTTGGTTGGGATGTCCTTGTACTCCAGCGTGTACTGCACGGCGTTGTCCTTGGTGAACGTGCGGCCGAGCTCCTTCCACTGGATCTGCGCAGCAGAGATGTGGAAGACCGTCCCGAAGCCCCTGATGTACGTGGGCGCGGTGTCCCTGTCAGCCGGCTCCCACCAGGTGGAGAGGGACCGGTCCCCTCCGTAGTACGGATTCCGCCCGGGGGCATAGCTGCTCGCCCAGTACGCCTGGCTGTTGGTAGCCACATTGTAGAGCCCGACGTCGTCCGTGCCCGAGATCTTCTTCCCGGGGGCCAGTTGCGGCGTGTTGGACAAGTCGCAATCGATTGCTCCCTGTTGCGGGCCGGCCGGAATCACGTTGCAGATGTCCATTCCCAGTCGTCGCTCGAAGAACTCCTCGTATGCGATGACGTAGGTGTAGAAGAACACCAGGTTACCGGAGCTGTCGATTACGAAACTGCCGTGCCCGGCGTTCGGATATACCGCACTGGGGTGGTTGTTTCCGTAGCCGATCGGGTTCTGCTGCGTTTCCTTGAACCCTGAAAGCGGTTTGTCCGACGACATGACGCCCGTGGCGTACGTGGTGAACTCCGTGCCACCGGACGCGACCGAGAGGTAATACGTGTCCCCCACCTTGAACAGCTGCGAACCCTCCACGTACCCGTGCGTGTAGGTCGCCTTGTTGTCACCGATGTGCTGCCACTCCTGGCGCGGATCAAAAGTCCAGAGCACGACCGGGTCGCTGATGAGCTGCCGAGGATTGTTCGGGTCGAGTTCGGCGCCCATGATCGGCGAGCCGATGTTGTACGTCAGGTACAGCCGACCGTTCGTGTCAAGGAAGAACTGCACGTCGCCGACGCTCAGGGTCTGGCCGGTCGGGCGCAGGAAATTCCCCATGCTGGTCCACGGCCCAGTGGGCGAGTCCGCTTGATAGACCGGCGTGTTGTTGCCGGCCATGTAGAACTTGTCGCCGATCTGCGCGACGGTTGGTGCGACCAGGCCCAGGTTCATCTGATGGGGCGTCCACGTGAGGTAGTCGGTAGTGGACCAGACAGTGCGGTTGTTGTTCGGTGCGTTCTGCATGGCACCGGATGCGTAGAGATAGATGGTCCCGTCGACGTTCAGCGCGGACCAGTCCGCCCCGGTCCGTGCCGAGTTCTCCGAAATCCTGGTAAAACCGACGGTGGATCGGCTCGCGAGAGTCCGCCCGGACGCTGCCGTCCACGTCTCCAGGTTCAAGCTGGCGGGAATTTGCGATGTGTTGGCAACATTCGTGTCCGTGGGCGGCATCGTCCCTACGATGTTGCGCACCGCCATCCCGGGCAGATTGATGGGGTTCACATATGTCTGGGCCATGTCGACACCGGCCAGCGGCACCTTGGCGGACGGGGTTCGGGGTCCGACGCCCTGCGCCCCTGGCTGTACGGGCTTCTCAGCCGAGGCCGGCACAATCGGTGCCAGTTGGCCGACCCCTACTCCTACCGCGAGGGCAAGGCCAATAGCTGCTAAACCTCGACGTCGCTTCCCAGCGGTCCCTTCGATAACCATTAGGTCCTAACCTTCCGTCTGGGCTGCGTTAGCGCTAACAACGGGCGGAAGTGCCCGACTTTCCGGTGTAACCGGCTTGGCGTGGTTAGTTGGTGGTGCTGGCTGTGAGGCAACCTTCGAAGGTGATCGCGAAGGGTGTTGGGGGCGGGCTTCCAGCGCACACGTCCATTTGGCTCGGCCTCGTCCGGTGGGGTCCAATGACCGAGCACCCCTGTTAGCGTTAACAATGTTGCGGCGATGTTAACGCTGCCGTCTGGAGTGTGTCAAGAGCGTCAATGCCACGTGGACTAAGCCGATCATGGTGTTGGGCTGGGCGTTTGTGGTGGTTGCGGAGCTCCCCTTCTGCCGCAGTTCGCCGTTGCCCGTGAGCCAGACGTCGAGGTGCTCCGGGCCGGTACCTGGTCGGCGCCTGTGGAAGGGCTCCTCGGCACCGAGGAGCCCTTCCACGCGCGGCTCAGTCGAGCAGTTCGGTCACCGTGCCGGCGGCCACCGTACGGCCACCCTCCCGGACGGCGAAGCCGAGCCCGACGTGCATCGCGACCGGCTTGCCGAGCTCCACCGTGATGTCGACGGTGTCGCCGGGCAGGACCATGGTCACCTCACCGAGGTCCACCGATCCGACCACGT
>NZ_JBFAID010000106.1:0-6845 GCF_040654475.1 Micromonospora sp. NPDC050686
TCTCTACTGTGGGTTCCGTCGGCTTGGGGGGGTTGGGGGCCCCCCGCGGGGCCGGCTGGGCCCCCGGCCGGTCCTCACCCCGCGGCGCGCCGGCTCCCCCGGGGGAGCCGGCGCCCGGTGTGGCGGGTACCCGTCAGGCGGAGTAGCCGCGGGTGGCGATCCAGTTCGCCAGGTCGGTGACGCTGATCCAGTACGCCGGCAGGGACGGGTCCGCCGAGTCGGCGATCCGTACGGTCCGGCCGTTGTCCTGGTAGCCGACCACCGCGATGTAGTGGCCGCCCGGGAAGGAGTGCCAGCCGCCGTTGGTGTCGGTGGCGTCTCCGGCGATGTTGGCCACCACGCCGCGTCCGGCCGCGATGCTGCGCACCACGTCGGCCCGCAGCCCGTCGACCTGCCCGGACGACGGGGTGCCGGCGAACATCGTGGTGCGGTAGGGGCTGCCCTTGACCATCTGGTTGAGCACCCGGGTGGTGTCCTCGGCGGAGTTGGTGCCCATCTCCGTGGTGCCGAGCGCGACGCCCAGGTCGTCCTGGGTGCTCCGCACGCCGCTGGCGGAGAGCGCGTTGCGGACGGCGGCGGGACCGCAGTTGTAGAAGGTGGTCTGCGCCTCGTAGGTGTAGTCGAGCATCTTCGCCGCCGGCGGCTTCTTCGCCGCGGGGGTGAGGTCGGGGTTCGCGGCCTTCTTCGCCGTCGCCGTCGACTTCGCGGTGGGGCGGGCGGTGGGGCTGGCCTTCGCCGACGGGGTCGCCGAGGGCGACGCGGTGGCCGAGGGGCTGGCCGACGGGGTGGTCGCGGCGCGGGCCTCGCCGCGGGTGGCGACGTCGTTCGCCCGGGCGATCTCGGCGACCGCCGCGGTCTCCTGCCGGGTCGGTGCCTCGTCGGCGTCGGCGAGCAGCGCACCGGTGGTGGACGCCACCACGAGCGCCGCGGCCGAGGCGGCCATGATCTGGTACGGACGTTCGGAGGCGAGGCGCCGCAGCTGCCGCTTCAGGTGGTGCTTCACGTGTTTCCTCCACGGTACGGGGGGAGAGCGGCGCACCGGACCGACGCGCGGAGGGACTCGCGCGTGACTGGGGACGTCGGGCCGGGATGCGGACCGCTCGCGGGGATGTCGCCGCCCGGTCGACGGGCGGCGGGGCGAACGTGGCGCTCAGCTCGTACGCCCGCCCGGGGCGGACGACGGCACCGCGGCACCGTGGAGGCGGAACAACCGAGGGGTGGGGTGGTGCACGGGAGTGGCACTCCTTCCGACACCGCCTACCGGGTTAGCTGACGGATTCGGGCGGGAAGAGCGCCCTACCGCGGGCCGTGGCCCGCGGATTCACCCCGGAACTACCTGGGTCCCCGGCTCGTGATCGTCGATTCGGCGGGACCGCGCGGCGTCGCCATCTCGCGATCGAGAACCGCAGCGGACGCGCCGACACTACTGGCCGGTCACCGACCTGCCAACCCCCTGCCACCTGCGCAAACCATGATCGTTCGGGTGGCTATTTTCGCGACCGGACACTGTCCGTACTCAATGGGATGGAGGCTTTTTCCGGAACGCGACGGCAAGAACAGGACGCCCGGTCACCGGATTCCCGAAATTGATCATAATTGTCGCCCCGAGTGGGTGCGATGACCGTTTCCGCAAACGGGTGACGGGGCTCACCGAAATCCTCGTGCCGATTCAGCCCACCCGGGCCGGCCGCCAGCGGGTCGCGGTCGCCGCCGGGGCGGCCGGCACCGCGACCGCGCGCGGCTGCGGGGCCGCGACCAGCCGCAGCCGCTCGGCCGCCGCGTACGCCTCGGCGGACAGGGCGCGGGCCGACTCCGCGGCGAGTTCCGCCGTCCGCCACGCCGACCGCTCCCGCTCGGTCGCCGTACGGTAGCCGGCCAGCTTTCCGTCCCGGACCGCCCGGGCCAGCACGATCTCCTGGTCGGCCCGGTGCCGGCGGGGATCCCAGCCGTCCCGCCGCCCGAACACGTCGCTGACCTGCCGCGCGGTCAGTTCGCCACGCCAGTGGGCGGCCATCACCGCCTGGTGCAGCCACCGCTCACGGCCGGCGTACTCGGCCGGGGTGCGTGGGGTCCGGGGCGCCGGCAGGGCGGCGGCGCCGGCGAACCGGCGGGCGGCCGACTCGGCCTCGTCGTACCCCTGCCAGGCCAGGTCCACCGCCTCCTGGGCGGCCAGCCACTCGTCGCGCCGCCGGCGGGCGGTCTGAACGGCCCCGGCGGCGGCCACGGCCACCTCCTCGGCGTACCGGCGCAGGTCGGCCGCCTCGGTGGCGGCCAGGTCGGCGGCGCTGGCCTCCTCGACCGGGTGGTCCCGCTCGGGGCGGGCGACCAGGACGGCGAGAGTGGTCAGGGCGAGCACGAGCAGCGCCGACCAGATGGCGGCGGCCTGCGGGACCTCGATCAGGAACTGGTACAGAACGGTGTTCATGGGCGGCACCTCGCGGAAGTGGAACGCGGTGGAGAGGATCCGCACCCGCCGGGGACGGGGCGCCGTCGCGGGCCGGATGCGGGAAGTCAGGTCGAGGGCGCGGTGAGCGGGCGCCCGGCCCGCGGGTGGATCAGGCGGCGGGCGGCCCGCGCGAGCCGGCCACCGCGGCCGGCCGGCCGGCGGGCACGAACGGCGCCACCGGGGAAACCCGCGGGTGGAGCGCCACCGGGCCAGCGCGCCGCCCGGCGTCCAGCGGCACGGCGTACGCCGCGAGGTCGCGGCCGGCGGCGGTGCTCCGGTCGACGGCAACGGCCCGGCCGACGGTGACGGCCCGGCCGGCGGCGACGGCCCCGTCGGCGGCGATGGTCCAGTCGGCGGGGGTCGCTTCGAGCCGGGCGATCCCGGCGGTCGCACCGGGCCGGTCGGCGGCGGTCACGCCGTTCAGGTCGGCGATGGGGACGGCCGGCAGCCGGTGCACGGCCACGGGCGCGACGATCGAGTCCGCGGTCGGGGTGCCCGCGCCGTCGGCCAGCGACACGGCGCCCGTGGAGAGCGCCACCGCCAGCGCCAGGCTGGTAAGCAGCCGCCAGGTCCGGCGCGCCACCCACCACAGGGGACAGGTGAGCGCAACCGGGAGCACGGCTTTACGTTACCGCCGACGCCACCCGCCCGCACCGCCGCCCGGCGTGTCGCGCTCGCCGCGCCGACCGCACTGACCAGGGTGGACGCCGGTCAGCCCGGGTCGCACCGGCCGGCGTACGTCACCGGCCGGTCGTCCCCGGGACGTGGCCTCGGCACCGCGGCGCCCGGCCCGGTACGACCGCCCGGCTCTGGCGTGTCAGCCAGGGCGCCGGCGGGCGGGGACGGCGCGGCGGGTGCCGGGCGCCGGCGCGGTGGGCCGAGCCGGCGCATCATCGGCGTCTCCACCCAACGGTGCAGCAGCCCGGCGAAAAGCAGGTTCAGCAGCAGGAAACCGAGCGCGGCGGCCGGGCCCCACCAGCCGGGCAGCCCCTCACCCCGGTGGCCGGTCAGCCGCAGGACGGCCACCATCACCAGCACGTGCACCAGATAGAAGGCGAAGGAGACCTCGCCGAGCCAGACCATCCGGCGGCCCCGCCACGGGGTGCGCCGGCCCTGCAGGTCGGCCCGGGCGGCCGCGGCGATCACCACGACGTAGACGGCGGCCATCAGGCCGGCCCACAGTTCGGCGCGGATCCACACGGCGGCGACCAGCCAGGTCAGCACGAAGAGCACGCTGGCCGCGGGCAGCCCCGGCCCCCGCCAGCGCCCCCGGCGCAGCAGCTCGGCGGCGGCCACGCCCAGCCAGAACTCCAGCGAGCGGACGAGTGGGAAGACCTGGGTGAACCACCAGCGGTCCGCCTCGGGCACCAACTGCTGGGCCGGCCACAGACCGATGATCAGCAGCGGCACCGCGACGACCACGGCCCACAACGCTGCCGGGCGTGCGCGCCGCAGCAGCGGCAGCGCGAACGGCAGGCTGAGATAGAAGAACAGCTCACAGGAGAGCGACCAGCTCACGTTGTTGACGCTGTAGAAGTAGCCGGGGGTCGGATCCCAGGCCTGCACCAGCAGCAGGTTCTCCACGGTGGCCCGGAGGTTGAACGGGTCGGCGAAGCAGAACGCGATCAGCAGCGCGGCGGCCCAGGTCACCAGGTGGTTCGGATAGATCTTGGCGACCCGGCGGCGCCAGAAGTCCCGCCGCCGCTCCCCCGCCCGCGCCGACCAGACCAGCACGAAGCCGCTCAACACGAAGAAGAACTCCACCCCGGACAGGCCGAGCGCGAAGGCCTTGTCCACCACCGGCTTGAGCGCCGGCGCGGCCACGATCCCCATCGTGCCGACGTGGTAGCCGTATACCAGCAGCGCGGCGACCCAGCGCAGCCCGGTCAGCGACGGCAACCGGCTCGGCCGGTCGGCGGCGGTCGGGCCGGCGGCGCTCGGCGCGGCGGTCACGCCACGGACCCGGCGCTGCTGTGGTGGAACCCCGACAACTGGCTCTCCTCCCCGATCGCGGCGCCGGCCCCGGGCACCCTACCCGCGGGCGACGGCTCACCCCACCCGGCCCAGACTCGTACGCCTGTTCGATCCGGGCTAGGATCGGGGCGTGCCCGACGCCGCCTACCAGCCGTCAATGCTGGATCTGCAGGACGAGCCGGGCTTCGGCGCGCTCGCCGGGCGGGTGCGCCGCCACGAGCTGACCGGCGGCGCGTGGGTCGACCACCTGCCCGGCTGGGTGCACGGCTCCGACCAGGTCTTCGACACCCTGCTGCACGAGGTGCCCTGGCGCGCCGAGCGGCGCACCATGTACGACGCCGAGGTGGACGTACCCCGGTTGCTCTGCTGGTACGCCGGCCACCGCCCGCTGCCGCACCCGGTGCTGACCGCCGCCCGGGCGGCGCTGACCGCGCACTACGCCCCCGAGCTGGGCGAGCCGTTCGTCACCGCCGGGATGTGCCTCTACCGCGACGGACGGGACAGCGTGGCCTGGCACGGCGACACGCTGGGCCGCTCCGCGCACCACGACACGATGGTCGCCATCGTCTCGTTCGGCTCGCCTCGGCCGCTGCTGCTGCGCCCGCGCGACGGCGGTGCCGGGCTGCGCTTCCCACTCGGGCACGGCGACCTGGTGGTGATGGGCGGCTCCTGCCAGCGCACCTGGGAACACGCGGTCCCCAAGACCGCTCGCCCGGTGGGCCCGCGGGTCAGCGTGCAGTTCCGCCCCGCCGGCGTCGCCTGACCGGCGCTTCCGTGCTGGCCTGACCGGTGCTCTCGTCCCGGCCTGACCGGCGCTCCGCCGGCCGGCGGCCGGGTCACCGCGGCGAAACGCGGGCGTGCTAGAAACAACTCTCAGGGTCGATCACGCCCCCGTCACCCCGACGAGCGAAGGGCGCGCCATGACCCACACCCCCACCGAACCGCGATCCCGCTGGTCGCCCTGGACCGTGCACGGCGACGGCCGGTCCATCCGTCCCGGCGACGTGGTGCACCCCGGCGAACGGCTCTCCTGGCCCAGGACGCTCGGCGTCGGCGTGCAGCACGTGGTAGCCATGTTCGGCGCCACCTTCACCGTCCCGCTGATCACCGGCTTCCCGCCGGCCACCACGCTCTTCTTCTCCGGCATCGGCACGCTGCTGTTCCTGCTGATCACCGGCAACCGGCTGCCGTCGTACCTGGGCTCGTCGTTCGCCTTCATCGCCCCGGTGCTGGCCGCGAAGGCCGGCGGCGACCTGGGCCCGGCGCTCGGCGGCATCCTGGTCGCCGGCGCCGCCCTGGCCGTGGTCGGCCTGGTGGTGCAGCTCGCCGGCGCCCGGTGGATCGACGCGCTGATGCCGCCGGTGGTCACCGGCGCGATCGTGGCGCTGATCGGCCTGAACCTGGCCCCGGTGGCCTGGGACGGCGGTGGCAGCGGCGGGGTCAAGGCCCAGCCACTGATCGCCGTGGTCACGCTGATCGCCATCCTGCTCGCCACGGTCGTCTTCCGCGGCTTCCTGGCCCGGCTGTCCATCCTGCTCGGCGTGGTGGTGGGCTGGGTCCTCGCCACGCTGCTCGGCCAGCTCGACCCCACGGCGGTCGACGGGCTGAAGGAGGCGGCCTGGGTGGGCCTGCCGCAGTTGCACGCGCCCAGCTTCGAGCTGCGCGCCGTGGTGCTGGTGATCCCGGTGATCCTGGTGCTGATCGCGGAGAACGCCGGGCACGTCAAGGCGGTCGCCGCGATGACCGGCCGCAACCTCGACAAGGACATGGGCCGGGCGTTCCTCGGCGACGGCCTGGCCACCATGCTGGCCGGCGCGGGCGGTGGCTCCGGCACCACCACGTACGCGGAGAACATCGGCGTGATGGCGGCGACCCGGGTGTACTCGACGGCGGCGTACTGGGTGGCCGGGGCGGCTGCGGTGCTGCTCGGGCTCAGCCCGAAGTTCGGCGCGCTGATCCTGACCGTGCCGGCCGGGGTGCTCGGCGGCGCCACCACCGCGCTGTACGGCCTGATCGCCGTCCTCGGTGCCCGGATCTGGATCGAGGGCCGGGTCGACTTCCACGACCCGGTGAACCTGCTGACCGCCGCGGTCGCGGTCATCATCGGCGCGGCGAACTACACCCTCACCGCCGGCGACCTCTCCTTCAACGGCATCGCCCTCGGCACCGCCGCCGCCCTGCTCATCTACCACGGCATGCGCCTGATCGCCCGCCTCCGGCACACCACCCCCGACTCCCGCCCAGCCCCCGAACCCGAACTCTGACCCCCACCCCACGGGAGTTGATCAGGGAGTTTGCGTCTGCGACACGCCCGGCGGGGTGACGCAAACTCCTTGATCAACGGGGGTGGGGTGGGGCGGGCAGGCGAGGGGGCCACCAGCAGCGCCACGACCAGCGCCGACGGCAGGAGTACGGCCGCGGCCGG
>NZ_JBFAID010000107.1:0-6798 GCF_040654475.1 Micromonospora sp. NPDC050686
ACCCCCCGGATCATCCATACGACAGGGGCAGTAAGTCATACCGAGCCGGGCGACCGAGGAGTCCCCGGCTGGGGACGATCAAAAAGGTAACGGGGTGTCCGCGGTGTGATCCGGGCGCCCAGCTCGACGACGCGCGTCTCGGGAAAGGCCGCCCGGACGGCCGCCGGGGTGCCGTCGGTGGAGGCTCACTCTTCCGCGAAACCTCGCCGCCGTCCGGACCCGGGGCGGCAGGATCGGCGGCATGGCCGAGGTGACGCTCTTTCTGGCCGGCGACGTGATGACCGGCCGCGGGGTGGATCAGATCCTGCCCCGTCCGGGCCCGCCCGACCTGCGCGAACCGGCGGTCGACGACGCCCGCCGGTACGTCGGCCTGGCCGAGTCGGCCAGCGGCGAGGTGCCCCGCCCCGTCCCGCCCGGCTGGCCGTGGGGCGACGCGTTGCGGGTGCTGGACGGGCTGCGCCCGCACGCGCGGATCGTCAACCTGGAGACGGCGGTGACCGGGCGCGGGCGGCACGCCGAGGGGAAGGCCATCCACTACCGGATGCACCCGGACAACCTGCCGGCCCTCACCGCCGCCCGGCTCGACGTCTGCGCGCTGGCCAACAACCACCTCCTCGACTTCGGGCCGGAGGGCCTCACCGACACCGTGGACGCGCTGCGCGGGGCGGGCATCGCCCCGGCCGGCGCCGGTCGCGGCGAGGCCGAGGCGTGGCGCCCGGCCGAGGCGCCGCTGCCGGGCGGCCGGCGGTTGCTGGTCTGGTCCGTCGGCGCCCCCTCCAGCGGGATCCCGCCGCAGTGGGCGGCGACCGGCGACCGGCCCGGGGTGGCGTACCTGCCGGAGATCTCCGAGGCGGCCGCCACCGCGCTGGCCGACCGGATCGCCGGCACGGCCGGGCCGGCGGACCTGGTCGTGGTCTCGGTGCACTGGGGGTCGAACTGGGGCTACCAGGTGACCGACGAGCAGGTTCGGTTCGCCCACCGGCTGGTCGAGTCCGGGGTGCACGTGGTGCACGGGCACTCGTCGCACCATCCCCGGCCGATCGAGGTGCACCGGGGCCGGCTCATCCTCTACGGCTGCGGAGACCTGATCGACGACTACGAGGGCATCGGCGGGCAGGAGTCGTACCGGCCCTGGTTGCGGCTGCTGCACCTGCCCACCCTGGACGCCGACACCGGCGAGCTGCGCGCGCTGCGCCTGGCCCCGGTGCGGATGCGCCGGATGCGGCTGGAGGTCGCCGGGCCGGGCGAGGCCGCCTGGCTGGCCCGGCTGCTGGACGGGCTCGGCGGCCCGTTCCACACCGGGTTCGCGCTCGGCGACGACGGCCTGCTCACCTGGCGGCGCTGAGCGCAGTGGCCCGCACCACCTTCCCGCCGACCGGGGACCGGCCGGACCCGGCCGGCGGCCCGGCCCCCTGAGCCGGGACCGCTCAGCGCCGGCGGTGGGTGAGCGAGTCCAGCACCAGGGTGAGCCCGGCGCCGACCAGCCACACGTCCTTGGCCAGGCCGATGCCGGCCTGGCTGGGGCGGACGCTGCTGCCCTCCCGCATCCCGGGCGTCCTGAGATAGAGCTGGACCAGCCCGGCGCCGAAGGCGGCCAGCCCCGCCCCGGCCAGCAGCGACGGCACGAACGGCGCGAGCAGCGCCGCACCCAGCGCGATCTCGGCCCGGGACAGCAGCTTGGCGAACCGTTCGGGCTCGTACTGCTCCAGCTGCGGGATCGCGCCCACCGCCATGCCGTGCATGGCCGCCGCGGCCTGCCCCTCCAGGGTGCGCTTGCCGAGCCCAGAATTCAGGATGAACGCGCCGATGCTGACCCGCAGCGGCGCATGCGCCAACCTCATGATCACTCCCGTCGGTGTGCCGGAGAACCGGGCCCCGGGTACCCGGGGAGGCCCGGGATAACCGCCGTCGCGCGGAGGCGGGCCGGCGGCGGTGATCGGCGGTAGGTTCGCGGGAGAGCGGCAACAACCAGCAGGAGGCACAGTGAGCCAGGAAGTCCGGGGAGTCGTCTCGCGGCGCAAGGGCGCGCCGGTCGAGGTCACCACCATCGTCGTGCCCGACCCGGGGCCGGGCGAGGCGGTGGTCCGCGTCCGGTCCTGCGGCGTCTGCCACACCGACCTGCACTACCGTGAGGGCGGCATCAACGACGACTACCCGTTCCTGCTCGGCCACGAGGCCGCCGGCACCGTCGAGCAGGTGGGGGAGGGGGTCACCGACGTGGCCCCCGGCGACTTCGTCGTGCTGAACTGGCGCGCGGTCTGCGGCCAGTGCCGGGCCTGCCGGCGCGGCCGGCCGTGGTACTGCTTCAACACCCACAACGCCGCCCGCAGGATGACCCTCACCGACGGCACCGAACTGTCGCCGGCGCTGGGCATCGGCGCGTTCGCCGAGAAGACCCTCGTCCACGCCGGGCAGTGCACCAAGGTCGACCCGTCCGCCCGGGCGGCGGCGGTGGGCCTGCTCGGCTGCGGCGTGATGGCCGGCCTCGGCGCGGCCATGAACACCGGCCAGGTCGGCCGGGGCGACTCGGTCGCGGTGATCGGCTGCGGCGGCGTCGGCGACGCCGCGGTCGCCGGCGCCGCCCTCGCCGGGGCGACCACGATCATCGCGGTGGACACCGACGCCCGCAAGCTCGACTGGGCGCGCACGTTCGGCGCCACCCACACCGTCAACGCCTCCGCCGAGGACCCGGTCGCGGCGATCCAGGCCGCCACCGGCGGCTTCGGCGCCGACGTGGTGATCGACGCGGTGGGCCGCCCGGAGACCTGGAAGCAGGCGTTCTACGCCCGCGACCTGGCCGGCACGGTGGTGCTGGTGGGCGTGCCCACCCCGGAGATGATGGTCGAGCTGCCGCTGCTGGACGTCTTCGGTCGCGGCGGCGCGCTCAAGTCCAGCTGGTACGGCGACTGCCTGCCCAGCCGGGACTTCCCGATGCTCACCGAGCTGTACAAGCAGGGCCGCCTCGACCTGGACGCCTTCGTCACCGAGGAGATCGCCCTGGACCAGGTGGAGGAGGCGTTCACCCGGATGCACCACGGCGACGTGCTGCGCTCGGTGGTGGTGTTCCCGTGACCGCCCGGGTCGACCACACCGTCACCTCCGGCACCTTCTCCCTCGACGGGCAGACCTTCGACGTCGACAACAACGTCTGGGTGGTCGGCGACGACCACGAGTGCGTCGTCGTCGACGCGCCGCACGACGTGCCGGCCATCCTGCGCGCCGTCGGCGACCGCCGGGTCGTCGCCATCCTGGCCACCCACGCCCACGACGACCACGTACGCGTCGCCCCGGAGCTGGCCCGGGCCACCGGCGCGCCGGTGCTGCTGCACCCCGCCGACCGGGTGCTGTGGGACCTGGTCCACCCCGACACCGCACCCGACGGGGAGCTGACCGACGGTCAGACGGTCGAGGTCGCCGGCACCACGCTGCGGGTGCTGCACACCCCCGGGCACAGCCCCGGCGCGTGCAGCCTGCACGCCCCCGACCTCGCGGCGGTGTTCACCGGCGACACCCTCTTCGCCGGCGGGCCCGGCGCCACCGGCCGCTCGTACAGCGACTTCGGCACCATCATCGAGTCCATCCGGAACCGGCTGCTCACCCTGCCGCCCGAGACGGTGGTCCACACCGGACACGGCGACGACACCAGCATCGGCGCCGAGGCGCCGCACCTCGACGAGTGGATCACCCGGGGGCACTGACCCCCGGGTGGTGCGAACTAGGATCGGTCGGCATGACGCAAGATCGGGACAACCCGCGGTCGACCGTACGCCAGCTGCGTCTCGTGGTAGAGGCCGAGGACCACGAGGCGGCCGTCCGCTTCTTCCGGGACGCGCTCGGCCTGCCCGAGCAGGCCGCCTTCTCCGGCGGCGACGGGGCCCGGGTGGTGATCCTCGACGCCGGCCGGGCGACGCTGGAGATCGCCAACCCGGCGCAGAAGCGCATGATCGACGAGGTGGAGGTCGGGCGCCAGGTCGCCCCGCGGATCCGGGTGGCGTTCGAAGTGGACGACGCCACCACCGTCACCGGGCGGCTGGTCGAGGCCGGCGCCACCCAGCTCGCCCCGCCGACCGTCACCCCGTGGCAGTCGCTCAACTCGCGCCTGGAGGCGCCGGCCGGCCTGCAGATCACCGTCTTCCAGGAGCTGACCGACCTCGACGAGCGGTCCACCCTGGACGGCTTCGGCACCGACCGTTGACCGGCGAAACCGCGGTGCGTGCCGGCAGGAGGTGACCGATACTCTGCCCTGTGCCGGGCCCCACCCTCACCCCCGCCCAGTTCGCCGCCCTGCGCCACGTCCGCGACGTGGCGCTGCGCGACCGGCCGGCCGCGCTCGCCGTCATCGCCGAGCACCTCGCCGGCCCCGACGTCGCGTACCGGCCGGAGGAGGTCATCGCGGCGGTGACCGCGCACGGCCGGCTGACCCTCAACTTCCACCCCGACCGGCTGCTGGCCGACGGACGTACGGTGGCCGAGGCGCTCGACCGGGAGGGCGTCTACCGCAGCCAGTTCGAGACCGGCATCTCCAACGGCGGCCTGACCGCGTTCCCCGGTGGCGACCGGGACCGCTGGGAGGAGCAGTTGTTCGGCGGCGCCTACCAACGGGCCGGGGTGTCACTCGCCGAACGCCCCAAGTACGGCGGCCTCAACCTGCTGGACCACCCGGACGGCGCCTGCCCCCGGTTCGGCTCCTGCCACCTGCGGCTGCGCCCCGGCGTGCTGGCACGTGCCACCTTCAGCTTCGGCGACACCCACACGGGACCGACGGAGTTCGGCACCATCGACGTCTTCGAGCCGGTGCTTGCCGCGCTGCTGACCGCCACCGCCGGCACCGGGACCAGCCTCGGTCTGTCCGGCATGGACATCGACGCGTTGCTGCGCACCCTGCTGCGTCGTCGGGAACGGGCCTCGGCCGCGGCGGGCCGGGCGCTGGACGACTACATCGAGGCGCAGATCCACGGCGAGCTTAGCCTCGCCCGGGACGTCGAGGCCCTCGTCGTCGACCCTTCGTTCCGGGGCACCGCGGCGGCGCGGATCCTCGCCGCGATCGCCGACCGGCACGGTTTCCCACTGCGCTGGCACGCCGGGTTCGAGCTGCCCGTCGACGGGATCGACCCGGAGTTCCGCGGGCCGGCGATCCCACCGCTGGCGGCCCGGGTGCACGCCGAGTTCGCCCGGCCCGGCCAGGCCGTCGACGCCGAGCTGATCGGCCGGGCCGCCGCATCGGTGGTCACCGAGCCGGGGCGTTGGGCGGACCGGGGGCCGGCGGCACTGACCCTCCAGCACCTCAAGCAGCTCTGGCACGTCCTGGTCTGGTACGGCGCCCCCGCCCACCCGCCCGACTGACCCGCCGCGGCTGGGGCCGTTCGGGGCGATGGTCCGGGACGCCCGGATGGCCCACCCGGGCCGCGTTTCGGCGGGGCCGTCCTCGGCTGCCCGATATCCCGGGTGACCTGGGCCGCAGCCTCCGGCCGGTCCGGCATTTCCGGAATGACCGACACGGCGAGCCGGTTGTGTCCCCCGTACCGCCGGGACCTAAACCCGGACCGGTCGGTCGTCCCCCAGGGGCGCTCACCTCGGAGCGCGTCGCAACGATCGAGAGGGCAACCACCGTGAAGCAGCACTTCACTGGATGGCTCCCCGCCATCGCGAAGACCGCAGTCGACAGCACCCGGACCGCGGTCGCGAACACCCGAACCGCCGTCGCGAACAGCCCGAACCGTCGCACCGCGCTCACCATGGCCGGGGTCGCCGCCATCGGCGGCCTGGCGTTCGGTCCCACCGCCGTCGCCGCGCCGGTCACCAGCGGCCCGCACACCGGCGCCGTGGCCGCCATCGACCTGGCCACCGGCAAGAAGGCCACCACGGTCGAGTCCGGCCTGACCACCGGCAGCGACAAGGTGCCGAGCAAGGGCGATCGGCCCAGTCGGGACGAGCTGATCCCGCACGGCATCGAGGGCGCGCAGTCGCGCATCCCGCTCGACAACGCCCAGGTCGCCAACGCCAAGGCCATCGTGAAGGCGGCCAAGGAGACCGGTGTGGGTGAGCGCGGCGCCGTCATCGGTGTCGCCACCTCGCTGCAGGAGTCGAAGCTGTACAACCTCGGCCACCTCGGCGCGTACAACGACCACGACTCGGAGGGTCTGTTCCAGCAGCGCCCATCGTCCGGTTGGGGTACGTCTGAGCAGATCACCGACCCGGACTACGCGTCGAAGGCGTTCTTCAACGCGCTGAAGAACGTCGGCGGATGGCAGGAACTGCCGCTGACCACCGCTGCCCAGACCGTCCAGGTGTCGGCCTACCCGTACGCGTACGCGCAGTGGGAGGAGCAGGCGGCGGACATCGTCGCCCAGGTGTGGTGACACCTCACCCGTGACCGGCCGGCCCCACCGGGGGCCGGCCGCTGACGTCTGCGCCCGCCGCCAGTTGCAGATCCCGCGTCCCGAAGCGGGGGCGGGGCTGGGTTGCCCGCATGGGGTTGGCGGGATCAGGTTGGGCGAGATGTCCGGTTCGGGGGTGGTGGGCGGCACTCTGGCGGCGGAATCGTCGGGGGGTGGGCGGCGTTGGATCCGGGTGCACGGCCGAGCAGGGGCGCAGCCCGCCCCGCCAGGGCCCCCGGGGAATGATGGTGGGCCGCCGGTCGTTACACATGGTCCGGCGCCGTGTAGCGGCCCCGCCCCGCGCGCCGGATCCCCCCTCAAAGGCTTTTGTGAGCGCCTGACGTGGTGCTTGCACCCGACGTGTGCCGACCCCCGTCGGCTGCCGGGTGCCGACCCCCGGAATGGAGCTTTCCCCCATGAA
>NZ_JBFAID010000108.1:0-6715 GCF_040654475.1 Micromonospora sp. NPDC050686
CCGCCGCCATCTGGCACAACAACAAAACCGGCGCACCCGTCACCCGATCCCTGATCGCCTACGACCACTGACCGGCTTCGGAACTACTCGTCTAGGGTGGCGGCATGGGAGGCTCCACGCCCCGCTGGCGCTGCCCGGGGCGCGCTTCGTCCCGTAGCCGGGCGTGGCCAGCGAGCTCGCCGGACCGGCCCGGATGTTCCTGGACCGGGCACGGGTGGCCGTCAGCTCCGGGCACGTCTTCGGCACCGGCGGGACGTACGACTCAACTTCGCCGCCTCACCCGAGATCCTCACCGAGGCGGTCACCCGGATGGGGCGGGCGGCCGACGCGTACCCCCGATCACGAACGGAGTAGCACCATGCCCACGTTCATCACCATCGGCTACGGCGACCAGGACGGATACGACCGCACCGACCCGGGCGTACGGGACCAGGCGCACGCGCACGACGATCAACTCCTCGCCGCAGGCGCGCGGATGGGCATCGCCGGGACCCCGGTCCAGGTCCGCAACCACGACGCGGCCGGGACCGAGACCCGGGAGGGGCCCTTCCTGCGGTCCGCCCTGCCGGTGGCCGGCTTCGCGGTGATCGAGGCGGACAGCATCGAGGCGGCGGTGGCGATGGCCGCCCGGACGCCGTGCGCGGTGGCCCAGGGCGTGGTCGAGGTCTGGCCGCTGCACGACGGGCCCGCGGGCGGGTAGGGCGCCGGAGCGGCGGCCGGACCGGCGAACCGGTCCGGCCGTCGCGTTCCGGTCGGCTTCGAGGTTACCGGTCCAGCGGCTCGATCCAGATGTCGCGGTACTGGACCGGGTTGCCGTGGTCCTGGAGCCGGATCGCGCCCGTCGCCGGGCCCTCGGGCCGGCTGCCGCCGGTCGGGCCGAGGATCTCGACGTCGTCGTGCACGGTGACGCCGTTCCACACCACCGTGACGCGCGGGTTCGCCACCTTCCGGCCGGCCGCGTCGTAGCGGGCCTGCCGGTAGGTGATGTCGTACGTCTGCCACGTCTCGGGCGGCAGCGCCGCGTTCACGTCGGGGGCCTTCTGGGTGTAGATGGCCGCAGCGTCGTTGGTCTTCGGCGGGTCGATGCCGAATGAGTCCAGCACCTGGATCTCGTATCGGTCCTGCAGGTACACGCCGCTGTTGGCGCGCGCCTGGCCGGTCACGTCCGGCGGGTACAACGGCAGGTTGAACTCCACGTGCAGGCGGAAGTCGCCGAATGCGTCCACCGTGCGCAGGTCGCCGTTGCGCACGGTCATCGCGCCGTTGGCGACCGTCCACTCCGGTTCGCGCCCGTCGGTGTGCTGCCACTCGGTGAGCTCACCACCGTCGAAGAGCGTGATGCGCTCGCCGTGCGGCCGGACGGCGAGCACGTCGAGGTTCACGTGCCCCGAGTCCGCCGCCTCCTTGCGGTACTCGACGATGTTGCGCCCCTTGACCAGCGGCACGGTGGTGCTGACGGTGCCCCACTCCTCCCAGGTGACGGTGGAGGGGAAGACCGTCTGTTCGACCCGTTGGCCGTTGACGTACAGGCTCAGCTGCTTCTGGCCGGAGTAGGGGTTCGGCCCGTTGCTGTAGCGCATCGCCAGGTCGTACGTCCCGGCCTGCTGGACCTCGACGGAGATGCTGGTCGACGAGCCGTCCTGGGCGAACCCGGCGGCGAAGCCGGCGCCGGAGTAGGCGGCGTGGTCGGTGGCCATCCCCACGGCGACCGTACGCCCCTCCTCGGCCTCGAAGAAGGTCTGCGGCTGCACCACCCGTCCCGGGATCTCGTTGAGCGTGTACCAGGCCTCAGTGTTCCACAGCTGCTCGCCGGCAGCCGACGAGAAGGGACGCGGGGAGCGCACGTGCACCACCCGGTTCTCCTTCAGGCCCGGGATCTTGAGCTTGACGGTGCGGCGGTCGGCCGACAGCTCGGCCTTGGCCACCTTGAGCGTCTCCAGGTCGAGCTTGGGCCCGCCGTACTGGCTGGTCGCGCCGTAGCGCCACTGCGTCACCTGGTACGCGTCGGCGAGCTTGCCGGCGGTCTCGGCCGACAGCGGCTCGGTGTACTCCAGTTCGAACCCGACGTGCGAGGCGCGCATCTGCTTGACCTCGAAGACCGAGGTGCCGTTGGGGGTGAGCTTCTGCAGGCCGTGGGTGAGCTTGCCCTCCTGGCCCCAGTTCCCGCCGGCGCCCAGGCCACCCACGTAGAGCGCGCCGTCAGGGCCGAGCGCCACCTCGTTGATGCCGGACTCCAGGCCCTGGGTGTGGCGGAACACCGCGCCCTGGTACTGCCCCTCGATCTCCTCGAGGAAGACCCGCTGGAGGCCGCCGTAGGTCACGTCGCCGACCACCAGCTGCCCGGCGTACGGGCCTTGCTTGAGCAGCACCGGGGTGGACGGCGAGTTGCCGATCTCGTTCTGTGGCAACCAGACGATGGGACGGGTCACCGGCTTGTCGTCGAACCGGCCCGCGGGCGTCGTGTAGTGGTTGTAGAAGGCGCCCGGTCTGATCTGGACCAGCTTGTTCGCGGGCAGCCAGCCGCCCTGGTTGTCCGTGACGAGGACCTCGCCCCGCGGTCCCCACCCGATCCCGTTGGGGGTGCGCAGCCCGCCCGCGACGTAGGTGATCTCACCGGTCCTGGCGTTCACCTTGATCGAGGTGCCGCGATCCCGCGCGGGTTGCGGCACCGTGGTGGCGCCACCGTAGTTGATCGCCACGGAGAGGTTCAGGTGGAAGTACCCGTCCCGGTAGAGCAGGCCGAAGGCGAACTCGTGGAAGTTGCGGCCCCACGGCCAGGTCGCCACCGTGCGGCGGTCGTCGGCGACGCCGTCGCCGTCGGTGTCGCGCAGGGCCGTCAGCTCGTGCTTCTGGCTGACGTAGACGGTGCCGTCGACCACCGCGACACCCTGCGGTTCCCGCAGCCCGTCGGCGAACTTGCGATAGGTCACCTGATCGGGGGCGGTCGGGCCGGTGACGCCCTCGACCACGTAGATCTCGCCGGTGGTGTTGTCGGTGCCGCCCCAGGTCGAGAGCACCAGGTCGCCGTCGGGTCGGAACGCCATGCCGGTGACCTGTGGTTGGAAGCCCGCCGGACGCAGATCGGTGAGGGTGTACCCGGGGTGCACCCGGTCCAGTGGCAGGCCGTCGCCGGCCGAGTCGGTGGCGCCCTCGCAGTACTTCCACCCCGGGGCGGTGACCCGCACGACGCCGGCGTCGGTGCTCAGCGCACTGGTCGGCACGAGCGTGAAGGTGTCGGCGCCGGGGGGCCGCCACTCCAGCCGCAGCACCTGGCCGCCGCCGTTCTCGAAGAACTCGACGAACAGCGGGTGCAGGCCGGCGCCGAGGGTGACCGAGCCCTCCTTGGCGGTCTCGCCGTGCAGCCCGTCGTGGTCGACCACGCGCTGGTCGTCGATGGTGAGGCGGGAGCCGTCGTCACTGGTGAGCCGGAAGGAGTAGGCGCCGTCGGTGGGCACCGTGAGATTGGCGGTGACGTGGCTGACGAACCGGTCGGAGAGGCCGAACTCGTCCTCCCGGGTCCAGTTGATCTGGGCCATGAGCTTGTCGACGTTCGGGGTCTGGGCGGGCTTGAGCGTGCACAGCGCCGACAGCGGGACGCCCATGTCGTACGAGCGCAGGGTCACGCCGGGCTCCTGCGGCGGGACGTCCGCGGCGGCGGGTGCGGCGGCGGCCGGGGTGCCGAGCGCCGCGACGAGCAGGGTCGCCAGCGCGGCCCCCGCGGCCGCGAGAGCGGATCGGCGGCGGCGTGGCCATCCGTTAGGGGCGATCATGGTTCCTCCTGTGGGGATGGGTCCCGGTGGGGAAGGAGCCGTGCCAACTTTCTTCCATCGACCGGTCGATACCGTCTCATGACACAAAAGATTGATCGCAGACACTATCACTTCGCTTCGATTCAGCGAAGCTTTTGCATCGATGAGCGGAAAGTCCCCCCACACCCTCACCCAGCGCCGCCGTCCACTGCAGCCCCATCGCCCCGCGCCGTGCGCGCCCTCGACCGTCCAACCTGTATGCCACAGGGATCGACACCCGTAGCAGCCGACCTTGAAGGCTTCAGAACATATGCCGGATGACCAGGGTGGATCCTCACCGTAGCGTCGAGCCCACTCACCTGACCCGGGCCCCGACCAGCACAGGTCGCGACCCGGCGATCGCTGCTGACCAGCAAGCGGACCGCCTCGGCGGTGGTGGATGACCCCCTGTCCACCCACGAAGGAGCACCGGTGTCCCTACGCCCTCGTCCACCCCGTGGCCGGCGCAACATGGCGTTGCTGCTGTCCACCACCCTCGTCGTCTCGTTGACGTCCCTCGCCGCCAAACCGGGTTGGGCCGCGCCGGAGGAGTCCGGCTCGGCGGAGCGCAACCCGATCTTCCTGACCGGACCGAACCAGGGCACGCCGGACAAGATCGCCATCGACTACCTGCGCGGCAACCCCGTCCGGTACGGCGTACAGGCCGGTGACCTGCGGGACCTCGCGGTCGCGTCCAGCTACACCAGCAAGCACAACGGGGTCACCCACATCAACCTGGCGCAGCGCCACGAGGGCCTGGAGATCTTCGGCGCCACCGCCACGGTCAGCGTGGCACGCGACGGCAGCGTCGTCTTCGCCGGCGACTCGCTGGTGACCGGGCTGCCCGAGGCCGCCCCGCGCGCCGCCTCGCTGGACGCGGTGGAGGCGGTGGAGGCGGCGGCCGACGGCCTCGACCTGGCCGCCCCGAAGAACCCACGGGTGATGAGTCGCAGCACCGACGCGGCTCAGCGCACCGTGGTCTCCGGCAGCGGCATCTCCGACCAGCCCATCCCGGCCAAGCTCGGCTGGCAGGCCACCGAGGACGGCGGGCTGCGCCTGGCCTGGCAGGTCGTGATCGACGACGCCACCGACACCCACCTGTGGAACGCCACGGTCGACGCTGCCACGGGTGACCTGCTCGACCAGCAGGACTGGACGCACCACGAGAACACCGACGAGATCGCGGCCAACCTGGGCCGCGGCAGCGCCACCAGCGGATCGACGACGGCCACCGGCACCGCGCCGGCCGGCTCGCCCGATCCGGTCCAGGACGGGTCGAGCTACCGGGTGTTCGCCCTGCCGAAGGAGAGCCCGAACGACGGCCCGCGCACCGTGGTCAGCAACCCGGCCGACCGGACCGCGTCCCCGCAGGGCTGGCACGACACCGACGGGGCCCCGGGTGCCGAGCACACCACCACCCAGGGCAACAACGTCCACGCGTACCAGGACCAGGACAACAACAACGCGCCGGACGTGGACAGCAGCCCGAACGGCGGGGCGAGCCTGACCTTCGACCACCCGCTGGACCTGGCCGAGCACCCCCAGAACTACCGGGACGCGGCCACCGACAACCTGTTCTACTGGAACAACATCATCCACGACGTCACCTACCGGTACGGCTTCGACGAGGCGTCGGGGAACTTCCAGGCCAACAACTACGGCCGCGGCGGAGCCGGCGGGGACTACGTCCGCGCCGAGGCGGCCGACGGCGGTGGCACCAACAACGCCAACTTCTCCACCCCGGCGATGGACGGCGTCGGCACCCCGCGGATGCAGATGTACCTGTGGCCGGGCACCCAGTTCGGCAGCCCGAACCAGGTCGTCGTGGACGGCGTCGGCTCGTTCGACGCGTCCTGGTCGCGGTTCTCCACCGCGCCCACCGTCGCCGGCCTGCCCGGGCACCGGCTGGTCTACGCCGGCACCGGCTGCACCGCCGCGGCGTACCCGACGCCGCCGGCCACGAACTGGGTCGCGGTCGTCGACGGCGGCACCACGGCGTGCAGTTACCTGCAGCGGGTGCAGACCGCCCAGGCCCTCGGCGGCAAGGCGGTCGTGATCGCGCACAACGCGACCGGCGCCGCGCCGGTGCTGACCGGGGCCATGACGAGCGCGCCGGTCACCATCCCGGCGGTCGCGGTCACCCAGGCCGACGGGGCCACCATCAAGGCGGCCATCGCGGCCGGCGACGTCACCGGCGACGTCCGCAAGCACCCGAACCACCCGGCCATGCGCGACGGCGACTTCGACGCGGGTGTGATCATCCACGAGTACACCCACGGCATCTCCAACCGGCTCACCGGCGGCCCGACGGTCAACTGCCTCACCGGCAACGAGCAGATGGGTGAGGGCTGGAGCGACTTCCTGGCCCTGAGCATGACGCTCGACCCGAAGCTGGACACCGCGGACGGCCGGCGGGGCATGGGCCCGTACGTGCTGTTCCAGGAGGACCGCAGTGGTGGCGGCATCCGGCCGCGGCCGTACTCGCGGAACATGGAGATCCAGCCGTTCACCTACGACAGCATCAAGACCGGCGGCTGGCTCAACGGCACCTCGCTGGCGGCCCCGCACGGCATCGGCCACGGCTGGACGTCGGTGCTGTGGGACATGACCTGGAACCTGATCGACCGGCACGGGTTCAACCCCGACGTGTACGGCTCCTGGAACACCGGCGGTAACAACCTGGCCATCCAGCTGGTGATGGACGGGCTGAAGATGCAGGGCTGCGGCCCTGGCTTCGTCACCGCCCGCAACGCCATCATCGCCGCCGACGCGGCGCTGACCGGCGGCGAGAACGCCTGCATCATCTGGGGCTCCTTCGCCCGCCGGGGTGTCGGCTACAGCGCGGTGCAGGGCACCACCAGCCGCGACGACAACAGCGAGGCGTTCGACACCCACCCGTCCTGCCGGGGCGACTTCGTCGGCCGGGC
>NZ_JBFAID010000109.1:0-6713 GCF_040654475.1 Micromonospora sp. NPDC050686
TGCGACGCCGCCCACTCCTTCAAGTTCATAGGTCGTCCACCATAGCAACCCTAAGAGCGTCAGAGATGCTTGATGCGGCACCTGCGAATAGCCCCGGTCGGCAGCTGCCGACCGAACGGGGGAGACATGGAAGAACCACAGGCCGTGCAGCCCGAACTGCTCGGGATGTACGCCGGCCGGCTGCCCCGCCCGGTGCCCCTCGGGGACTGAGTGCCCCGGTGGTGGATCGAGGGCGGCGCGCTGTACGCCGTCGGCTCCGCCGACCAGCGGCGGATCGTGCCGTGGACCACCACGCTGGCGCGGTTCGCGGCCGGCCTGCCGTGGGCGGCCCTCACTGGGCACGCCGCGCGGGCCGCGCGCCGACCGCAGCGGCGCCCCGGGCCGGACCCGGCCCGGGGCGCCGCCCATCCCGGCGGAGCCGTCAGCTCACCGTCACCGTGCCGTCGGGCGCCCGGACGCAGGCGACCGCCCGCGCCGTGGCGGTGGCCGCCCCGGCGAGGCAGCGGCCCAGCACCTGGTGGCCGGCGGCGTTCGGGTGCCAGGACTCCTGGCAGGTCTGGAAGTACGTGCCACAGGTGTTGGCGATCCGCTGGATGTCCAGCTTGTCGTAGCCGGCGAGGCTGGTCACGAAGACCCCGGTGGCGCCGTCCTGGAGCCGGATCGGGGTGGCCAGCGAGCCGGCCGGGCTGCCCGACTGCTCGCAGAGGCGGGCGCCGTCGAAGGCCCGCTGCACGTTCAGGTAGACCAGGTCGGCGGCCGGGAACTCCGCGGCCAGCGTGCCGCGTACCGAGTTGACCAGCGTGCCGAGGCCCTGCGAGAAGCGGTGGCCGGGGGCCAGGCTGGCCCGGTGGATCGGGCAGCCGCCCGCGTACCGCTCGGCGCCCAGCGCCCGGAACTTGTCCCGGGTGTCGTCCCGGCTGTCCTCGGTCCAGAAGTTCGACGCAAGCTCGGGCGGGAGCGGGTTGGTGTAGTCCTGGAACACGATCCGGTGCTGGCCGTCCGCGTCGATCTGGTCGAGGGCGGTCAGGATCTGGCGGACCGCCGCGGTGGTCTCCGCCGTCGCGGCGGTCCACTGCGCCGCGGTGGCCAGGTCGGCGTCCGTGCAGGGCTTCTGCTCCACCGGGCCGCCGAGGTACGCCCAGAACTCCCACCACCCGGTCCAGGCGTCGGCGATGAACCGGTTGGCGCACTTCTCCGCCACCGCGCCGAAGGTGAACGAGCTGTTGTTCGAGCCCAGGCCGATCAGCATCAGGTCGATGTCGTGGGTCTGCCCGACCGCGCGGAGCTGGTCGAGCTGCGCGGCCACCTGCCGCCCGCCGGTACGGCTCGCCGAGGCGTTGCCGATGTCCTGGGGCTGCCCGCCCGAACAGGCCAGGTTGAACCGGGCCTGGATGCCCGGCAGGGCGGCCTGGAACAGCGAGGCGTTCGGCGACCGGTGGCAGAAGTACGCATTGTTGTTCGGCGCGGACCAGCCCGGGAAGGGCTGGGCCACCCCGCTCAGGTCCACCACCGGGGAGTACGCCCCGGCGCCCTCCCCGCTGATGAAACTGTCGCCGAGCGCCACGGCGGCGGTGGGCAGCGCCGCGGCGGCCGGCGCGGGCGCCACCGCGGGCGGCAGGGCCACCGAGGCGACGGCCAGCGCCGCCGCCAGCGCGGTACGACGGAACACGGACATCCGCGACCTCCCCATCAACGTATGGAAATGCGAAAGATTCTCTGAGAAGGCGATCAGATCACGGGCGTGTGACGGGCGTCAATGGCTGGGCATCCCGCCCCGCCCCGATCGACCCGGCGCACCGTCCCCCCGCGCGCCCGGCGTCCGCCGTGTCCGGGTGTGCTCGGCCGCCCCGCGACGAAGGTCACCCCGCCGGCCGGAGGAGGCCGGCCGGGCCGGACGTTGTGCTGACACGGCCGGTCGGGACGGACCGGCACCGCGAGGTTGTCCCAACGTCCGACTAGGCTCGCTGCGGCGCGCCGCGTGGGGATCGAGCCAGTGAGATCGCCGACGGTGAACGGCAGCACACCGCGAGACCGGGGAGTACGACCAGTTGACCGCACAGCCTGAGACCCTGTATGGGGCCGACGACCTGACCCACCTGGAGGGCCTCGACGCCGTCCGGAAGCGTCCGGGCATGTACATCGGCTCCACCGACAGCCGTGGCGTGGGCCACCTCGTCAACGAGATCCTCGACAACTCCACCGACGAGGGTGTCGCCGGTCACGCCAAGAAGATCGAGGTGACCCTGCACGCCGACGGCTCGGTGCGGGTCGACGACGACGGGCGCGGCATCCCCACCGACGTGCACGCCAAGTCCGGCATCTCCGGCGTCGAGCTGGTGCTCACCCGGCTGCACGCCGGTGGCAAGTTCGGCGGCTCGGGATACAAGACCTCCGGCGGCCTGCACGGCGTGGGTGCCTCCGCGGTCAACGCGCTCTCCCGCCGGTTCGACGTCACGGTCCGCCGCGGCGGCAAGATCCACGCGATGTCGTTCCGGCACGGCGTGCCGGGGATCTTCGACGGCGACGGCCCCGACGCGCCCTTCACCCCCGGCCCGGGCCTGCAGATCGTCGGCGCGATGAAGCGCGGCCAGCGCACCGGCACCTCCATCCGCTACTGGCACGACGCCCGCTACTTCGAGACCGGCGCGGCGCTCGACGTGGCGACCGTCCGGATGAAGCTGCGCAACACCGCCTTCCTGGTGCCCGGGGTGGACTACCGGCTGCGCGACGAGACCGCCGAGGAGCCGGCCGAGGAGCGCTTCCACTACCCCGACGGCCTCACCGACATGGTCGAGTTCCTGGCCCCGGCCGGCGACCGGCCGGTCTCCGGCACCCTGCTGGTCACCGGCGAGGGCACCTACCGGGAGAACGCCGCCGACGCCAACGGCGTCATGCAGTCCAACGTGCAGCGCCGGGCCGAGGTCGAGATCGCGCTGCGCTGGGGCACCGGCTACGAGCGCACCGTCGAGTGCTTCACCAACACCATCCGCAACGCGCACGGCGGCACCCACCGCAAGGGCTTCGAGCGGGCCCTGGTCCGCACCCTGGCCGAGGCCGCCCGCAGCGCCCGCGGCCTGCTCAAGCCCAAGGAGGACGCGCCCACCCTGGACGACGTCCTGGAGGGCATGACCGCCGTGGTGCACGTGCGCATCCCCGAGCCGCAGTTCACCTCGCAGACCAAGGACGAGCTCTCCACCGCCGGCATCACCAAGGTGGTGCAGGGCCTGGTCGAGCAGCACCTCAAGGCGTGGCTGGACGACCGGCGGACCAGGGCCGAGGCCCGCACGGTGCTCCAGAAGATCGTCGACGCGGCCCGGGTCCGGCTGACCCAGAAGCAGCAGAAGGACGCCGCCCGGCGCAAGACCGCCTTGGAGGGCGCGGCCATGCCGGCCAAGCTGGTCGACTGCCGGGCCGCAGGCATCGAAAGAAGTGAGCTGTTCATCGTGGAAGGGGACAGCGCATTGGGGACAGGGCGACTTGCTCGTTCTGCCGAATATCAGGCGCTTCTTCCGATTCGCGGCAAGATCCTCAACGTGCAGAAGGCCAACCTCCAGCAGGTGCTCGACAACGTCGAGTGCGCGGCGATCGTGCAGGTGCTCGGCGCGGGCTCCGGCCGTACCTTCGACCTCTCCGCCATGCGCTACGGCCGGGTGCTGATCATGGCCGATGCGGACGTCGACGGCGCGCACATCCGTACCCTGCTGATCACGCTCTTCGCCCGGTACATGCGGCCGCTGATCGAGGCCGGCCGGCTCTACGCCGCGATGCCGCCCCTGCACAAGATCACCACGAAGGGCCGCAACCCGCAGACCATCTACACCTACACCCAGGCCGAGATGGAGGCGACGGTCCGCAAGCTGGAGAAGGCCGGCAAGCAGATCGTCACCCCGATCCCGCGGTTCAAGGGCCTCGGCGAGATGGACGCCGACGAGCTCTGGGAGACCACCATGAACCCGGCCACCCGGGCGGTCCGCCGGATCACCCTCGACGACGTCGAGGCCGCCGAGCGGATCCTCGAGCTGCTGATGGGGGAGAAGGTCGAACCCCGCCGCAACTGGCTCATCGACTCGGCCGACCGGGTCGACCGCGAAGCCATCGACGCCTGACCACCGGGTTCTTCGAAGGGAAAGCTGAACCATGGCACGCCGCAAGGACGACCGCGCCAAGGCGGACCTCTCCGCCTTCGACCAGGCCGGCGCGCGGGTCTTCGACAACCCGCTGGTCACCGAGGTCTCCGACTCCTACCTGGAGTACGCCTTCTCGGTCATCCACTCCCGCGCCCTGCCCGACGCCCGGGACGGGTTGAAGCCGGTGCACCGGCGCATCCTGTACTCGATGCACGAGAACGGATTCCGGCCGGACCGTTCGCACGTGAAGTCGGCCCGCGTGGTCGGTGATGTGATGGGTCGTTACCACCCGCACGGCGACACCGCCATCTACGACGCGCTGGTTCGGCTCGCGCAGGACTTCTCGCTGAACACGCCACTCATCGACGGGCATGGAAACTTTGGCAGCCCAGACGATGGACCGGCAGCCGCGAGATATACCGAGTGTCGGCTCTCCCGCCCAGCCATGTCGCTCGTCGGTGAGCTCGGCGAGGACACCGTCGACGTCGAGCCGAACTACGACGGCTCGCTGACCCAGCCGACCGTCCTCCCGGCCGCCTTCCCCAACCTGCTGGTCAACGGCGCGTCCGGGATCGCGGTCGGGATGGCCACCAACATGATCCCGCACAACCTCGGCGAGGTCGTCCAGGCCGCCCGCTGGCTGATCAACCACCCGGACGCCACGCTGGACCGGCTGATGGAGTTCGTCCCCGGCCCCGACCTGCCCACCGGCGGGCTGCTGCTCGGCCTGGACGAGGTGCGCCGGGCGTACGAGACCGGGCGCGGCGTGGTGCGGATGCGCGGCAAGGTGGAGATCGGGCCGCTGGAGGGCAGCCGCGGCCGGCAGGCGATCACCGTGGTCGAGCTGCCGTACGGGGTCGGCGCGGAGAAGGTCATCGCGGCGATCACCAACGAGGTCACCAAGACCAAGCGGCTCACCGGCATCGCCGACGTCAAGGACCTCACCGACCGGGAGAACGGCACCCGGCTGGTCGTCGAGTGCAAGGTCGGGGTGAACCCGCAGGCGTTGCTCGCCGACCTCTACCGGCTCACCCCGCTGGAGCAGTCCTTCGGCGTGAACAACCTGGTGCTGGTGGACGGGCAGCCGCAGACCCTGGGGCTGAAGGCCCTGCTGGAGGTCTTCCTCGCCCACCGGTACGAGGTGGTCACCCGGCGCAGCGCGTACCGCAGGCGCAAGCGCGAGGAGCGGCTGCACCTGGTCGACGGCCTGCTGATCGCCCTGCTCGACATCGACCGGGTGGTCAAGCTGATCCGGGCCAGCGAGGACGCCCAGGCCGCCAAGGACGGCCTGATGCAGAAGTTCAAGCTCTCCGAGATCCAGGCCAGCTACATCCTGGACACCCCGCTGCGCCGGTTGACCAGGTACGACCGGCTGGAGCTGGAGGCCGAGCAGGAGAAGTTGCGCGGCGAGATCGCCGAGCTGTCGAAGATCCTCGACGACCCCAAGGTGCTCAAGAAGGTGGTCTCCGACGAGTTGGCCGCCGTGGGCAAGCAGTTCGGCGCCGAGCGGCGCACCACGCTGGTCGACGGCGACCTGAAGGAGGTGCTCGCCGCCTCGGTGCCGGCCGGCCCGCTGGAGGTCGCCGACGACCCGTGCCAGGTGATCCTGTCGGCCACCGGGCTGGTGGCCCGGACCGCGGCCGAGTCGGAGGAGGCGGTCGAGGGGCGCCGGCGCAGCGGCCGGGTCAAGCACGACGCGGTACGCGCCATGGTGCACTCCACCGCCCGGGGCCGGGTGCTGCTGGTGACCAGCGCCGGCCGGGCGTTCAAGATCGACGTGCTGCCGCTGCCGGTGCTGCCCGAGCACTCCGGCACGGTGTCGGTGCGCGGCGGCATGTCCGCCGCCGAGCTGGTGCCGCTGGAGCCGGGGGAGACGGTGGTCGGCCTGGCCCCGCTCGGCCCGTCGGCGCAGGGGTCGCCGGGCCTGGCGCTGGGCACCCGGCAGGGTGTGGTGAAGGTCTGCGCCCCGGAGTGGCCGGTCCGCTCCGACGAGTTCGAGGTGATCTCGTTGCGCGAGGGGGACGAGGTGGTCGGGGCGAGCTGGCTGACCGACGGTCAGGAGACCTTGGCGTTCGTCTCCTCGGAGGCGTCGCTGCTGCGCTTCGCCGCGTCGCTGGTCCGGCCGCAGGGGCTCAAGGGCGGCGGCATGGCCGGCATCAACCTGCCGGCCGACGCCCGGGTGATGTTCTTCGGCGCGATCCGCACCGACGATCCGGGGCACGGCAGGCCGATGGTGGTCACCTCCACCGGCGCCACGGTCAAGGTGACGCCGTTCGCGGCGTACCCGGCGAAGGGCCGGGCGACCGGCGGCGTACGCGCCCAGCGCTTCCTCAAGGGCGAGGTGGACCTGACGGCGGCCTGGATCGGCCCCCGCCCGGTCGCCGCCACCGGCAACGGCGATCCGGTGGAGCTGCCCCCGGCGGATCCCCGCCGCGACGGCTCCGGCTTCGCGGTGATGCTCGGCCCCACCGTCATCGGCCACCACATCGAACGCAACTGACCCGCAGGCGAGGGGGCCCGCCGGTTCACGTAGTCCTGGGAGCCGCCGGGGTCGTTGATGCCCCAGCCGTAGCCGGTGTCGATGCC
>NZ_JBFAID010000110.1:0-6072 GCF_040654475.1 Micromonospora sp. NPDC050686
TGACGCGGACGCCGCGGGGGATCTGGACTGGCACGGCAACGCCGATTCCACGATCGTGCGTGCTCATCAGCACGCCGCGGGTGCGCGTAAAGGGGACTGAGCAGCGGTGACGCAGCGCGACGGGAAGGACTCGGCAAGTC
Organism: Micromonospora sp. NPDC050686; assembly: GCF_040654475.1. Classification (NCBI taxonomy): domain Bacteria; kingdom Bacillati; phylum Actinomycetota; class Actinomycetes; order Micromonosporales; family Micromonosporaceae; genus Micromonospora; species Micromonospora sp. NPDC050686. The sequence continues at coordinate 141 of NZ_JBFAID010000110.1, forward strand.
GCGCGGCGGGTGGACCACGAAGATCCACACGATCGGGGACGGGCGGGGCCGGAACCTGACCAGCCACCTGACCCCGGGCCAGGACCACGACACCCGCCAGCTGGTGCGGCTGCTCGACGACGTGGCCGTGGCCCGTCCCGGCGGGACCGGCCGTCCACGCAAGCGCCTCGATTCCCTCTCCGCGGACAAGGCGTACAGCTCGCGCGGCAACCGTCAAGCGCTGCGGGCCCGGCGCATCCCCCACGACATCCCGGAGAAGGACGATCAGAAGGCCAACCGCGCCCGGAAAGGATCACGTGGTGGCCGCCCGCCCACCTTCCGCCCGCACCGCTACCGGCAGCGCAACACCATCGAGCGGCTGATGAACCGGCGCAAGCAGTTCCGCGCCGTGGCCACCAGGTACGACAAGCTCGCCTGCCGCTACCGCGCCACCGTGCAGATCGCCGACATCCTCATTTGGCTACGCGCGAAACCAGACCGCCGCAACCCATGATCCAGGAGACACGGCCTAGAACCCGGTCGCCTCCCCCCCCGGCTCGCCCTGCTGTCGAGCCGGGGGACAGACGGCGGCTCAGCTCAGGCGTTCGAGGACCATCGCCATGCCCTGGCCGCCGCCGACGCACATGGTCTCCAGGCCGATGGTCTTGTCGTGCCAGTCCAGCGCGTTGAGCAGGGTGCCGGTGATCCGCGCGCCGCTCATGCCGAACGGGTGACCGACGGCGATCGCGCCGCCCATCACGTTCAGCTTCTCCTCCGGAATGCCGAGCTCACGGTAGGAGGGGATGACCTGGGCGGCGAACGCCTCGTTGATCTCCACGAGGTCGACGTCGTCGATGGTCATGCCGGCCCGCCGCAGCGCCTGCCGGGACGCCTCCACCGGGCCGAGGCCCATGATCTCCGGGGAGAGCGCGGTGACGCCGGTGGAGACGATCCGGGCCAGCGGGGTGAGCCCGAGGTCCTTGGCCCGCTGGGCGCTCATGACCACCACCGCGGCCGCGCCGTCGTTGAGCGGGCAGCAGTTGCCGGCGGTGACCCGTCCGTCCGGGCGGAACACCGGCTTCAGTTGGGACACCGCCTCCAGCGTCACGCCCGGGCGGGGACCGTCGTCGGTGCTGACCACGGTGCCGTCCGGGGTGGTGACCGGGGTGATCTCGCGGGCCCAGAAGCCGTCCGCGATGGCCTTCTCGGCCAGGTTCTGGCTGCGTACGCCGAAGGCGTCCATGTCCTCGCGGGTCACGTCGTACACCTGGGCGAGGTTCTCCGCGGTCTGCCCCATGGTCAGATAGATGTCGGGAAGCTGACCCGCCTCGCGCGGATCGGTCCACACCTCGGCGCCGCCCTCGGCGCGCCGCATCGAGCGGGCCCGGGCCTCGGCGAAGCGCGGGTTCTCCCAGCCGCCGCCGACCAGCGCCTGCGCCTCCGGCGGCAGGGTGTCGGAGTTGCCCCGGGTGTACCGGGAGACCATCTCGACGCCGGCGGAGACGAACACGTCGCCCTCGCCCGCCCGGATCGCGTGCATGGCCATCCGGGTGGTCTGCAGCGACGAGGCGCAGTAGCGGGTCAGCGTGGCGCCGGGCAGGTTGTCGAGGCCCAGCAGGGTGGCGACCACCCGGGCCATGTTGAAGCCCTGCTCGCCGCCGGGCAGGCCGCAGCCCAGATAGCAGTCGTCGATCTCGGCGGGGTCGAGCTGGGGGACCTTGTCCAGCGCGGCCCGCACGATGGTGGCGGCGAGGTCGTCCGGCCGGACCTCACGCAGGGAACCCTTGAAGGCCCGGCCGATGGGGGACCGGGCGGTGGCGACGATGACGGCGTCGCGGGACGACTCGATCGGCATGAACCAACGTTAACCCGCGGGTAACTTCGCGTGGAAGCGGTCGGCCCGGCGGTAAATGTCACCCGGCGGGGCAGCCACAGCGCGGCGGCCAGCCGCGCCCCGCGGATCAGTGCCGGGAGGAGAGGCTGGCGGCGGCGGCCACCGCCGGCAGCAGCGCGTGCGCCCAGACCCGGTAGCCGTCGGCGGACGGGTGGTAGCCGTCGTGGCAGAGGGTGCCCGCGTCCGCCCGGAACACCGGGCCCGTGTCGGTGGCCAGGTCGACCACCGTGCCGCCGGCCTCCAGCGTCGCGACGGTCTGCGCGCGGGCGATCCGCCGGCCCGACCAGCCGACCAGCTGCCGCAGCGGGGCGGCGATCGCGCGCACCGCGCCGAGGTCGGGGCAGGTGCCGACCACCACCTCGACCCGGGCCTCGCGCAGCCGGCGTACGGCGGCGCCCAGGTAGGCGGCCGCCTCGGCCGGGCGGCGCAGGGCGGTGGCGTCGTTGGCGCCGATCAGGATCACCGCGACGTCCGGGCGTTCACCCAGCAACGCGCGGGCCACCTGGGTGGCCAGGTCGGTCGAGCGGGAGCCGGAGACCCCGACGCTGGACAGGTGGACCCGGCGGCCGGTCGGCCCCTCGGCCAACAGGTGGGCCAGCTGGCCGCCGAGGGTCTCCTCGAAGCGGTCCACCCCGACGCCGAGTGCCGAGGAGTCACCGAGCAGCACCAGGCGCAGCGGCACGGCGGCGGGCCGGCCCACCGTGGCGCGCAGCGCCAGGCCCAGCTCCGGCTCGGCGTACCGGCGGTTGCGGGCGGCGATGGCCTCGCCGGCGAGCACCGCCGCGCCGCCGATCGTGCCGGCGACCAGGGAAAGCGCCGCCGCCCGGCCCAGCCGCGCGACGATCTCACCTCCGGGGCGGTGACCGCTCATGCCAGTCCCTCCAGGGTGGGGGCGTCGGCGGCCCGCCCCGGTCGGGGCACCGCGCCGACGCCGAAGAACGCCCGGCGGCGCAGCTGTGCCCAACGGCCGGCGGGGCCGCGGTCCCGGCCGCGGACCTGGGCGGCGCTGACCTCGGTGCCCGCGTGCCGGGCCGCCTCCTGGGCGGCGTCCGGCAGCGACCGTACGCCGGCGGCGCCGGTCGGCGCGGGCCGCCGCTCGGCGCCGATGCCGAGCGCGGAGATCACCGTGGGCAGCAGCGCGGCGACCGCCATCGCGTAGCCCTCGGCGGAGGGGTGGAACCGGTCCCAGGCGAACATCCGAGCCGGCTCGGCGGTGAACCGGGGGCCGAGCAGGTCACCCAGCGACACCGTCCAGCCGCCCGCCTCGACCACGGCCACCGTCTGCGCGGCCGCGAGCTGCCGGCTCCACCGCCGGGCCAGCCAGCGCAGCGGCGGCTGGATCGGCCGGATCGCCCCCAGGTCGGGACAGGTGCCGACCACCACCTCGCAGCCGGCGGCGCGCAGCGCGCGGACCGCGTCCACCAGATAGCGGACCGCCAGGGCGGGCGGGGTGCGGTTGGTCACGTCGTTGCCGCCGACGAGGATCACCGCGATGTCGGGGCCGACGTCCAGGGCGGACTCGACCTGCGGCTTCAGCCCGGCGGAGAGGCTGCCGACCACGGCGAACCGGTGCAGCCGGACCGGGCGGTGCAGCCGGCGGGACAGGCCGGTGGCGAGCAGCGCCCCGGGCGTCTCCCGGCGGCGGTGCACGCCGTACCCGGCGGCCGAGGAGTCGCCCAGGATGACCATAGTGACCGGCCGGCCCGGGTACCTGGCGCCGTAGACGCCGTCGCAGCGCGGCGGGGGAGCCTCGGCCATCGGGATGGTGCGCCGGGCCTGCCGGGCCTGCCCGAGCAGCACGCCCCCGGTCGCGGCGGCGGCCGCCGCGGTGGCGCCCGTGCCGATCGCCGCCACCCGGGCGATCCGCCACACGCGCCGCCACTGCGGTGCGACCGGTACGACGGAGCCGACGTCCCCCATACCGCGACATTATCGCGGCTGGGCGACACGCCGCTGTCGTCGTGACGGCCGGACCGTGCCTGGGAACAGCCGGACCTGGGTACTTCTTCCGACAGTACGGGCATCGGTGCGTACGGTGACCGGATCGTGACCCGGGACGCGCGGCCCGACTTGCGCACGACCGGCATCCTGACCACGTGGAGAGGGGCGGGAACCATGGGTAGGACGTTGAAGCGGAGCGCGGCGTTCGTCGCGCTGTCCCGGGCGGTGGCGTCGGGGACCAGGGGCGGGCCCTCGCTGGGCACCCGGTTGGCGGCGCTGCCCCGGATGATCCGGGCCACCGCCCGGGGGGAGTACGACGGTGGCCTCCGGCTGGCCATGATGGCGGCGGCCACCGCGTACGTGGTCTCGCCCCTCGACGTGGTGCCGGAGCTGTTCCTCACCGTGTTCGGGCTGGTGGACGACGTGGTCATGATCACCTGGCTGGCCGGCAGCGTGCTCTCCGAGACCGAGCGCTTCCTGGAGTGGGAGTCTCGTCGCGGCTCCGTGATCCCCGGTCATGTGACGCCCTGACGGGACGTACCCTGGGCGCGGACACGCGAGTCATCCGCCCGGCGCCGCAGCCGGTGCCGAGGATAAGGACACATCGAGGTGCAGTACTACGACAACGTCGTCGAGCTGATCGGCAACACCCCGCTGGTGCGGCTGCGCAGCGTCACCGAGGGCATCGGGGCCACCGTGCTGGCGAAGGTGGAGTACGTCAACCCGGGCGGCTCCGTGAAGGACCGGATCGCGCTGCGCATGGTCGAGGACGCCGAGGCGGCCGGCCTGCTCAAGCCGGGCGGCACCATCGTCGAGCCGACCAGCGGCAACACCGGTGTCGGGCTGGCCCTGGTGGCCCAGCTCAAGGGCTACCGGTGCGTCTTCGTCTGCCCGGACAAGGTCAGCGAGGACAAGCGCAACGTGCTCAAGGCGTACGGCGCCGAGGTGGTGGTCTGCCCGACCGCGGTGGCCCCGGAGGACCCGCGCTCCTACTACAACGTCTCGGACCGGCTGACCCGGGAGATCCCCGGCGCCTGGAAGCCGAACCAGTACGCCAACCCGGCCAACCCCCGCTCGCACTACGAGACCACCGGGCCGGAGCTGTGGAAGCAGACCGACGGCCGGATCACCCACTTCGTCGCCGGCGTGGGCACCGGCGGCACCATCTCCGGCATCGGCCGTTACCTCAAGGAGGCGTCCGAGGGCCGGGTGAGGGTCGTCGGGGCGGATCCGGAGGGCTCGGTCTACTCCGGCGGCACCGGCCGGCCGTACCTGGTCGAGGGTGTCGGCGAGGACTTCTGGCCGGAGACCTACGACCGGGGCGTGGCCGACGAGATCATCGAGGTCTCCGACAAGGACTCGTTCGACATGACCCGGCGGCTGGCCCGCGAGGAGGGGCTGCTGGTCGGCGGCTCCTGCGGCATGGCCGTGGTGGCCGCCCTCGAGGTGGCCCGCAAGGCCGGCCCGGACGACGTGGTCGTGGTGCTGCTGCCGGACGGCGGCCGTGGCTACCTGTCGAAGATCTTCAACGACGACTGGATGGCCCGGTACGGCTTCCTCGACGCCTCGGGCACCGAGCCGACCGTCGCCGACGCGCTCTCCAGCAAGCCCGGCGGCCTGCCCGAGCTGGTGCACGTGCACCCGACCGAGACGGTCCGCGACGCCATCGACTACATGCGCGAGTACGGCGTCTCGCAGCTGCCGGTGCTCAAGGCCGAGCCGCCGGTGGTCACCGGTGAGGTGGCCGGCTCGATCGCCGAGAGGGACCTGCTGGATGCGCTCTTCACCGGCCAGGCCCACCTGCACGACACCCTTGAGCGGCACATGGCCGAGCCGCTGCCGATGATCGGTGGCGGGCAGCCGGTGAGCGAGGCGGTGACCCTGCTGGAGAAGTCCGACGCGGCGCTGGTGCTGGTCGACGGCAAGCCCAAGGGTGTGATCACCCGGCAGGACCTGCTGGCGCACCTCGGCGCCCGCTGAGGGTGGTCAGGAGGGGCCCCCGGTTAACGCATTTGGTTTAGCAGGGGCCCCTCCTAATGAGTGTTGCGGGTCGGCCTCAGGCAGACTCGTCCGGTGGTAGCCGCCGGTGGGTGAGCACTCGTCCCTCCTGGATCTTGA
>NZ_JBFAID010000111.1:0-5617 GCF_040654475.1 Micromonospora sp. NPDC050686
TCTGCGTCTTTCCGTTGCACCGCACCGGATCTGGGCGCGTCTGGACCGTTGGCCGAGCCGGCTACTCCAAGTCCTTACACCGTTACTCGGAAAGGTTCACTGAGGGAGACCTACTATAGGAGTTCACGTAGGTACGCGGGGTTGACAGCACTCCACTTCGCTAACACTCAAGCCGGAATTCAGCGAGGTCGTTGGGGATGGTAGGTAACTGACCTTGTGCCCAGCTTTACCCTGACTTGAGTAAAACAGGTAGCGGGGTCAACGTGAGTGTCCACGTTGACCCCGCGACCCCCTGAACTTAAGACCCGATCGGCGACAATTATGGGGAGCTGCCCCAGGGGCCTTGGGACGCCTGGCAGATGACTTCCGGATGGCATAAGCTGGCGAAGAGGTGATTGATATGAGAAATGATGAGCATGAGATCCCCCGCGAGTTCCGCGACTTCGCGGGCAGGCATGGACTGGCTTCCCTCTATTCGATTTGGGGAATCTCCTTATACCTGGCCGGCTTCCTGCTTTTCGGAGCATTCTTGATCGTAGGGGTTGGTGAAAGCCTCGTTCCGGCATACCTGCTCGCGGCACTCGGCTTTGGACTTCTGATCACTTCCTTTATTGCCCGACGCCGCAAGATGCGAGCGGATCAGGCGAGGATGGCCGCTTATCTTAGATGGAGGAAGGATCAGGTAACCGATGTCGGCGACGCAGAAGAGAAGTGACACCCTTCTCGGCACTTCAACTGTCCGACGACCGTCGAGCTGCGGCACTCATCGCCCACCCAGCACGTGGGAGCGCGGCCAACCATTGGCCATCCAATTGATTCAAGGACCGGTCATAACATCATCTGGTTGCGTTTCGTAGGCTTCGCGATCGAAAGGGTGGGCAGCCGTGCCCTGGTGGCTTGCACTAGTGGCGCTAGCCGGAGTTCTGCTGTTGGGTTATTGGCCATTCGTGCCGTCCAGCCGGACGGATCCCGAGGCCGAGGCTGAGCACCTCGTACGTCTTTGGGTCCAGTTCGGTCCAGGTCTCGTAGCGGGTAGCCCGGTCCGGCACCCAAGTACGCTGCTGCGGAGGCCACACCAAGGGCAGGAAGACCAGCATGGGAGCGTCCGGGGCCAACTGCCAGCCCCGCGCGATCGGCTCGCGCACCTCCGGCAGTTGCTCCGGCATCAGGCCATCCGCGTCTGTTTCGGCGGCCCTGGCCGCAGCCGGATCGGGCGGCTGGTCGGCGCCCCAGGCATACCCGATGTCCATCTTGGCAGCGTACGGCCCAGGCCTGCGCCGCCACCGTCGATATCTGGTCTGACCAGGCCAGCAATGGCGACGGGCTGCGTGCGTGCGGCGGCGAGAACCTTGGCGGTCAACTCCTGGCGGCCCAGACGCGGTGGTGGCGCAGGTGGGCCACGCAATCAGCGTCTCGGCCGGTAGTGGCGGCCAGTCGAGGCGCGGGATCCGCGGTGCAGGTATGCGGCGGCACCGAGGGCGAGGATCGTGACGGCGGTGAGCCAGGATGCTGAGGTGGTGGAGGGCTGGATCGGCCATGCCCAGGCCGCCACGATGGCGTTGGTCTGGCGTGGAGCGGCGGCGTAGACGGCGCACACGTAGCCGAAGGCTGGCAGCCATGCCAGCCGCACGCCGAGCAGCGCTGCGCCGCCGGCGACCAGTCCGATACAACCGAGAGCGTTGCGAACCAGTGCATGGGCGCCGTACGTGTCGGGTGCCTGTAGCCCGGCCAGGCTGAGCGCCATGGCGGTGATGAGAGCGGCGACGAGAAGGTGACCGGCTCGCCAGGCCCGCCACGGTAGGGGTGTGCTGCGTTCGAGGTCCTCGTCCGCGCCGGCGAGGGTGGGCCCGAGCAGTAGTGCGGCCAGCAGCGGTGCGAGCGCGACCACGGGGACGCGGGCGGCCGGTCCGTCGAAGTAGGGCCTGGTGGCGAGCCACGTTCCGGCGGCCCAGGCCAGCAGCGCGATGACACCGACACCGACCAGGAACGTGGGAGCGCCCCGGGAGCGCAGGTGCAGCGTGAGCAGGCGGCCGGTCACGGCTGCTCCCCGAGGCGAATCAGCGCCGGGATGTCACATCGGTGGGCGGCATCGAGGTAAGCGGCGAACCAGGTGCGCTGCGCTGGCTCCGGTATTGCGCGGAGCCCGGCGAGGGGCACGTCGTCGGGGGTGGCTGCCTCGTCGAGCATCCAGTCGGTGGCCAGGGTGTCGGTCCGGTAGACCCGCTGGTCGATTTCGTGAACCCCGTGGGGGTCTTCGCATCTGGCCCGGGTCACCTGCCGGAAGTCCGCCCGCAGGCTCTTCCGGCTGACCAAGCCGCCCAGCGCGGTGGACTGGTAGTCGAGACTGAGCCAGACCGTGCCGTCATCCCGTTCAATGGACTGGCCAGCCGGCTGGGCAGCCTGGTCAGCGGCTCGTCGGGGCGCTCCGGGTATCCCGTCGAGACGGGCCAGGATGGGCTGCACAACCTCGGTGACGTCGTCGATCAGGAAGGCGTTGATCCGGGACAGGCACACCTGCGGGCCGCTGCTCGTGCACACCAGCTCCACCGCGGCCGGGTCGGCCGGGAGGCGATAGGTGCCCGGTCCGGTGGTGATCGGCACGATGACGGTGACGGCGAGTCCGCCGGCCAGCAGGGCTGCTCGCCGCTGCCGCGCGGCGGCGGCGAGCAGCAGGACCGTCAAAGTCACCAGCCAGGCGGCCTGCAATGCGGTGACCCGTCCAGGGACGGCTGAGTACACCGCCCAGCCGCCGTAGACCGGCGAGAGCCACGCGGCGGGCGTGCCGTCCCAGTAGACGACGATGGCCAGGCCGAGGTAGGTGGCGAGGCCGGCGATCGGGGCGGCCACGCGCAGCGGCACGAGCCGGCCGACGAGGACGCCGACCGCGGCGGCGGCGGCCAGGGCGAGGACACCGACGGCCAGCGTCCACCACCAGCCTCCGCCGGTGTACGTCGCGACCCGCGCTACCAGCACCGCCGCTCCGGCGAACGCGACCAACAGTCCGGCGGCACCGGCCACGGTCACGGCGAGCCAGGCCACCACCAGTGGTTGCCAGCCCGGACGGGGGGTGGAAGCGATCAGCTCGTCGATGTCGCGCCGCCGTTCCCGACCGGACTGCCACGCGCCGGCAGCGATCATGAGGGCGCACAGGATCAGCATCGACACCCGCAGGTAGTTGGCGAGACCCGCCCACCGGCCGGCCCAGTCGTCCCGGTGCACGGCCAGCATCCACACTCCGGCGCCGAACATCGCCGCAGCGGCGAGGGGCGCCGTGCCGCGGCGGAGCTCCACCCTCAGCGCGCGCCTCACCGCGGTGCCGTCCGGGCGCCGCGCAGCACCGCCGTGTAGCCCCGCTCGATCGGGGAGTCGCCGCTGTCGCCGTCCCCACCGGCGGCGATCAGCTCATCGGGGAGGCCGGTGAAGACCAGCCGCCCGCCGTCGACCAGGTTCACCCGGGTGCACGCCGCTACGACGTCCTCGACCAGGTGAGTGCTGACAAGTACCACGGCATCCAGGCCCAGCTCCCGCAGCAGCGCCCGGAACTGCACCCGCTGCTCCGGGTCCAGACCGGCGGTCGGCTCGTCCAACAGCAGCAGCCGGGGGTCGTTCACGATGGCCTGGGCGATGCCGGCGCGGCGCAACATCCCGCCGGAGAGGTGCTTCATCCGGTCGTCGGCGCGCTCCAGCAGGCCGACCCGCTCGATCGCCCGGTCCACCGCCAGCGCAATCCGCGCCGGCGGCATCTCCTTCAGCCAGGCGAAGTACTCGACGAACTCCCGGACGGTGAGGCGCGGGTAGAACCCGAACGCCTGCGGCAGGTAACCCAACTGGCGGCGCGCCTGCCGCAATGCCGCGGGGTTTCCGATGTGGTGGCCCAGCAGCCGGACGTCACCTCGGTCGGGTCGCAGCACCGTGGCCAAGACCCGCATCAGGGTGGTCTTGCCGGCGCCGTTCGGGCCGAGCAACCCATGCACGCCCACACCCAGCTCAAGATCCAGGTCGTCGAAGACGACTCGTTTGCCATAGCTGACCCGCAGGCCGTCGACGCTCACCGTCGTCATGCCGGTTGCCTTCCCACCCGTTCCCGACGCACATACACCACCACCGCGGCCACCGCGGTGACGCCCAGCCATCCCGAACCGCTCGACACCAGGACCGCCACACCGCTGACCGGCGGCGCCAGCACCACCACCGCCCACGCCCCTGCCACCACAAGCACGGGCTCGGGCAGGGTGTCCATGCCCTCCGGCGGCGTACGCGGGCTCGACCAACGAGCCGAGCGCCAACGTCAGCACGGTCAACGCCACACAGGGCAACAGCCACAGCCCCGGCGTACCGATGCCCGTCACCGCGCCGGCCAGGACCGCGACGGGCCCCGCGACCGCGAGCACCGCCAGCGTGCGCCACAGCACGATCCGCAGGCCGCCCTGCGGTGTCCCCGCGATCAACTCGTGCAACGGATCGGTTCGCGGCCCGTACGACAGGGCCGTACCGACAGCGGGCAGCACCGGCGCGATCAACAGGAGCAACCACGACGGAACCACCGTCGGGCTGACCGCCAGCCCCGCGGTGAGCACCCCGGTGACGGCCACCGACAGCAACCACGCCGCACGCGCAGCGGGCCCCGCACCCACCAACACCCTGATCCGCCGCCACCCGGTCGCCTGCCGCACCCGCCCCGGTGTCGGCAACCGGCTGCCCAGCGATACCGCGACCGCCTCCACCACCAGAGCCGTGGACGCGTCCGATGGGATGCTCGTCCGGCAGTCCGCACAGCGGTCGAGGTGCGCCTCCACCGACCACGCGTCAACGTCAGCGAGGCCGCCTTCGGCGTACGCCGCCAGCACCCCGGCGTCGACGTGGAACCCGGTCACGACAGGGCCTCCCTCAACTCGCGGCGCGCCCGCATCGCCCGGGTCTTCACCGTGCCCTCCGGCACACCCAGCAACACCGCGGCCTCCCGCCCGGTCAGGCCGTCCAGCACCGTCGCCTGCAACACCGCCCGCAACTCCGGCGCCAACCGGTGCAGCGCCCGCTCCAACTCGGCGTCGTATGCACCGGCCAAGACCTCGTCCTCCGCCGACGGAGACCACGCCAACACGTCGTCGCCCGGCGCCCCCACACTCTGCGGACGGGCCAACGCACGCCGCCGCGCGTCGATCAACCGACCAGCCGCCACCGACCACAGCCAGCCCACCGCCGCACCGTCCCCGCGGTAGCCGGCCGCGGCCCGCCACACCGCCAGGAACGTCTCCTGCACCACCTCCCGGACCAACTCCGGATCACGACACCGGCGGCGCAGACGCAGCACCAACCACGGCGCGTTACGCGCATACAGCACGTCGAACGCCCCGCGGTCACCCTTCCCGACGAGGCGCAACAGCTCCTCGTCGCCCACGTCCATCACGCAAGGTTAGGACGCATCACTCGGCGAAACGGTTCTCTCCACCGCGCCACACGCCGGGCTGATCCGCGAGTTACGACCAACCCAGTCGCAAGTCGGCCCGACGGTTCGCGAGCCTCTAGACGAGTAGTTCCGATGTCAGGGGTCGATGTCTGGGCATGAAGGGAGGGTGCCGATGATCATGTTGTGACGCAAGACCTCGACACCCTCTTG
>NZ_JBFAID010000112.1:0-5498 GCF_040654475.1 Micromonospora sp. NPDC050686
CAGCGCGCGACGGGTGGAATCACCCAGGGCCTTAAACACCAGCTCCACGCTACCAAGATAGGAAACCATTTGGTTTCCAGTCAAGAGAGGCATGCCCGCTCGGTGCATGCTGGGATCGGACTGCCAAGCCCGCTTAGCCGGTCTCCGCAGCACGCCCTACCTGTGGCTCCGCCGGGCTGTTGGGGTTTCGGGGGCTTACCGGATCTGCCGCCGACCGCTCGTCGCTCGTCGTCACGGCCGTCAGTTGGCCGGGTGGCTCAGTCGTGCCGATACGCGGACCACGTGCGGGTCTGGCATGGCGACACCCCCAGCTCGCCGCTGCCGTCACGCCATCGACGCCAGCTTGCCCGGTTCGATATCGCCGCCACCCTGCCCATCTCGCCCCGGTCGGTGGCCGTCACCGCTGGAGGTGATGCCGCACCGGGATGGCCGACGGGCCGTCCGAGATGGACTGGCCCTGTGGGGACGGGTCTGTCAGGTCCTGCCAGACGGCCGGTTCTGACAGACCCGCCGATCTGCGCAGCAGCACCGCTAGCCTGAGGCTTCTTCTTTCCCCCTTTTCGTGCTCGTCTGACGCGTCCGCGACGGCATCGCGCCCACCCCTTTCCGGTCGGCCGCCGCACGCCAGCCTCAGACTCGGCACCACCCCGGCGACTCTGCGACCGGGGGCAACAACCATGTTCCGTCAGGCGGTCCACCGCAGGTGGCCGCCTTCTTTCGTGCCCGAAGGAGGACAACCCCCGGCGACGCCTGTTCGGCCGGCGGCCGCCCCAGCGCGCCGCCCGCTCGGCAGTGCCCAACCCAGCCATGCCCTGCCGGCCGCCCCATCCCTTGCCCGACTCACCTTGTGGAGATCACCGTGTCGTTTTCCGAGAACAAGCTGACAGTCCGATCCTCCGCTGACCTCGCCGCCGCAGTGCCGTACCTGCTCGGCTTCCACCCCAGCGACGGCAGCGTCGTCGTGCTCGCCTGCCGAGACCGGCGGGTCGTGTTCGTCGCCCGAGGCGACCTGCCAGCCGCCGCAACCGGCGAACACCACCTGCGCGGGCTCGGCGATCACCTCGTCACCGTCCTGCAGCGGCAGCAGCCGATCACAGACCTCGTCATCGTCGGCTATGGCACACCCGAGCACGTCGACCCCGCGGTGCGCGTCCTCGACGACGTGTTCACCGCCGCCGGCATGCAGGTGCGGGCGGCGCTGCGGGTGGCCGAAGGGCGCGTCTACAGCGTCACCTGCGACGAGCCCGGCTGCTGCCCACCGCAGGGCACCCCGTTCGACCCGACCACCTCCCCACTGGCCGTGCAGGCGACCGTCGCCGGGCTTGTCGCCTTCACGGACCGGGCGGCGGTGGCCAGCCGCTTCGCCCCCGTCGGCGGCGCCGCACGCGACACCATCCGGCACGCCAGCAGCACAGCGGCCACCCGCCTGACCGCACTACGCGCCGAAGGCGGCACCGCCGTGCACGCCGCCGGCGTGCAGGCGGTCCGCGACGCCCTGCGACGCCACGACGCGGGGGAGCGGCTCACCGACGACGAGGTGGCCTGGCTGACCGTCCTCCTGGCGCGCCGGCCGATCCGCGACGTCGCCGTCGACCTCACCGAAGCCCGCGACGAGCACGTCACGTTCTGGGCCGACGTCACCCGCCGCGCCCACGAACCCCTCGTACCGGCGCCGGCGATCCTGCTCGCGATCGCCGCGTGGCGGTGCGGCGACGGCGCCCTGGCCGGCATGGCCGCCGAACACGCCTTGCGCATCGATCCGCACTACCAGCTCGCCGACCTGGTCCTGCAGGCCCTGCGCGTCGGGCTGCCGCCCACCGGCATCGAACAGGCGATCACCAGCCCGGCGACCCGCACGTCCCACAACCCTTTCGAGAAGGAGTAATCACGGTGGATCCGATCCGCGCCATCCTGCTGTCCCTCGCCCGCACCGCCAAAGAAGCCGAACTGCGCTGGTACGCCAATCGGGCCGCCCAACGCGCCCGCGGTGAAACCCCCACCCGCGGGGAGGCGTACGCCTACAGCGTGAAAGCCGACCAGTGCCTGATCACCGCGGTCACCGCCGCCGACCTTCCGGCGAACTTCCGCCTCTACGACACCACCCTGTCCCGAGATCCACTCGTCGCGGCTGAGCAACTCCGTGACGTGGCCTGCGCCTACGACCCCAGCGGCCCGATCGAAGCCGCCCACGAGGCGGCACGCCTGGCCTACAAGACGGCGTTCGCCGAGCCGCTCACCCCGCAGGAAGAAAACTACGCCGAGCTGCTCGCCGGTCTTCCCGCCGCCCGCCGCGACAAGATCATCGAGGTGGCGGAGGAACGCGCCCGCCAGCTACCGGCATGAACGCCGCCGTCCGGCGCCCCGCCTCCACGGCCACCGTGCGGCGACACGTCGGCGGCGCCTGCCCGAGCCGGACATCGCCAGCGCCCGAAGGGAGAACGCGATGAGCCTCTACACCCTCACGCCCAGACCCGGCTTCGAGCGGTACACCATTCAGGTCGGCTGGAACCCGCACCGCACGTTCATCGCGACCGTCGTCGACTTCACCGACGATCCGGCCGCCGACCCCGACCAGCAGCCCGACGCCATCCACCTCGGCCGGGTCGAAACGATCCTCGACCCGGCCGAGGTGCTTGAGGCCGTCGAACCCTACGCCGACATCCACACCGACCTACCGGCCAAACTCCACGCCGATCAGGCCGCGCACCCGCTGCGCCACTGACCCCCAACCCCCGCTCCCGCAAACCCGTGGGGACGGCAGCAGCCGGCTGCACGCACGCCGGCGACCCGAATCGCCACCAAGCACCCGATGGTGCCGCCGCCGGGGGATCCCTCGCCACTGAAGCCGCGAAACCCGAACCGCACGAACCCGAAGAACCGGCCCGCCATACGGCGGGCCGTCGTCGTATCAGGACCCGGGACGCGCCGCCTCAGAAACGTCCGCGTCCCGGGTTCTCCATGAAGGGAGGAACCCAGTGTCCCGACCACTGATCATGATCGCCACCGCGGTGGTGGCGTTCACCATCGGCCGGCTCACCGCCCGCCCGGCGATCAACCGCCTGCGCGCCCACCTCACCGACGCCCACCGGCAACTACTGCACGACCCGCTCACCGGCATGCTCAACCGCACCGGCCTGCACACCGCCCACCAAGCACTCGCCCAAACCACCCCCGCCCGACCGATCATCGTCGCCCTCATCGACCTCGACGACTTCAAACACGTCAACGACACCCACGGCCACGACCACGGAGACCACCTTCTCAAAGCAGTCGGCGAACGCATCACCGACGTCGCCGCCCTCCACGGCGGCATCGCCGCCCGACTCGCCGGCGACGAATACGCAGCCCTCCTGCCCGCCCACACCGACGACCTCGACCGCATCGCCGAACTGTTCACCGCGCTCATCGCCCAACCCGTCACCCTCACCGAAGGCGGCGCCACGGTCACCGTCACCGCCAGCGTCGGCGTGACCCTCGCCGACACCAGCGACCCGCTGACCGACGTGGCCCTGCACCGCGCCGACATCGCCATGTACCACGCCAAGCACCGCGGCCGGAACCGGCACGCCACCTACCGGCCAGGCATGAGCATGCCGCCCACCCCACACCAACGCGGGCACCGCCTGCGCGACCGCCGCCAGCCGATCAGCGGAGCCTCGGCATGAGCGCCGCGGGGGAGGAGATGGCCTGCCAGACCTGCCTGGCACCGCTGAACACCCTCGGGATGCCACCCACCTACGTCCACCCGGCGCACCTCGACACCGACGGCCACCACCCGGTCCCCGTCCCCGTCAGCCAACTGCACACCATCCGCCGCAGCTGCGACTTCTGCGGCGACCCCTACCCGATCTGGACCCTGCGCGGCGGCGACGTCACCGCCATCGCGATCAGCGCCGGCAGCAGCCTCGTGCAGGACTTCGGACACACCTGGGCGGCGTGCGCAGCCTGCCACACCCACCTCGACGACGGCCGCCACGACCTCGTCATCGACCGGGCCGTGCGGACACTCGGCCTCGGCGACCATCCGCAGGTACGAGAACGGATCACCGAACTGCACCGGGCGTTCCTCGACAGCCGGTCGCCCGGCCGGACGCTCATCACCACAACCTCCTGGCCGGCGACCACCCTCACCCCGGGGGAGCTGCCGAAAATCCGCGACCGGCTCGCCCACTTCTACCGCGGCGAAGACCACCTACCCGCCACACTCGGCATCACCCAGGCGCGCGACGAGATAGCGGCCGGGCTGGACCGATCCCACCTGTACTGGATCGACACCGACTTCACCGACCTCGCCGAACACGCCGCCAGCCAACTACCCGACATCCCCATCGGCCGCGACCTGCCCCCGGCAACCGACGGAATGATCATCTGGTCCCGGCCCGTGACACACCAGAACATCACCGCAGCCTCCTGGACCGACACCGGCGACGGCCGACAGCTGATCCTCTACCGCACCATCGGCGCCGGCCTCGACGGCAAAGCACTGCAACGACTCCGCGAACACGTCGGCTGGCTCGCCCCGACCGACGCCGCCCACCTCCCCGAGCAACACCCCATCACCGGCGGCCACCCGGCCGCAGCACTCGTCGCCACGTGGCTGCTGATCGCCCAGAAAGCCGCAGACATCGGCCCCGCGCGAATCGACAAGACCATCGTCAAAACCTACGCCCGCACCAACCGGCGCCCACCCGAGGTGCGCATCGTGCGCGTCCGCGGTCGCCGACCCACCCCAACCCACGATGGACGCACGACGCCCGGCGGTGAGGGCGGAACGCAGGACAGCCGGTTCTGGGTCTCCGGCCACTGGCGCAACCAACCCCACGGCCCACGCCGAGCCCTACGCCGCCCCGTCTACATCAACCCGTTCCTCAGGGGACCAGACGACGCGCCGATCAGGCTGAGCACCACCGTACGCATGCTCAGCAGCCGCCAACCCACGTCCGAGAACCGGGGATAGGCCGCGAGTGCAGGCGGTGGCACGAGCCGTACCGTGCCACCGCCGCCCTCACCGGTCGCCGTCCATCAGCCGGTGCAGCTCCGGCGCCGGCGGACCCCGCGGGCATCTGGTCGGGTCTTCGGATCTACCGGCAAGACGGTACGCATGGCAGTCACGTTCAACCACACGATCATCGCCACGAAGGACAAGAGCGCACGGCCGCGTTCTACCGGGAGCTGCTCGAGCTGCCGGAGGCACCATCGTGGGGGCCGTTCGCTAACGTCCTGCTCGACGAAGGTGTGCTGCTCCAGTTCGCCGAGCCGCCGGTGGACATCCAGATGCAGCACTACGCGTTCCTCGTCGACGACGAGCTGTTCGCGCGGTGCCTGGCGCGTATCGAGCGAGGCATCACCTGCTGGGCCCATGCCGCGCCGCTTTCATGCTGTGATGAAACGACTCGAGAGAGCGTCAGCTTCTCGGCCCTGAAGGGCCGAGCTTGCAGTTCGTGTCCGGTGCTGGCTGCATCGGTCACGCCGCGTTCGGCAGGCTGACGGCTGCCCAG
>NZ_JBFAID010000113.1:0-5416 GCF_040654475.1 Micromonospora sp. NPDC050686
TGGAATGTTTGTCCGGCGGTGTCCTACTCTCCCACACCCTCCCGAGTGCAGTACCATCGGCGCTGGAGGGCTTAGCTTCCGGGTTCGGAATGTAACCGGGCGTTTCCCCTCCGCCATGACCGCCGTAACACTATCGACATGTCAAACAACACCACACGTGTGGTCTGTTGTTCGTTTGTCGGGAGTTGCACAGTGGACGCGTAGCAGCTTGGTAGTCAAGTCCTCGGCCTATTAGTACCGGTCAACTGAACCCGTTACCGGGCTTACATTTCCGGCCTATCAACCCAGTCGTCTAGCTGGGGGCCTTACCCCACAAAGTGGGTGGGATACCTCATCTTGAAGCGAGCTTCCCGCTTAGATGCTTTCAGCGGTTATCCCTTCCGAACGTAGCTAACCAGCCGTGCCCCTGGCGGGACAACTGGCACACCAGAGGTTCGTCCGTCCCGGTCCTCTCGTACTAGGGACAGCCCTTCTCAAGTATCCTACGCGCACGGCGGATAGGGACCGAACTGTCTCACGACGTTCTAAACCCAGCTCGCGTACCGCTTTAATGGGCGAACAGCCCAACCCTTGGGACCTGCTACAGCCCCAGGATGCGACGAGCCGACATCGAGGTGCCAAACCATCCCGTCGATATGGACTCTTGGGGAAGATCAGCCTGTTATCCCCGGGGTACCTTTTATCCGTTGAGCGACACCGCTTCCACATGCCAGTGCCGGATCACTAGTCCCGACTTTCGTCCCTGCTCGACCTGTCAGTCTCACAGTCAAGCTCCCTTGTGCACTTGCACTCAACACCTGATTGCCAACCAGGCTGAGGGAACCTTTGGGCGCCTCCGTTACCCTTTAGGAGGCAACCGCCCCAGTTAAACTACCCACCAGACACTGTCCCTGAACCGGATAACGGTCCGAAGTTAGATACCCGAATCAACCAGAGTGGTATTTCAAGATTGCCTCCACCCGCACTGGCGTGCGAGCTTCACCGGCTCCCACCTATCCTACACAAGTCAACTCAAATACCAATGTCAAGCTATAGTAAAGGTCCCGGGGTCTTTCCGTCCTGCCGCGCGTAACGAGCATCTTTACTCGTAATGCAATTTCGCCGGGCCTGTGGTTGAGACAGTGGGGAAGTCGTTACGCCATTCGTGCAGGTCGGAACTTACCCGACAAGGAATTTCGCTACCTTAGGATGGTTATAGTTACCACCGCCGTTTACTGGCGCTTAAGTTCTCCGCTTCGCCCCGAAGAGCTAACAGGTCCCCTTAACGTTCCAGCACCGGGCAGGCGTCAGTCCATATACATCGAATTACTTCTTCGCATGGACCTGTGTTTTTAGTAAACAGTCGCTTCCCCCTGCTCTCTGCGGCCATACAACGCTCCACCCGCGCGGGGCTTCACGTCTCCGGCCCCCCTTCTCCCTAAGTTACGGGGGCAATTTGCCGAGTTCCTTAACCACAGTTCGCCCGATCGCCTCGGTATTCTCTACCTGACCACCTGTGTCGGTTTGGGGTACGGGCCGCTAAGAACTCGCTAGAGGCTTTTCTCGGCAGCATAGGATCACTGACTTCACCTGAATCGGCTCGGCATCACGTCTCAGCCTACATGCACCACGGATTTGCCTATGGTGCGGCCTACACGCTTACCCCGGCACAACCACCGGCCGGGCTCAGCTACCTTCCTGCGTCACCCCATCGCTTGACTACTACCCGCCAGGTTCCCACGCTCCCCACCATTGGTCCGAAGACCGCCGGCAGTTCGGGTGGTTAGCACAACGAGGTTCGTCAGGGTCGCTCTTTCGCGGGTACGGGAATATCAACCCGTTGTCCATCGACTACGCCTCTCGGCCTCGCCTTAGGTCCCGACTCACCCAGGGCGGATTAGCCTGGCCCTGGAACCCTTGGTCATCCGGCGGAAGGGTTTCTCACCCTTCTTTCGCTACTCATGCCTGCATTCTCACTCGTGCCGCGTCCACAACTGGGTCACCCCGCTGCTTCACCCCCGGCACGACGCTCCCCTACCCATCCACACACCTGCACAACACATCAAGGCGTTGCGTGGTTAAAATGTGAATGCCACAGCTTCGGCGGTGTGCTTGAGCCCCGCTACATTGTCGGCGCGGAACCACTTGACCAGTGAGCTATTACGCACTCTTTAAAGGGTGGCTGCTTCTAAGCCAACCTCCTGGTTGTCTATGCGACCCCACATCCTTTTCCACTTAGCACACGCTTAGGGGCCTTAGCTGGTGATCTGGGCTGTTTCCCTCTCGACTACGAAGCTTATCCCCCGCAGTCTCACTGCCGCGCTCTCACTTACCGGCATTCGGAGTTTGGCTGATTTCGGTAAGCTTGTGGGCCCCCTAGACCATCCAGTGCTCTACCTCCGGCAAGAAACACGCGACGCTGCACCTAAATGCATTTCGGGGAGAACCAGCTATCACGGAGTTTGATTGGCCTTTCACCCCTAACCACAGGTCATCCCCCAACTTTTCAACGTTGGTGGGTTCGGCCCTCCACGCGGTCTTACCCGCGCTTCAGCCTGCCCATGGCTAGATCACTCCGCTTCGGGTCTAGAGCATGCGACTAAAAACGCCCTATTCAGACTCGCTTTCGCTACGGCTCCCCCACACGGGTTAACCTCGCCACATGCCACTAACTCGCAGGCTCATTCTTCAAAAGGCACGCCGTCACCCCGTAAGGCTCCGACGGATTGTAGGCGAACGGTTTCAGGTACTATTTCACTCCCCTCCCGGGGTACTTTTCACCATTCCCTCACGGTACTCGTCCGCTATCGGTCACCAGGAAGTATTTAGGCTTACCAGGTGGTCCTGGCAGATTCACGGCAGATTTCAGGAGTCCGCCGCTACTCGGGAACACCCACAGAAGGCCAGTAGCTTTCACCTACCGGACTGTCACCGCCTACGGTCAGCCTTTCCAGACTATTCGGCTAGCAACTGGCTTTATAACTCCTCGAACAAGTGTCAGCTTGTTCAGCGGGGTCCCACAACCCCAACCACGCAACCCCTGACAGGTATCACACGCAGCCGGTTTAGCCTCAATCCGCTTTCGCTCGCCACTACTCACGGAATCACATGTTGTTTTCTCTTCCTACGGGTACTGAGATGTTTCACTTCCCCGCGTTCCCCCCACACACCCTATGTGTTCAGGTGTGGGTGACTGGACATGACTCCAGCCAGGTTTCCCCATTCGGACACCCTGGGATCACAGCTTGGTTGACAGCTCCCCCAGGCCTATCGCGGCCTCCCACGTCCTTCATCGGCTCCTGGTGCCAAGGCATCCACCGTTCGCCCTTGACAACTTGACCACAAAGATGCTCGCGTCCACTGTGCAATTCTCAACAAACGACCAACCCACAACCCAACAGTCTCCCACCAAACCCGACAACCGCCGGCGGTATGAGAAACCAGGCCATGCCTGGCAGACCGACGAAACCCGAAGGCCCCGAACCAGTCTCCGAAAGAAACAAACCCACAGGGTTGTTCCTTCAGGACCCAACAGGGTGCTAAAAACGCCTTCTCCCAGCCGCACCGCACATCCCGTTCCCTACCAACCCCAAAGGATCAGTCGTACTAGGAACCCACAGCCGTTGCCGAATGAAAACTAGCCAGCGTCTCCGCCTCTGAGCACCCCGACCCGACATCCGCGGGCCGCGGGCTCCATACCGTCTTTCAACGGATGGTGCTCCTTAGAAAGGAGGTGATCCAGCCGCACCTTCCGGTACGGCTACCTTGTTACGACTTCGTCCCAATCGCCAGCCCCACCTTCGACGGCTCCCTCCCACAAGGGGTTGGGCCACCGGCTTCGGGTGTTGCCGACTTTCGTGACGTGACGGGCGGTGTGTACAAGGCCCGGGAACGTATTCACCGCAGCGTTGCTGATCTGCGATTACTAGCGACTCCGACTTCACGGGGTCGAGTTGCAGACCCCGATCCGAACTGAGACCGGCTTTTTGGGATTCGCTCCACCTCACGGTATCGCAGCCCATTGTACCGACCATTGTAGCATGCGTGAAGCCCTGGACATAAGGGGCATGATGACTTGACGTCATCCCCACCTTCCTCCGAGTTGACCCCGGCAGTCTTCGATGAGTCCCCGCCATAACGCGCTGGCAACATCGAACGAGGGTTGCGCTCGTTGCGGGACTTAACCCAACATCTCACGACACGAGCTGACGACAGCCATGCACCACCTGTGACCGCCCCCGAAGGACCTCACATCTCTGCGAGTTTTGCGGCCATGTCAAACCCAGGTAAGGTTCTTCGCGTTGCATCGAATTAATCCGCATGCTCCGCCGCTTGTGCGGGCCCCCGTCAATTCCTTTGAGTTTTAGCCTTGCGGCCGTACTCCCCAGGCGGGGCGCTTAATGCGTTAGCTGCGGCACAGGGAACCGGAGAGGCCCCCCACACCTAGCGCCCAACGTTTACAGCGTGGACTACCAGGGTATCTAATCCTGTTCGCTCCCCACGCTTTCGCTCCTCAGCGTCAGTATCGGCCCAGAGACCCGCCTTCGCCACCGGTGTTCCTCCTGATATCTGCGCATTTCACCGCTACACCAGGAATTCCAGTCTCCCCTACCGAACTCTAGCCTGCCCGTATCGCCCGCAGGCTTGGAGTTGAGCCCCAAGTTTTCACGGTCGACGCGACAAGCCGCCTACGAGCTCTTTACGCCCAATAAATCCGGACAACGCTCGCACCCTACGTCTTACCGCGGCTGCTGGCACGTAGTTGGCCGGTGCTTCTTCTGCAGGTACCGTCACTTGCGCTTCGTCCCTGCTGAAAGAGGTTTACAACCCGAAGGCCGTCATCCCTCACGCGGCGTCGCTGCATCAGGCTTCCGCCCATTGTGCAATATTCCCCACTGCTGCCTCCCGTAGGAGTCTGGGCCGTGTCTCAGTCCCAGTGTGGCCGGTCGCCCTCTCAGGCCGGCTACCCGTCGTCGCCTTGGTAGGCCATCACCCCACCAACAAGCTGATAGGCCGCGAGCCCATCCCAAGCCGAAAAACTTTCCACCAAGACATCATGCGATGCAAGGTCATATTCGGTATTAGCCCCGGTTTCCCGGGGTTATCCCAAAGCCTGGGGCAGGTTGCTCACGTGTTACTCACCCGTTCGCCGCTCGAGTACCCCGAAGGGCCTTTCCGCTCGACTTGCATGTGTTAAGCACGCCGCCAGCGTTCGTCCTGAGCCAGGATCAAACTCTCCAACAAAAACTTGTCGAACAGCATCCTGACAACAAAAGTGTTGCCAAAGGAATCCCAACCAGCAACCACCAAACGATGGCCACCAGTCCAGGGTATAAAACAATTGGCACTGGCTTATCAATAGCACCCTGTTGAGTTCTCAAAGAACAACCACACACCATCCGAAGCCCCACAACCGCAGGACCCCATCCGGGGCAAC
>NZ_JBFAID010000114.1:0-5275 GCF_040654475.1 Micromonospora sp. NPDC050686
TGCCGTT
This sequence comes from Micromonospora sp. NPDC050686, assembly GCF_040654475.1. Lineage (NCBI taxonomy): Bacteria > Bacillati > Actinomycetota > Actinomycetes > Micromonosporales > Micromonosporaceae > Micromonospora > Micromonospora sp. NPDC050686. The sequence goes on from NZ_JBFAID010000114.1 coordinate 8, forward strand.
GCGTGGCGAGTTCCTTGATGCGTTGTTCGGTGAAGTGGTCGCACATCCGTTCGATGACCTCGCTCGGATAGTCGCGACTGTTGACCTCACGCAGGCAGCGCGCTTCAAGCCGTGTTAGCCGTCACCGAAGGTGACGGCTAACAAACCTGGTGCGGTACCGGCGCCGGAGTGCCGACGATCTGGCATGTCAGGTGACCCCGATGTTCAGGTAGAAGTGGCCGAGCTTGAGCGAAAGAGAGGCGCCTCCGAAGTGGTGAATGAGCATGGCCAACAGGATGACGATCAAGATGCAGACGACGAGCCAGATCAGGAACCACACGAACCCTGGGATCCCGTAGCGACCGACGCGAGCCATTAGGCTCGCCCCCTCGCGGTTGGCGCTGCAGCAGGCACCGCCACGCATGCACGTGTCGGCTGTCGATAACTGCGCCCGGCGCTAGCGGACGTCTCCATACAGCCTCCTTCATTGAGGTGTCCGCGAACTTTCCCTACCGAGGCGCGCGTCAAACTGTTGGCGAACGCAACCGGATCAAGCTCAGATGGCCGTCGTCGAGACGTCTGCCACCTGTGTCGCGCGGCTCAGGTTCTGGTGCTCAGCTGTTCTGTGGAAAGCCGAGGTTCACTCCACCGTGGGAGGGGTCGAGCCACCGGCTGATGACCACCTTGGATCTGACGAAGAAGTTCACCCCTTCCGGTCCGTACGCGTGCGCGTCACCGAACAGGGAGTCCTTCCATCCGCCGAAGGAGTAGTACGAGACTGGGACCGGGATCGGGACGTTCACTCCGACCATGCCGATCTCGATCTCATTCTGGTAGCGCCGGGCCGCGCCGCCGTCGTTGGTGAAGATGGCGGTGCCGTTGCCGTAGCGGTTGGTGTTGACCACCTCGACGGCGTCGTCGTAGCTGGGCACGCGCAGCACCGAGAGCACCGGTCCGAAGATCTCGTCGGTGTAGATGGACATGTCGGTGTCGACGTGATCGAAGAGGGTCGGCCCGAGCCAGAAGCCGGCTCGCTCACCGTCGATCGGGTGGCTTCGCCCGTCGACCACCAACTCTGCCCCGGAGGCCCGTCCAGCGTCCAGGTACGACATCACCCGGTCGCGGTGGGCGCCGGTGACCAGTGGTCCCATCTCGCACCCCGGCCGACGGCCGTCGCCGACGTGGAGCGCGGCGATCCGCTCGCTGATCTTGCTGACCAGTGCGTCGCCGACCGGGTCGACGGCCACGACGACCGAGATGGCCATGCAGCGTTCGCCGGCCGAGCCGAACCCTGCCGAGACGGCGGCGTCGGCGGCGAGGTCGAGGTCGGCGTCGGGCAGTACGACCATGTGGTTCTTCGCGCCGCCGAGCGCCTGCACACGCTTGCCGTTGTGGGTGCCGGTCTCGTAGACGTAGCGGGCGATCGGGGTGGAGCCGACGAAGGAGATGGCCTTCACCGCCGGGTGTTCGAGAATGCGGTCGACTGCCTCCTTGTCGCCGTGCACGACGTTGAACACTCCGTCCGGGAGCCCGGCCTCAGCGAACAGTTCGGCGAGGAAGTTCGCCGCGGACGGGTCCTTCTCGCTCGGCTTGAGGACCACGCTGTTGCCGCACGCGATCGCGTTCGGCGCGAACCACAGCGGCACCATGGCGGGGAAGTTGAACGGGGTGATCACTCCGACCACGCCGAGCGGCTGCCGGATGGAGTACACGTCGACCTGGGTCGAGGCGTTTTCGCTGAACCCGCCCTTGAGTATCTGCGGGATGCCGCAGGCGAACTCCACGTTCTCCAGCCCGCGTTGGATCTCCCCCGCGGCGTCGGAAAGCACCTTGCCGTGCTCGGTGGTAATGATCTTGGCCAGTTCGGGCCGGCGGGCGTTCAGCAGTTCCCGGAAGGCGAACATCACGTTTGACCGCTGGGCGTGGGAAGCCGTACGCCAGCGGGTGAAGGCCTCGCCGGCGGCAGCGACGGCCTGGTCGACGACCGCGGCGGTCGCGAAGTCGACGTGCCCTGCGATCTGTCCGGTGGCGGGGTCGTAGATGTCGCCGGCGCGTTCGGTGGCGCCGTTCCACGGCTTGCCGCCGATCCAATGGGTGGTCCTCATCGCTGCTGTGCCTCCTTGGCCACGGCCTCGATCGACTGGGTGAGGATCTCAAGCGCTTCGTCCGCCTCGGCCCGGGTCAGCGTCATCGGTGGTGCCAGGCGGATGACGTTGCCGTACAGGCCGCCCTTGCCGACGAGCAGTCCACGTTCCCGGGATTCCTCCAGCAGTGCGGCGGCGGCCGCCGGGTGGGGCGCGCCGTCGGGTCCGACGAGTTCCAGCGCGATCATCAGGCCCTTGCCGCGGACGTCGCCGACCACGGGATGCGCCTGCGCGACCGCACGGAGGCCGTCGAGCAGCCGGGCACCCAGGTCTGCTGCGTTGGCCTGGAGGTCGTGTTCCAAAAGATAGTTGAGCGAGGCCAGAGCGCCGGTGGTGGCGAGCGGGTTGCCGCCGAAGGTGGAGATCGAGTTGGCGCCGAGGCAGTCCATGAGGTCCGCCCGAGCGATGACTCCGCCGATCGCCAGGCCGTTGCCCAGGCCTTTGGCAAAGGTGATCGCGTCGGGTACGACGCCGTGCGCCTGGATGCCCCAGAAGTGCTCGCCGGTGCGGCCCCAGCCGGTCTGCACCTCATCGGAGACGAGAAGGATCCCGTACTCGTCGAGCACTTTCTTGAACTCGCCGAACAGCCCGTCCGGTGGGGTGGCGAAGCCGCCGACGCCCTGGATCGGTTCGATGATCATGCACGCGACGTCACCTGCGGTCGTCGTCTCGATGATCTCGCGCAGGTCAGCGACGCAGGCGCGGACGTAGTCCGCGTCGGACAGGTCCCGGAAGGGGCTGCGGTAGCGGTAGCCGCCGTGCACCCAGCTCACCTTGACGGGGCTGAGCGCGCTGGCCGACCAGCCGCGGATGCCGGTGATGCCGACGGTGGCGAAGGCGCGGCCGTGGTAGGAGTTGCGCAGGGCGAGCACCTGCTCGCTGCGCCGGCGCTGGGTGGCGAGCATCAGCGCGGTCTCGTTCGCCTCGGTGCCCGAGTTGGTGAAGAACACCTTGGCGTCCGGGATCCCGGAGAGCTCCGCGATCTTCTCCGCGAGCTCGACCTGCGACTGGATCAGGTAGAGCGTGGAGGAGTGCAGCACGCCGGTGTCGATCTGCGACCGGACCGCGTCGCTGATCTCGGCCACGTCGTAGCCGATCGCGTTGGTGAGGATGCCGGCGAAGAAGTCGAGGTAGGTGCGTCCCTCCCGGTCGGTCACCCGGCGGCCGGACGCGCTGGCGAACTCGATCGGCTGTTCGTAGTACAGCGCCAGCCACTTCGGCATCACGGACCGGTGTCTGGTCAGCAGCTCGCGGTGCGCCATCGCGTCCTCCGTATCTCCGCCGGTAGGCCGAGTGTGGCGGCATTCGTTGTCCAACCGCTATGTGCAACCTGTACCGCTCTGCGGCCGCTGCCATTACGGTGTGTGCGATCCCGGTAGTAGGGAGGTCGCGATGTATCCCTCCGTCGCAGACGCCGTCGCGCTGCCGGTGATCCGGCGCGCGAAGCCACAGGTGGTGGCCGGATCGGCCGGGATGCAGGGCCGGGTCCGCTGGGTCCACGTGGCGGAGGTCGCCGACATCGCGCACCTGCTCCGCGGTGGGGAACTGGTACTGACCACCGGCATCGCGCTGCCGGAGGAGCCGGCGGCGCTCACGGGCTACGTGGACGACCTGGCCGCGGTCCACGCGGCGGGACTGGTCATCGAGTTGGTCCGCCGGTGGAACGATCAGGTACCCGAGGCGCTCGTGACAGCGGCCGACCGGCGCCGACTCCCCCTGATCACGCTCGCGGAAGAGACGCGGTTCGTGTCCGTCACCGAGGCGGTGGTGGCGCTGATCGTCGACGCCCAGCTCGCCGAGCTGCGGGCCGCCGAGCAGGTGCACGAGACGTTCACCTCGCTCACCGTGGCCGGGGCCGAGCCGGCCGAGGTGCTGCGCGAGGTGGCCCGGATCTCCGGGCTGCCCGTCGTGCTGGAGACGCTGGGGCACGAGGTGCTCGCGTACGACGCGGCTGGGCAGGATCCCACCGAGCTGCTCGCGGACTGGAGCCAGCGGTCCCGGTCCGTGGCCGTGCCCGAGCGAACGGCCTACGACGAGGAGGCCGGCTGGTTGGTCACGGTGGTCGGCGCACAGGGCGCCGACTGGGGACGCCTGGTGCTGCTCTCGCCGGACCCACCGCCGCACCGGCACATGGTGGTCGCAGAGCGGGCCGCGTCGGCGCTGGCGGTGCATCGGCTGGTGGCCCGTGATCGGGAGAGTCTGGAGCGGCAGACGCATCGGATGTTGCTCGCGCAACTGCTCGGTCAGGCGGTACCGCCGCCGGATCTGGCCGCCCGGGCGGCCGCGCTGGGCGTCGGCCTCGACCGGCGGCAGCTCGTCGGGGTGGCGATCCGGCCCGGGCACGTGACGCCACGCGCGCCTGCGCTGGCCACCCAGGAGGTGCTGCGCGACCTCGCCGAGGTGGCCGCGTCGGCCGCACGGCGGGTGTCAGTGCCCGCGCTGGTCGGCGTCGTGGACGACACGAGCGTACGGGCGCTGTTGTCGCTGCCCGCCCACGCCAGGGTCGACGCGGTCCTACGTCGGCTGGCCGAGGAGGTGCACCGCTCGACGGCCGGCCCGGTGCTGGTGGCGGTCGGCACCACCGTGTCACACGCCGCCGAGGTGCGCCGCAGCCTCAGCGAGGCGGCCCACGTCGCGGGGGCGGCCCTCCGCACCCCCGGTGCGCAGCTCTACCACAAGCTGGACAATGTGCGCCTGCGCGGCCTGTTGCACCTGTTGCGGGAGGACGAGCGGGTCCAGGCGTTCGCAGACCGGGAGTTGGGCCCGCTGCTGGCGCGGGACGCCCACCAGCGCAGCCGGCTGGTGGAGCTGTTGCGCTGCTACTGCGAGCAGGGCGGGAACAAGTCGGCGGCGGCCGCTGCGGCGCACCTGTCGCGTACGGCCTACTACCAGCAGCTGTCGCGGGTCGCGCAGGTGCTCGGGGTGTCGCTGGAGGACCCGGAGTCGGTGCTGTCGCTGTACGTGGCGCTCCTGGTGCACGAACTCGACGCTTAGGCGCCTCGCAGCGTTCGTCATCGACATCACCGCGCCCGGCACACCCACCGTGCTGAGTCAGCTTCTCGGCCCTGAAGGGCCGAGCTTGCAGTTCGTGTCCGGTGCTGGCTGCATCGGTCACGCCGCGTTCGGCAGGCTGACGGCTGCCCAG
>NZ_JBFAID010000115.1:0-5256 GCF_040654475.1 Micromonospora sp. NPDC050686
TCACATAACCCGCAAAATACGTGAATCAGACGCCCTCTAAGAAGCGATCGCCCACCTCCCGCAGCTCCGGCAGTCCGGAGTAGCACGCCTGCCAGTAAATCTGGTGTGCCAGGTCCTCAGGGTCGCCCTCTCCAGCAACCAGGTTTGCCGCTGCCTCACGCATGAGGTGTAGCCGGGCGTCGCTCTTGTCCGGGACCGGACAGCCGAGCTCATCCATCGCCTGCCGGAACAGGTCGACGGCTTCCCGCGACTGGCCATTCGAAAGGCCGGCGAGCTCACGCAAGCTCGGAGAGTCGACGCCTCGGGTCAGAGCATGAGCAGCCGCCATCGGCAGCTCATCGCCGACCGGCTCGTCCATCGCCAGCCGGTGGCAAGGTCGCGCAACTGCTCCATGGCGGACAGGCTAGGCCGTGCGCGGATCGCCGACCAAGGCGTCAACGACGGGTCGCAGCTTCGCGGACGCGGGCAACGGTGGGCAGCCCTCGACAAAGGGTCTGGGGCACAGGTGGGGCACAAGACACCGTGAAACGTCGTCAACCAGTGCCGAACCATGGCAGCCCAAGACGCCGCATGAGCAGGCGTCGACCAGGGTTCCCGCTGGTGGCGGGACAGCGGCTCTAAGTTCCGCTTCAACTCAACCAGGTGGCTTGGCTGGCAAATAGCGGGCAGCGACCAGCTGGCTTCAGTGCAGCAGTGGTGCAGCTGCGGCCCGTCCAAGCTCAGCAGACCAGCTGCCACCTTAGCTGCGCTGCCACTTATGATGGCGCGATGCCGCTCGCAGTGCGCTGGACTCGGCTGCTGATGGTGGTATCGGCAGCCGGCTTTACAGTCGCGGCCTTCGCAATCCGCGCCACGATGGACGGGCCCATCGAACAGTACTCAGGCGCCGCCTTGTCCGCAGCCATCGTCTACACGATAGTGATCTTCATATGGCCGCTGATCTCCCCACTGGCCGCCGGCAGCGCCGCGATCGCATACTGCTGGTTCATCGAGTTTGCACAGCTCACCCCCATACCCGCGGCACTCTCCCAACGCAGCTGGCTCGCGCGCCAGCTGCTAGGCGCCCAGTTCGACCTCATTGATGTTGCCTGGTACCCCGTCGGCGTCATCCCATTGGTCGCCGCGCATTGGTTCCTCCGTGCCCGCACACGTTCCCAAACAAACCCGACACCCGCTGAGCCTTAGGTCGCGCCGGGCGATCCGGCGCCCTGGTCGAGGCCGTCCAGCGCGGTGTCCGCAGCGCTTCGGGTTGGCTATAGCGAGTTGACGATGGTGCCAGGGCGCGGCGTGAGTCCGGCCCGAGCAGAGGTGAGCTGAGGCCCGACGGGGTGGGAAGCCTGGGGGCGACGACTTGAGTAGCCAAGCGAGTAGCCAAGGCAATGCACCCGGCCGGACGATCGCGTACCGGAACCGTCGAGCAGTGCCGGGCGAGGCTGACCTTCCTGCGCCGGCTCCTGGCACGCCGAGCGGCGCCCGTGGTCTCGTTCTGCCAGCGTCGTGCCCGATCCGTGCCCGATGCAGCGGTCAACACGGGGCCACAGAGGCACGCGACCTGGCCGGTGATCAACGCTTGGTAGCGATGTCCCAGGTGACGCGACTACCCGCCGTACAGATCAACACGATTCTCAGGCTGACAGTGTCAGGCCAGGGAAAGCCCACCACGCCGCTGACCTCGTTCGGGATGCCGCTGGTGACGTCCCTATAGTTCTCTCGGTGGCGATTCCATCGGTGTTGCAAGAGTCATTGCACGATCCGGTGTTCTGGGCGCGGTACACCTTCGCCCACGAGGAGGGACCCGGGGCGGATCGGCTTGGTGACCTCGAAGGCCTACTGGACGACGACGATGATGACGACGATGCGGATGAGGATTCCGCCGACTCGTCGCTCGACGTGGTCTTCGAGGTCGGCGATGGCCACCACGTCGTACTGAGCATCGACGCCTCGGCCGACTCCTACAGCCTGGGTATCACCACCCCTGACTTGGCAGAGCCGGCCGAGCTCGGATGGGACGACCTCGCACACTGGCACCCGCACGCGTTGCGCTGGGCCGAACTCGACCTGATCTGCCGGGCGATCGCCGCGCGGAATCCGCAGCTGCAGCACCCCGGGCCTCCGTTGGCCCTGCTGTGCCGATTCGCCGCCGTCTTTGACGATGACGACGTGGACCAGGCCGTCGCCGCCGTCGACGAGGCATACGCCGCATTACGCCCTCCGCACTGGAAGGGCTACTGGCCGTGCGGCGCCGACTGGCTCGAACGCGCCGACTTCCGTGGTGAGAACGTCATCTGGCAGCGAGACGAGGCCGGCAACCTGTGGGCCCATCAGGACGACGCCGACCGCGACGGCGAACCCTTCTACAGCACGCGACTAGGGTCGGATACCGGCACGGGCGACGCGTTTCCACACGCCCCGCTCCGGGCCGTGCTGAACGCTGCCACGGCGACGGTGGGCGACCCGCCGGAGTCGGCCGGCCTCCAAGCGGGATAGGCAGCGAGGAGGCATCGAAACGACCAGCAGCGGGCGGCAGGAGACGACACAAGGCAGCAGAGAAAGCCCTACTCTGCGGCGCAAGACGGCATCGGATGACATCCAACGGTGCCCCGTGCCCGCGTTCACACCGAAGCGTTCTGTGCAGATGCGCCCAGGCTGATTCAGCACCGAGTGCCAGGGCACCCACCGCGGCTGTTGTCCGCAGCCGTAGCAGATCCTCGCCATGATTTGCAGCCGCTAGTCCGACAGCAGTCGCCCATTGTGGAGGGGGTAATTAACCGGCCACGCTGAGTCATGGCGCGTTGTGGAGGTCGGACACAGGACGGAACGAAGTGTCGGATGCGCGTCGCCGCTGCCGGCGACCGCTGTCGACACCACTGGTGGGGAGGCTCTCTGGTACGCCGCAAGGCCACGACGAGGTGTGGCGCCCGCACCCTCGACGGGACCAGGTGCCGACGACTGGTTAGCTCTGCCGGAGAGCGGTGCCGACACCACCCGCGAGTCACTGACGTGCCCGTCTGGCGGCCGATTCCACGGCAGCGAACAGGCGCTCCTGCGAATCGCAGGCTCACGCCGAGGGGGCCAGAACGGGCCGAACGGCGCGACTTTGACTTGGTGCGAGAAGCCGCGTCGTACTGTGCTGACGCCATCAGCAGCGGTGCGCTAGTGTGCTGAGTCGTTAATTCGTTGGCAGTATGCGGCGATCGTTTCGAGGATGTCGTCAGCCGGCTTGGTCCACAGGAACGGTTTGGGGTCGGCGTTCCATGCCTCGATCCAGGCGGTGACGTCGGCTTCTAGTTCGGCGACGCTGCGGTGGGCTGACTGGCGGAGTTTGCGGTTGGTCAGCTCGGCGAACCAGCGTTCGACGAGGTTGAGCCAGGATGAGTAGGTCGGGGTGAAGTGCAGGTGGAACCGGGGGTGCTTGAGCAGCCACTGCTGGATGGCGGGCGTCTTGTGGGTGGCGTAGTTGTCCAGCACCAGATGCAGCTCCAGCTCGGGCGGGGTTGCCCGGTCGATGGTGCGTAGGAAGCGCAGGAACTCTTGGTGGCGGTGTTTGCGCTGGGTCTGGCCGATCACCTTGCCGGTGGCCACGTCCAGCGCGGCGAACAGGCTGGTGGTGCCGTGGCGGACGTAGTCGTGGGTCACCCGGCCGGGTACGCCGGGCATCATCGGCAGCATCGGCGCGGTCCGATCGAGGGCCTGGATCTGCGATTTCTCGTCCACGGCGAGGACCATGGCGGCCTCGGGCGGGTCCAGGTACAGCCCGACGATGTCGCGGACCTTGTCCACGAACAGCGGGTCGGTCGACAGCTTCCAGCTGTCGACCTGGTGCGGTTTGAGGCCGAACGCCCGCCAGATCCGCGAGACCGCGGTCTGGTTCAGCCCCACCGCCTTGGCCATCGACCGGGTCGACCACTGGCTGTCCCGATTGGGCGGCAGCTCTTCGAGGGTCTTCGTGATCACGGCCTCGACCTGGGCGTCGCCGATCTTCCGCGGCGCGCCCGGGCGCGGCTCGTCCCGCAGCCCATCCACCCGATCGACCACGAACCGCTTGCGCCACTTGCCGACCGTCGGCAGCGACACCCCAAGCCGACGCGACACCTCGCTGTTGGACAGCCCTTCCGCACACGCCAGCACGATCCGCGCCCGCACCGCCAACGCCTGCGCCGTCTTCGGCCGCCGCGCCAGCCCCTGCAACGCCTCCCGCTCCTCGGCGGTCAGTTCCAACGGCGCCAGCTTCGGACCACGGCCATCACCCATACCTACAACCTATCAACGAACTAACGACTCAGCACACTAGGCCAGGGAGAAGGCTGGCCGCGCCGAGGACCCGAGCGCGGTAGTACTGGACACCCAGTCCATCCGCGCGGCCAACCATGTGCCCGCGGCCACGACCGGCAAGGACGCCGGCAAGAAGGTGCCGGGGCGCAAGCGCGGCCTGGCCGTGGACACGTTAGGGCTGATCATCGCGGTCGTGGTGACCGCGGCGTCCGTCACGGACAACGTGATCGGCATCCGGCTGCTCGACGCCGTCACCGCGCACACCCCGACGGTCACCCGCGCGTGGGTCGACGCCGGGTTCAAACAGGACCTGGCGCTGCACGGCGCCGTCCTGGGCGTCGACGTCGAGGTCGTCAAACGATCCGACACCCGACCTGGGTTCGTGCCGATCCGCAAGCGGTGGATCGTGGAACAGGTCAACGGCACCCTGATGCTGCACCGCCGCCTCGTGCGCGAGTACGAGAGCCGCCCGGAATCCTCGGTGTCACGCACCCTGTGGGCGTCGATGGCCAACATGGTCCGCCGGCTCACCGGCACCAGCACCCCGTCCTGGCGACACGGATGAACCTGACCACGGTCCTCGACCTGATCGCTGACCGTGAAGCCACCGCACGCCGGGACACCGATCGACTCCGCGAACAGATAAGCGCGCTCACCACCGAACTCGCCCGCATCGAGGGCGAGTTGGCCGACCTGGCAACCACCCGCAGCACCCTGCGCACCCTCGCCGCCGCCGAGTTCACCGCCGATGACCCGACCATCGCCAGCGCCCCCTACCAGCAGATCCTGGCTGTCCTTGGCTCCGCGCCCGCTGGGATGCGGGCCAAGGACATCTGCCTCGCGCTCGGCGTCGAGCCCTCACCGAAACACGTCGAAGGCACCCGCGCGAAGCTGAAACGCATGGTCAACCGCCACGTCCTGACCGAAGACGAGCCCGGGGTGTTCGCCCTTACCCCGAAACGGACGTAAACCTCCGAACCGTCC
>NZ_JBFAID010000116.1:0-4667 GCF_040654475.1 Micromonospora sp. NPDC050686
CGCCGCCATCTGGCACAACAACAAAACCGGCGCACCCGTCACCCGATCCCTGATCGCCTACGACCACTGACCGATTTCGGAACTACTCGTCTAGTCCTCAACCGGGACCTCAACGCCGCACTCAACCTGGCCGCGCTCGCGGCTGAGTTCGACACCGCCGGGAGTGGCCCGGTGGCTGGACGTGGAGCCGACCATAAGACCCCGCCCGCGGGGCTGGTGGCTGCGAAGCGTCAACCCGGCACCGCATCAGCGGGTCAGACCGGGACCGTCCCACCGCAAGGCGGGACTACCAATCGTGTGCTCGCCAGAGCGCACTGAAAGGTAACGGAACCTATGACCGGCCCGCGCGCCGCGCACCGTCCCGTACGTCCACGGTGGATGCAGGGCGACCGTCAGGGGCGGCGGGCGGAGCCGAGGACGTGGGGGGAGGCCGGCACGGCCAGCCGGGTCGGCGGGAAGCGGAACCGGTCCAGTTCGGTGACGGTGAACCCGGCGGCCTCGATCGCCCCGACCGTGTCCCGCCCGGTGTGGCAGCCGCCGCAGAACAGCGGCCAGCAGGTCGCGTCGACCAGCCGCTGGACGCGGCGCAGGCCGGCGGTGTCGGCCCGCACGTGCTCGTAGAAGCGCAGCTGGCCACCGGGCCGCAGCACCCGGTACGCCTCCCGCAGCGCGGCGGCCTGGTCCGGCACCGTGCAGAGCACCAGGGCCGTCACCACGGTGTCCGCAGCGCCGTCGGCCGCCGGCAGCGCGTCGGCCAACCCGTCGACCACGGCGACCGGCACCGGGGCGGACGCCGCGGCGGCCCGGGCGGCGGCGCGCAGCCGGGGCTCCGGCTCGACCGCGAGCACCTCGGTGACCTCGGGCGGGTAGTGCGGGAACATCCGACCGTTGCCGGCGCCCACCTCGATCACCCGGCCACGCAGGCCGGCGACCAGCCGGCGCCGGTGCTCGGCCACGCCGGCCAGGTCCATCGACACGCTGGCCCGCTCGTAGAGCCGGGCGAAGACCGGGTTCGACACCCGTGTGCCGGCCATGAACCGCCCCCCTCGATCGCCTCCGGCCAGCCTAACGCCGGCCCGCCACCGAACGACGGGGTCAGCGGGGCGCGGCGGTGAGGGCGAGCAGCAGCGGGGCGGACGGCTCGTCGACGAGGTCGCCCAGGCGTACCTCGTCGAGGACGGCGAGGAACGCCGCCTGGGCGCGCCGGAGCTGCCCGCGCAGCCGGCAGCCGGCGCGCAGCGTGCAGCCGGACTCCTCGCAGGCGACGACCTCGTCCTCGCCCTCGAACGCCCGGACCACCCGGCCCACGGTGATCTCCTCGGCGCGGTCGGCGAAGGCGACGCCACCGGAGCGGCGGGGTCTGACGGCCGCCAGCGGCGGGGATCCCGCCCCCGGGGTCCCCGCCGCCACGGTCTCTCCACGTTAGAGATATCAGTGCAGGCCAGCGCGCTCGGCGAGAAGTCGATGATCTCGGGTTAGGGCGGGCCGGCCCAGGGTACGACCTCCCCATGCGCGTCCTCGGGATCAATGCGATCTTTCACGATCCGGCCGCCGCCCTCGTGGTGAACGGCCAGGTGGTGGCCGCCGCCGAAGAGGAACGGTTCAGCCGCCGCAAGCACGGCAAGCGGCCGGTGCCCTTCTCCGCCTGGGAGCTGCCGGAACTCGCCGCCGCCTGGTGCCTGGCCGAGGCGGGCGTCGACGTCGATGCCCTCGACGCCGTGGCGTACTCCTTCGACCCCGGACTGTGCCGGGACGCAGCCGCCCTGGATCTGGCCGACCCGTGGGACTGGCTGCGGGTCGAGTACGCCCAGCGCGCCCCGCAGTTCCTCGCCGCCGCGCTGCCCGGCCTGGACCCGGGGAAGGTCCGTTTCGTACCGCATCACGTGGCGCACGCCGCCTCGGCCGGGCTGGCCGCGCCGACCGCCGGGGACGACACCGCCGTGCTGGTGCTGGACGGGCGCGGCGAGGTGGCCAGCCACCTGGCCGGCGTCTACCGCGACGGTCGGCTGTCGTCCCTGCACAGCCAGGAGTTGCCGCACTCGCTCGGCCTGCTCTACGAGGACCTGACCCGCCACCTGGGCTTCCAGCACTCCAGCGACGAGTACAAGGTGATGGCGCTGGCGTCGTACGGCGAGCCGCGGCACCTGGGCGCGCTGCGCGAGCTGATCCGGGCCACCGACGACGGTGGCTTCCGGGTGGAACGGATCGACTGGGCCAGCCTGGCGAAGGCCGTCGCCGCCGGGGGTGAGCTGACCGAGGAGCACGCCGACCTGGCCGCCAGCGTGCAGACCCGGCTGGAGGAGGTGCTGCTCGACCTGTCCCGCTGGCTGCACGACGCCTCGGGCGGGGCGCGCACCCTGGCCCTGGCCGGCGGCGTGGCGTTGAACTGCGTGGCCAACGCCCGGCTCGCCGCCGAGGGCCCGTACCAGCGGGTGTGGGTGCAGCCGGCCGCCGGTGACGCGGGCACCGCGCTCGGCGCCGCCCTGCACGTCGCCGGCGAGCTGGGCGACCGGGCCACCCCGATGGCCGGGGCGGACCTGGGCCGGGGCTGGTCGGACGAGGAGCTGGAGGCGGAGCTGCGCCGCGCCGCGCTGCCGTACAGCCGGCCGGACTCGATCGCCGCCGAGGCGGCCCGGGTGCTCGCCGACAACGGCATCGTCGCCTGGTACCAGGGGCGCGCCGAGTACGGCCCGCGGGCGCTGGGCCACCGGTCGCTGCTCGCCCACCCCGGCGACCCGGACACCACCCGGCGGATGAATGACGTCAAGGGCCGCGAGCAGTTCCGCCCGATCGCCCCGATGGTCCGCGCGGAACGCTTCGCGGAGATCTTCGACGGGGTGTACCCCAGCCCGTACATGCTCTTCGTGCACCGGGTGCGGCCGCACTGGCGAGACCGGATCCCGGCGGTCACCCACGTCGACGGCACCGCCCGGGTGCAGACCGTGCACACCGAGACCGAGCCGCTGGTGGCCGAGCTGCTGGCCGAGTTCGAGCGGCGCACCGGCCTGCCGGTGGTGGTGAACACCTCGCTGAACACCGCCGGACGGCCCATGGTGGACACCCCCCGCGAGGCGCTGGAGCTGTTCGGCTCCGCCCCGGTGGACCTGCTCGCCCTCGGCCCGTTCGCGGTGCACCGCGGCTCGCTCGGCGGCGCCCGGCCGGCAGCGCTGGGCGAGGCCCGGCCGGCAACGCCGGGGGGCACCCGGTGATCAGCGTCGTGGTGCCCACCCTCGGCCGGCCCAGCCTGACGGTGCTGCTCGACGCGCTTGCCGGCCAGCTCGCCGCGCTGCCCGAGGCGGAGCTGCTGCTGGTCGACGACCGGGGCGACGACACCGGGGAACTGGCGGTGCCGGGCGCGCTGACCGCGTACACGAAGGTGCTGACCGGGCGCGGCGCGGGCCCGGCGGCGGCCCGCAACCTCGGCTGGTCGACGGCGCGCGGCGAGTGGGTGGTCTTCCTCGACGACGACGTGGTGCCGGCCCCGGACTGGGCCCGGCGGCTGGTCGACGACCTGGCGGCACCCGCCCGCGTCGGCGGGGTGCAGGGCATGGTCGAGGTGCCGCTGCCGGTCGACCGGCGCCCCACCGACTGGGAGCGCGGCACCGCCGGGCTGGCCGACGGGCGGTGGATCACCGCGGACATGGCGTACCGCCGGGCGGCGCTGGCCACGGTCGGCGGCTTCGACGAGCGTTTCCCGCGCGCCTACCGGGAGGACGCCGAGCTGGCCCACCGGGTCCGGGCGGCCGGCTTCGTGCTGCGCCGGGGCGGCCGGCGGGTCGTCCACCCGGTCCGTCCCGAGGGGCGCTGGGTCAGCCTGCGCACCCAGCGGGGCAACGCCGACGACGCGCTGCTGCGCCGGCTGTACGGCCGGCGCTGGCGCACCGATCTGGGCCTGCCGCCGGGCCGCCGGCCACGGCATGTGGCGGTGACGGCGGCCGGGCTGGCGGCGTGCGCCGCCGCCGGACTGCGGTTCGCCGCCCGTCCCGGGCCGGGGCGGCGGGCGCTCGGCGCCGTCGCGGCCGTCGCCACCGGCGGCTGGCTGGCCGGCACGGCCGAGTTCGCCCGGGCCCGGATCGCGCGCGGGCCGCGCGACGCCGGTGAGGTCGGCGCCATGCTGGTGACCAGCGCGCTGATCCCGCCGCTGGCCGTCGGCCACTGGGTACGCGGCTGGTGGCGGGCCCGCGCCGCGCTGCCCGCCCCGTCCGTCGAGGCGGGCCGCTGATGCCCACTCCCCCTGCCCGGGGCGCCTGGTCCGGCGGCCCCGCCCTGTTCGACGCGGTGCTGCTGGATCGGGACGGCACGCTGGTGGAGGACGTGCCCTACAACGGTGACCCGGAGAAGGTACGGCCGTTGCCGGGGGTGCGGGAGGCGCTGGACCGGTTGCGGGCGGCCGGCCTGCGGCTGGGCGTGGTCACCAACCAGTCCGGGCTGGCCCGGGGCTACTTCACCGCGGCGGACATGCGGGCGGTGCACGCCCGGATCGAGGAGCTGCTGGGCCCGTTCGACGACTGGCAGGTCTGCCCGCACGACGACCGGGCCGGCTGCCGGTGCCGCAAGCCGGCTCCGGGCATTGTGTACGCGGCGGCCGGCGCGCTGGGCACCGTTCCGGCGCGGTGTGTGCTGGTGGGCGACATCGGAGCGGACGTCATCGCGGCCGGGGCGGCCGG
>NZ_JBFAID010000117.1:0-4648 GCF_040654475.1 Micromonospora sp. NPDC050686
CTCGACCTGCCCGAACAGGTCTGGATCAACAAGCCCGAGCCGCAACGACAAGCCGCTTAACTCCCGTTGGCCTCAATCCCTTGACACGTTCCGGCCCGGCGCTGAGCAGTGTGAAGGTCTGATCAACGACAGGCGCTGCCGCACGGGCCAGGGCGGCACCGTCGAACATGGCGATGGAGGGCTGAACGGCGACACGTATGGCTTGCGGCTTCATCCGGGTGACGATGGCTGTCGCTGCTCGGGCTGGCGGGTCGTAGAACGGGGCGGCGAGGCGTAACTCGTCCACCGCATGCGTCGGTAGGTGGTTCAACAGCGGTTCGTGGAGGTTGCCGAAGGCACGCACCTGCGACCACCGTCCATCGATTTTCTTTGGCCGCATCCGCTCAGCGACGTGGCGGGTTGTCTTGGCGATCCAGCTAGCCAGACCGACCGTGTCTGGCAGGTCTTGCAGCCAGTCCGCGATGTCGTGGATGAGTTGCGGCCCATGATCCACGGTCCCATATGCGGTGACCCACAGCTCGTGGTTGTATCCCCACCCGGACAGCGTCGGGTTGCCCGATCCGACCGCGAGCCACACGTCCTGGTCGCCGAGTAGGACCACCAGCTTGGGGTGAAATGCTCTGGAGCAGACGGCGTGGCCGTGTTGGTAGGCCACGCCGGCGCGGCGTACGTCCACGGGGTCGTGTACAGCCTGTCCAGGGTCGCTGAGGACCGTGATCCGCGCGCCGAGAGCCCGAGCGGTGGGAATTGCGAACTTCTCGAGGAACCCCAGGTCGACCGTGTAACCGGTGATGAGGACCTCGCGCAGCCGGGCGTCGTCGACTCGATCCCGCCACTGCTGCAGGAGAGTTAGTGGCGATCGGAGGGAATGGGTGATGGCCTCGCTCATGAGGGCAGGTCCAGCAGTCGCTGCCCCTGAGGCGTGACTGGCTCTTCGGGGTGCGGTGTTAGCAGCCCGACCTGTACCGCAATCTCGGCCAGCTGGGGAAGGCGCAGACCGATGTTGCCGCTGCCCTCGTCAGAGTCAGCGAAGTACGCGCCATTGCGCTCGTGGAGTCTGCTGAACAGTGAGATCGTGCCGTCCTGGTTGAACTTCACCTTTCGCAGTGCTACCCGCCGCGATTGGGCGAGCATGTCGTCAACGAGGCGTCGCCCCAGCTCGGCGACCGAGCGCTGCCCGTACTCGTGCCGGAGCTGCGCTATCCAGGTGGGATCGAGGTAGGTGGGCCG
The DNA here is from genome assembly GCF_040654475.1 of Micromonospora sp. NPDC050686. NCBI lineage: Bacteria > Bacillati > Actinomycetota > Actinomycetes > Micromonosporales > Micromonosporaceae > Micromonospora > Micromonospora sp. NPDC050686. The sequence continues at coordinate 1,231 of NZ_JBFAID010000117.1, forward strand.
TTTCCCCTTGAAGGTGCGCAGGGTGACGGCGGTCAGCGAGTCGAGGCGCCGGGCGCCGAGCAGTAGCAGCGCGACGTCGGTAAGCACACCGCTGTCGTCGCGCAGCAGCTCATCCTCGGCTGGTAGGGGGTCACGACGCTCATCAACGACGGCAGGCAGACCGGCCTCGAACTCGGCGACGGTGCTGCCGGGTAGCTGCGCGCTGATCCACTCGTGCAAGTGGCTACGAGAGGCGATCTCCGTCCCTCGGACCTCGTTGACCAACGCCGCCCAGAGATGTCGCCACGCCCCGACAGAGTGGTGACGAAGGACCACCCCTCGCCACGCGGCCGTTCGTTCTTCGCCGGCCAGCAACGGGTCCTCGCGTGCGGCCGAACCGTAGGCCACGGCAGCGGCGAACGCCTCCTGCCAGGTGGCCGCGTCTGGATTGAGCTGCCACGACCGGGCGAGTATGCGGAGTGTGGCGCGCCGCGTCCGATCGTCCCCGGTCCAGGACTGCGGGTCGTGGCGGCCATTTGCGGTGGCGCTGAACAGCGAGCTCAGTGGTTCCAGGTCAGGAGTGTCCGTGTCCTGTTGAAGGCGCAGGCGCCCCAGTGCCGCCGACGGGAGTGACAGACCACCTCGATGCTCGGCGACCTCAATGAGGGACTTGTACATCTTTGAGATTTCTGGTGGACACGGATGGCGGCCGACCCGCAGCGCATCGCTGTCCACCGTCACGGTCCCGAGCGTCACGCTTGGGCCGTTGTACTGCGACCAGAAGCCCCAGGTACGCGGGGAGTAGGAACCGGAACCAATGGAGTCGGCCACTGAGAATTCCTCGCCTTGGCCGGGGGGCTAGCCTGGCTAACGCGTCCACGCCATGAGCGACCCCGGGTGCGTAATCCGGATCGTCGTACTCCTGCGAGATTCGCGCCAGACCCACCTCCACCCGACGGACGAGGCGCTGGCACGCCTCTTGGTCCATGCCCTTCCGGCCCGCGTGCGCGGCGAGAGCCCAATAGAGGCTGTAGTAGCGGGCATAACGGGTCACGGTCGACACGCCTGGAACGAGCATGTCGACGCAGGCCATGACCGGCGCCTCGACGGCCAACGGGTATCGGCCTGCCCGGGCCAGCAGACCAGGCTCGCACCACCTAGGCCCCTCAACTGCAGATCTCGAGGCCGCTGCTGGGCCGGCCATCGCATCGGTAATGACGCTGGTCATGGTGGCCATTTTCGTCGTGGTCGGCGACGGACGGAATCCCCGACAAGGTCTACGATGGCACCTCGGCGGACGTGGCCGGTGGAAAGGGCATGCGGTGAAGCTTCCCAAGCCCTTAGCAACCTGGCTAACATGCCAACCGGTCATCGGTGTTCGTTGGCCGTCGATCAATCGAGACTCGTCAGCTGCTTGTGCTCGTCGGACCGGCCTGTCAAGATCCGCGGATGGCTCTCGTAGAGGTAGCAGAGATCGCGCCGGGTAAGTACTCCTTGTCCTTGGAAGCGGGGACCACCGGCGTGGATGACGTGATCTCCGAACTTGGCCACGAGCCCAACGGCTACTTCTGGGAAGGGATCGTCGAGCTGCTCGTCACGACCGAGGCCCCCACCCTCGAGGGTCGCTTCTTGCCCGACCCAGAGGGCGGAGCCTTCTACGCCACCAGCAACGATCGAGGCGCGCTTGATGACTTGGCCGTCCTGCTCGGTGCGGTCACGGCCGACGGGAATCGCCTGCGGCACCTCATGGAGTACGCCAAGACCAGTGGCTTCGAATTTGACGATTGAGCCGCTACGGTCGCAGCGAGTGGGCTGATCGCCTCGACCGGCGACACCCCACCTCGGCGCCTTCACCGATAATCCGCGCCCGGGAATCAGCGATACAGCTTGCCGGGGCAATGCTCGGCAACGTAGCCGATCTCGCTGCCTTCGGTGACCATCGGTTCGCCACCTGCCAGGGGCACCCCGACGTACCAGGCCCAGCAGTTGGAGTCGCCCGCCTTACGCAGATCACGAGCCTTGTAGTCAGCCTCTGTTCCGAAAACCTTGCAGAAGGCCGCTTTCTGCTCCCGCAGGAAGGCCTTGACACACTCGCGACCGACGCGCTCTAGCGATTTCAGATCGTTGCTACCAGCGACCAACTCGACGTTCGCTTGCCCACCCTTATCCGGCTTGTTGACCTCGTTGCTGCGCACCATCGACATGCTGAAATGCAGCTCAGGAGGCGTAGTCGTAGGTTGAGCCGACCGAGTTGCCGGAACGGTGACGGACGGCTTCACCATGCCAATGGTTGGGGTCGTGGGGCCGGCCGGCGAGCCCGATCCATGCTCGGGCTGCTCATCGCACCCACTCATCCCGAACAACGCCGACAGCGGCACCATGAACGCCGCAAGGAGCAGCCGGAGAGAGGGATGTCGCATGAGACGAATGCTGCCACGACCTGTCAATCCCCCGAGTCTTGGAGGACTCCGTGGTGAGGCGTGGGCTCCTCGGTCCTCAGCCGTGAAGCGCTCGTAGTCGGCAGGACTCCAGCGCGGCCAGTCGGGCGGGGCCGGGTACGCCCCGGCAGGCCCACAACACGATGGCACCGTACTCGTCGGCATCCTGCAGTGGCGCTCGGCCAACCTCGCACCGCTACTCCCCCGGCAAATCCGGCAGGTCATCCTGCCGATGTGCGGGTGGCTGTACAGCCGTACTGGCGTGACCTACAGTCCGATTCCGCCAACACCATGACCGACGGAAGGGGGCGATGGCGTGTCGGCGTACGGTCGTCACGATGCCGAGTGGGACGTGCTGGTGCACGCGGGCAAGCAGTTCCTGCGCGAGCGGGCATTGATGGAGCGCAACACGTCCTACACGGAGATGAGCGTGACGCTGGCGCGGCGTACAGGCTACCCGGTGTTCGACTTCTCGGAGCAGGCCGAGCGTGCTGCAATGGGCTATCTGCTGGGCCGGATCGTTCAGGAGACGTATCCGGTTGTAGGGGCGATGATGTCAGCGCTGGTGATCTACCTTGATGCGAACGACGCCGGCCCAGGCTTCTATCAGCTCGCGCAAGACATGGGTTTGCTCCACAAGGGTGCCTCGAAGCAGGCTCGGGAGGCGTTCTGGGTCCAACAGGTGCGAGGGACCTTTGACCACTTCCGTGCGGGTGGCCGACTTTGAGTTCGAGCCGGACCACGCCAGCCCTCGCCTGGAGCGGTTGGCTTCCGTTGGACGGCCGGGACGTTCGCCTGCAGGTGCCGCGAGGCCCAGGGCTGTACCAGGTGAGGCGCATCGGTGACAGTGCCATCGCCTACGTCGGGCAGACCGCTGAGTTGCGACGCCGACTCGGTCAGCTCTGCGTGTCAACGGCGGACTGGAACTGACCCCCTAGCGACGGATTGGGATTGACCCCCCCGGGGGTAGTTTCGTCCTACTTGTCGCGGTCCTTCGCGAG
>NZ_JBFAID010000118.1:0-4335 GCF_040654475.1 Micromonospora sp. NPDC050686
CCGCCGCATAACCACACCAACAACCCCCATCCCGGCTCCGCTGCGCTACGCCGGGATGCTGCCGCCCGTCTCGGCACGGTCATTTTCGGATTAGGCCGGGCCTAGGGAGGGCGGTGGGGTGTGCCAGGTAGCTGGGCTAAGAAGTTGATCTTTGGCTCTTCAGGTTGTCCGCAATGTAGCTAAGCTGCTCAGCGATAGCGATCAGCGCGGCGACCTGCGCCGCGGCAATCTGCAGCTCAGGGTTTCCGGGTGGCATTGAGGCACGCGCATCAGACAAGAGCTTGTGGGCCAAACCCTCGGTCGCGTAGCGGTCCATCCGACTCTCCCGTCCAGGTGAGACGGCAGCGGCACGGAGCCTACAGCAACGGCTGGTTCTTACGGTGACATCGAAGCCGTGCCGGACGAGTCCGATCAACCCGCTCGGCTCGGTGGGATCAGCAGCGTCGGAAGTAGATCCCTACGGTGGTGGCAGCCGCTGCACCGATGCCTGCAACCGCTGTGAACGCCAGATCAGGCGCGCCGCTGACGGCCAGGTCGTACGGCAACGCCATCACCAGCCGAGCGCATGTCTTTGGCGAAGAGCCGGCTCCGTCCCGGAGGTCGGACGAAGACCGCGTCCAGGCCGTCGGCAGGCCGTCGCAGATGGACCAGCAGCGATCAATGCAGACTATCGATGCCAAGTGTTTACGCAGCTCAGCGCTCGAACTGACCGGCTTCGTCAGATGAGCGAACTGGCTGGCGACAGTTCAACGCCAAGTGTTCGAGACGTGGGCGACTGGACCGTCGCCCGTCGGGCCGGCAACCCAGTCAGCGGCAAGGGGATCCAGCGGGTTGGCTAGTACTCCAACGTCACTTCGTCTGTCTGCGCTGGTAGTGGGATCGGCGGGCTCGGGCTTGGGATGTTCGTCGCCAGATCGACCAGTGCAGGATGTGCTCTGGTGGTAGCGGCTCGGTGAGGACGAAGCGTTGAGGAGTCGGCGGATCTCGGCGACGGTCAGCGCGATGAGTTCCGGGTCGGGGTCTGGGTGCTGCGCGGTGGCGGTGAGGATGGTCAGGACGGCCAGGGCGAGCATGGCCAGGGTGATGAAGCGGTGCCAGCCGGTCCAGCCGCGGACCTGGTAGTGGTCCAGTCCGACCTGGCCTTTGCCGGTTTGGAACAGCTCTTCGATGCTCCAGCGGGAGCCGCGACACGGACGAGGGTGTGCAGCGGCACTGGGCGGGGTGACCAGCACAGGTAGAAGGCCAGCTCGCCGGTGGTGCGGTTGCGGCGGATGAGCAGCCACCGGTGCTCGTTCGGCTGGGTGGCGGTGGTGATCCAGGCCCACAGGTAGTCGCGGGGTCCTTTCGCGCCGGGTCCGCAGCTGTGCTGCTGCCACTGCCGGGTGGGGATCCGCTCGGCGAGGTCGTCGACGCGTATAAGGGTGCGGCCGTCGTTGATGTGCACGCGTCGGTCGCAGCCGACGGCCAGGACGTACCCGATCTGACGTTGCTCGAGGTCGCCGCGCAGGTTGGGGTCGGCGCCGTAGACCTCGTCGCCGGTGACCCACCCCGCCGGGACACCGGCGTCCAACGCGGCGGCGATCATCTGCCGGGCCAGGGCCGGCTTCGTCGCGAACTCGACGTCGTCCGGCACGCCGGCGGCGGCGAGACGCTCAGGCTGGGCGCACCACGTCGCCTCGGGTAGGTAGAGCCGGCGGTCGATCATCGCCCGCCCCGCAGGTGACACGTAGGCCAGGAACACCCCGACCTGGCTGTTCTCGACCCGACCGGCGGTGCCGGTGTACTGCCGCTGCACCCCGACCGAGCACACGCCCTTCTTCAGGAACCCGGTCTCGTCGGTGGCCAGCACGGCGTCGGGGTGGCCGAGCTGCTCGACCAGCCAGGAACGCACGTCATCGCGGACGGCGTCGGCGTCCCACACCGCCGTACGCAGCAGCCGCTGCATCGCCTGCGGATCACCGTGACCCGCCCGCTCCGCGAGAGACCAGCAGGTCTTACGTTCCAGACCCGATAGGAGGCCCTCCACGAACTGCCCGGCGCTCCGGCGTGGCTCCGCCCGCACGAACCGGTCAGCGACACGCGTCACCGCCTCCTCCAGGATGACCCGCCACCGGTCAAGGTCTACGCTGTGGCACGCGGCCACCGCACGATCTTCGGTTGTCCTCACAAACCATCGATGATCAACGCGGTGGCCGTCTTCATGCCCGCGCCACGCCCAACACCGAAGCCAAGTGACGTTGGAGTACTAGGCCGCGGCCCGCTTTCTACCGGTCACTCTCGTCGTCAAGAAGGGCGTAGTCCTTGCGTAGCTTGACGAAGTGATATGTGGGTGCCTGCTCGATGCCGAGGTGGTTAACACGCTTTTCTTCGCGTACTCGCACAGCAATGTTTTCGCCGAGCCTGAGGCCAAGCTGCACAAGTCGTTCTTCCCCATCGACCTGAACCTCATAGCGCTTCGAATTTCGGGCCGGAGTGACTTTGACGTCGAACCGACCGGACAGATCGAGCTTTACTACGCGACCTGAGACATCGAATATGCGCGTAACCGATTCAACTTCCCACATCTGCCGGATGTGTCGACGCGCGCGTTGGGAGAGATGGGAGTTGCGATGCCTGCCGGTCGCGGAGCGCCAACCTACCTCTAATTCGAGATCATGATTATCGAGGGCAAGGGCGAGAGAACGCAGCCCGCGAACGAGACCCTCGTACCGTGCGAAACGACGGAGATCCCCTTCTTCCTCGGCCGTCGCGTGAAGGTCTGTGATCGTCGAAAGGATCTCATCGAGGGGGTCTACCGTGACGTTCAGTTGTTGATCGCTGGCGCGTTCTTCTTGCGTCGATGGCACCAGATGCATGACAGCGCTGCCTTTAGAAACGCCAGCCAGCTCGAAGGAAACCGTACTTCGCACCGCGTTGGCTTCGGCAGCTCCATTTACTTCTTGAGAGAAGGCGTGAAAAAGCTCGTAAGCGATCCCGATATCAAGGCGGCCGGTATGAACCGTATCGCCCACAACGCGGAGCTGCAGGCGACGACTGAGTCGGGCCTGAGGATCATGATCAGTGACCGCCTCGTACAGATGCCTGTCAAGGATCTCACTGGGGGACTCCTCGACGTCTGGTCCTCCGTTGTACACAGACCAGAAATCGTCGACTCGTGCGCGATCAACCTGGATGTGGTGATCGAAGGCTGAGCCCTCCTGACTAGTCACCGCGCACCACCTCCAGGTACCCTCGCCGCCACTCACCAGTCTCCACGGTTGGAGCTTGCTTGTCCTCCCCTGCCTGGCGGAGGCGACACCACCAGTCGTCAAAGCCGCCGCGCAGCTGCTGGTACTCGGCCTGCTCGGGCTCAAATCCTCCTGGGAAGGGGCTCCGGAAGTACGTGTACTTGATGATGATGGGAGACACTCTGAAGTCTTTCAGGGCCTTCTCCCGCACAGACAGCGACTTAAGGGGCTTGCTCACCCCCAGGCCCATCCATGCTGCTCTGGCGAGTATGTCTGCTTCAACGATCAGGGTGAGGTCGACGTTGCTGGGGTTGATCTTGTCGCTGATGAAGCTGCCGGCCAGCCACAGGCACTTGAGCAGGTTGCGTCCTTCACAAGCTGAGTCGATTTTTTTCTCTAGCCTGCTCCACAGCTCCAAGTACGTCTGCAGTCCCTCCCAGCAGGACCGACGGCTCGTAGAGTCGGCAAAGACCGGCGCGTCTACGAAGGCTTGCTGGACCTCCGTCATCGATGCGGGGTGGCGACCTAGCGGCAGGTGTCCGTTCGGGCCGAGGGCTGGGACCGGCATGAGCAGGCAGGCTCCTTCCACCGCAGCGAAACCAGCCGCCGGAACGTATCGCCCCAGCCACCCGCTGTAAAGACCGTTGACCATGATCTTGCAGATAGCTCGCTAACTGAACCCGGATAATCCTGCTGGCCGAGCTGGTGTCGGCAGCAACGCTGACAGGAACCGAACGGCGACGGCCGGACGCGCGCAGCGAGGGAGCCGGAGCCGAACTCTCGATCGGTGCAGCACCTCATGGCACCGCCACGGCCCTCGACCGACCGCCGACGCTGGCGGCATCATGCCCACCGGGCCGTCGGCAGCCGCCTTGCTGGCAAACCACAGGTTCGGAACTTGCTGTCCGGTGTCGACTCCACGATGGCATTCACAGCTCACGGGGTGCAGCCGGGTTGAGCGGTCAGGGCGGCGAAGGCAGGGGCGGTCCCTGACCCACTACCCATTCGAGACCCTAGTACTGCAGCCGCCGTTCGGGATCATGGCTGGAGCTCGAGGTTGAGGCGTCGGGCGTAGTGGGATCGTCGGGCTCGGGCCTGGTGGCGGCGC
>NZ_JBFAID010000119.1:0-4244 GCF_040654475.1 Micromonospora sp. NPDC050686
CACCGCCACAGCCTGACCCCGGCGACGCCGCCCGGCTGACAGGCCGGACGGCGTGTCATCCATCACCGCGAACGTTCGTGGTCACGGCACTAGCCGCGATCCGCTCGGTCATGCCGATGACAGTGCACGCCCCGCCGTGGAGGGCAGTCAATTCTGGTTGCGGCAACCCCTGACGCCTGAGACGGTGCCGCCATGGCACACACAGACTTCGACTCGTACCTGATCTGTGCGACGCCGCGTACGGGCAGCACCTTGCTGTGCGGACTCTTGGAGTCGTCTGGGGTCGCCGGTCACCCGGCGTCCTACTTCAACCGCAAGACGCTCGCTCACTACGCCGACGCCTGGGGCCTCGCCGGGACGCACGGCGACCAGATCAACGCGGGATTCGTCGAAGCCGCTCTGGCTGTCGGTCGGACATCCAACCAGATCTTCGGAGGACGGGTCATGGCGGAGACCTTGCCGGAGCTCGTGGACGGTCTGGCCGCATCGACGCGCGAGGCCGTGAGCACGGACCTCGACCTCCTCACCCGGTACTTCGGTCGGCTGAAGTTCATCCACCTGAAACGAGGCGACATCGTCGGACAGGCGGTGTCCTGGGCGAAGGCGCAGCAGACGAAGTTCTACCATCCGCATGAGGGTGTCGTCGGCTCCGGTGCCCAAGAGCCCGTCTACGACCAGGAGCTCATCACCCGGTTGGTCACGACGATCGAGCACGCCGAAACCGAATGGACGGTGTGGTTCAGCGACCAGGGCCTCGCCCCGCTCGAGGTGACCTATGAGGAGTTGGCGTCCGACCCGCTTGGTACGGCTGGGCGCGCACTCGAGTACCTCGGCCTACATCTGCCGGTCGGGCAACGGCTGGTCATCGGTCACCAGCGGCAGGCCGATGCCGTCAATGCCGAATGGGTTGAGAAGTTCGTTCGAGGCTGACGTGGATGAGCGCGCGGATCTGCCGCAGACAGCGCGGCCGATGGTCAAGATCAGCCATCCGCTCGCGCCGATGACAGTGCACTGGATCATGAGACTTGGGACAGCATGAGCGGTGCGCTCGTGCGGCGTGTCGTCGGCCGGCAGCGCCACTACCACCTACGGGCCGCCAGTACTCGCGGTTAGGGGGCACAGAGCTGTGCTCGTAGCGTGTCAAACGTCCATTGCTGCCATCGTTCGGTCGACCAGCCGCGTTCGCGCACGAACAGCAGGTAGAGAGCCGGACTCAGCAGCGCGAACAGGATGTCGGCCGCCGTCTCGGCGGTGATGCCGGCTCGTGTATCCGGCTTGGTGACGATGGCCTCAGCGACCGTCGTTTGCACTTGGAGCCGGGGCCGCTCCCCGTCCGGCCAGAGCTGCGCGATCTCGGCGTCGGAGGCCACTGCGGTGGCCACCATGTCGGTGATGGCCGCCACGCGGTGCAACACCTCGCCGACGCCCCGGACATGCGCACGGAGCAGGGTCTCGGCGGTCTTCGATGCCAGGGCCTCACGGAGCCACGGCCGGTCCATTGTGACGATCGGCTCATCGTCGCCTGCGATCGTGACGTCGACGAGCTCCTTGAGCAGCTTGCGCTTGTTCCCGAAAACGAAGTAGATCGTCTGGATCGCCACCCCCGCCCGGTCGGCGACCTCTTGCAGGTTTGTCGCGCCATACCCGTTGGTGATGAACAGCTCACGCGCGGCGTCGAGGATGCGCCCCCGCGTCTCCGCCGCCCGCTGGGTCCGCGTCTTAATGCTCTTGACTTCAGTCACCGCAGTAGTCTATCTCTAGAGGCGTTCACTAGAGACGCCTTCTAGAGATTGGTTCTGGCATGTCTGTCATCACCGTTACCCGATTCACGATCGAGCCTGACACTGCGGCCGCGTTGCGCACCCGGCACGCCGACCTTGTCGCCGCGATCAGGACGGCCACGCCCGGCCTCGTCGAGACGCGACTCGGGCAGGTCAACGAGCAGACCTGGATCGGCATCTGGCGGTGGGACTCCGCCGAGCGCCTCCAGGCGGCCCGTCGGATCGCCCCCGAGCTTCCGGAGACCGCCGCCACCTTCTCGCTGGCCCGCGCGGTCACCGCCGATGATGTGGCTGTCGTCGATGAGCACTGACCCGGTGCACGGCGAACTGGCGATCGAAGCCATCGGTCTGGTCAAGGCTTTCGGCGACCACCGCGCCGTCGACGGGGTGGATCTGACCGTGCCCGCCGGCGGTGTCTTCGGCTTCCTCGGTCCGAACGGGGCCGGTAAGACCACCACCGTCCGCATCCTCGCCACCCTGCTGCGACCGGACGGCGGCACCGCTCGGGTGCTCGGCCACGACGTCGTACGCGAAGCTGGCCGTGTCCGCGACCGGATCAGCCTGACCGGCCAGTTCGCCACGATCGACGCGGAGCTGACGGCGTTCGAGAACCTCACGATCCTGGCCCGGCTCCTCGGCTACAGCAGGGCCGGAGCCAGGACCCGCGCCGAGGAACTGCTCGATGGATTCGGGCTCACCGAAGCCGCCGGCACCACCGTCAAGACACACTCGGGCGGCATGCGCCGACGGCTCGACATCGCCGCCAGCATCATCGTCACCCCGGACCTGCTGTTCCTGGACGAGCCGACCACGGGCCTGGATCCACGCAGCCGCAACCAGGTGTGGAGCATCGTGCGCGCCCTCGTCCGCGAGGGCACCACCGTGCTACTCACCACGCAGTACCTCGACGAGGCCGACCAGCTCGCCGACCAGCTCGCCGTCATTGACCAGGGCCGGATCATCGCGGCGGGCACACCCGCACAGCTCAAGGCGTCGGTGGGCGCCGGAACCCTCCAGGTCCAAGTGCTTAAGCCCGACCGCCGGGCCGAGGCCGCGCGACTCCTGACCGGCGCCCTCGGCGTCACGGTCCAGACCGGCACCGACGACGGTCTGCTCTCGGCCCGCGTCGACGACCCCGCCCGCGCCTCGGTCGCGTTCGCTGACCTGACCCGGGCTGGGATTCACCTCACGACGTTCGCGCTCGGCCAACCCAGCCTCGACGAGGCGTTCCTGGCCCTCACCGGACGCAGCACCCAGGTCGGCACCGACGCAGCGGAGGAGGCGGCATGACCACGACATCGACGACGCCGGACATGATCGGCCAGACCCTCCCCGACGCCGTGTCGACGCGTCCGCGACCGCCGCGTGCCAGCGCATTGTCGGCGTCCCTCACGTTCGCCCGGCGCGCCCTACTGAAGATCAAGCACGTTCCGGAGCAACTCGCCGACGCGATCATGATTCCGGTGCTGTTCACCGTCATGTTCACGTACCTGTTCGGCGGCGCCATGGTCGGCTCGACGCGTGAATACCTCCAGTACCTCCTCCCCGGCACCACGGTCTTCGCGGTGCTGCTCATCACCGTGTACGCGGGCGTCAACCTCAAGACCGACATCACCACCGGCGTGGTCGACCGCTTCCGGTCCATGCCGATCTGGCGCCCGGCCCTCATCGTCGGCGGCCTGATCAGCGACGCCGGCCGCAACCTCCTCGCCGCAGGGATCGTCCTCGCCCTCGGACTCGTCATGGGCTTCCGCCCGGAGGGCGGTGCCGTCGGCGTTCTGTCGGCGGTCGCCCTGATCCTCGTATTCGCGTTCGGCCTCTCCTGGGTCTGGGCAACGCTCGGGCTCATCCTTCGCACACCGAGCGCCATCTCGGCGGTGAGCTTCCTCGTACAGTTCCCGCTCACCTTCGCCAGCAACGTCTTCGTCGACCCGAAGACCATGCCCGGATGGCTGCGGGCGTTCGTCGAGGTCAACCCGGTCAGCCTGCTCGTCGACGCCGTCAGAGGGCTCATGCACGGCACCGCCGAGCCCAACCAGATCGGCGTCGTGCTCCTCACCGCGGTCCTGCTCGTGGCGATCTTCGGTCCGTTAACCATGCGCCTGTACCGCACCCGCACGTGACCACCGACAACGCTCACGCCTCGACCCACGCCCATGAGGAGTAAGACGATGCTGACCCGCCTCCACCTGCTCGCTGCCGCGACAGCGGTCACCACGACAATGTTGCTCGTCCTCGCCGCGCTCAGCACCGCGCTGCTCGACGCGCACCATGCCGTCGACGTCCGGCGGGCCGTCCTGTGGGCACTGCTCGTCCTCGTCCCGGCCCTGCTGCTTACCGCAGCGACCGGTTTCCGTCTGGCCGGCGCCTCGACTGACTGTGAGGCTGGCTTGGTCGGTCCGCAAGTGATGGGCTGATGGTCGGCAGCAGTGGGCGTGACTCTTCGTCTGACTGGCTTCGTGC
>NZ_JBFAID010000120.1:0-4204 GCF_040654475.1 Micromonospora sp. NPDC050686
CATCAATCAGGTACGCGCCCCGATACTCGGCCGGCAGCCGCAGCCACACCTTCCGCCGCATCACCGCCGCGCGCCGCTGCACCGCCTCGGTGGCGCCACCTCGCTGCGCTGCCACCACCACCCGCGCCAGATCGACGGCGATCGGCCCGGACGTCGAGCCAAACCTGATCGGCCGTTGACAAGGGATCTCGAGCACATCAGCGGAGGCGACGGCTTTCGCCCCGATGGGCTGCCCACTCGCCGATCCACATGGCAAGGTCGTGTACCCAGCTCTCGGTGCTCTGCCGGGACTTGGCCGACCACTTCGATGCATTCCTTGACGCGAAGTCGTCCATGACCTCGTGGTCAGTCGCGGTCCAGGCCGGAAACTACCCCAGCCACTCTTCTGCCTGGCTGGCGCTGTGGCCGCTGCCGATCAACCACTGGATTAGCAACGTAAGCTCGACCCACGGAGCTGCCTTGGTTGCCCACGCCCGGTCGACGATCCGTAGGCCGTGTTTGGTCACGATCAGGTTGGCCGGGTTGAGGTCGGAGTGGATCAGTATCTCGCCGTCCATCGCCGGGTGTGAGAACCCGAGCCGGGCTGCCGGGGTGAACCATGGCTGACCGGGCGCGCGAGTTTCCTGAAGTTCCTTCAGTGCGACTGCGTGCAGATCGAGATCCGTGCTGCCGGGTGACAGGTCGGGGTGGGGACCAGCGGGTGTCAAGCCCCGGGTTTGATGGAGAGTTGGTTATCTGGTTTTCAGGGGTGCGGTGACGGGTGGGTCATCGCGTGTAGCGCCTCGTGTTCGGCGGGTGGGACGTGGCCGAGTTCGCCGTGCAGCCGGCGGTTGTTGTACCAGTCGATGTACTCGACGGTGGCCATTTCCAGGTCGTCGAGTCCGCGCCACGGGCCCTTGTTGCGGACGAGTTCGGCCTTGTAGAGGGAGTTGAACGCCTCGGCCCCCTTACCGCCCGATGGCCCGATGTCCGCCGATGGCACTGGTCCGGCTGGTAGCCGACCTCGTGACCTCAACTACGGGCCAGCCGAAAGAACGTCCTAAACTCGACATGTCCGGGCGGCACCAGAATAGGCGCGACGGGACGCTGCGGAGCGCGCTCGCGGCAAATGAGTGCGGGCGCCGTCAACCTCGGTGACGCCGAATCGGCGTGGGTGCAGCTAACGGCGGTTGATCTTCGCAACCAACTGGGGACGATCACCCGCCGATAGAACGCGCGGGGCGGATCGATGTCCCGGACGATCAGCAGGTGCGTGAGCACTCGCTCCGCCCTCCGGTTCGAAGTAGTCAGGTGTCTCGTCTGCCATCACCCCTCCCCTGGGTAAAAGCATCGGTTTTGCGGGTGGCGGGCGGCGAACCGCGGGCGCCGCAACGAGCGGCGGACCATACTGGCACGGTGGAGGAGGACCTCGTCGAACTACTGGCCTCGACCGGAGTCACCTGCCGGTTGTTGGTCGAGCAGACGCGGGGCCCATACCACCGAGCTGTGCATCCCGAGCGTCGGGAGATCACCGAGGACCGCGATGGTCTCCCGCTGCGCCTCGGGCTACGCCTACTGGCGGCGGACGCCACCACCCCCCTCGCGGACGTCCTCGTCGAGGTCTGGCAGGCAGACCACGTGGGCCGATACTCCGGCTTCCAGCCATTCGAAGCGAGGCCGGGACAGGTGGTCACGTCGGAGTCGGTGCCGCACGATGTGATCGCCGCCGGTGAGACGTACCTGCGGGGCAGCCAGCGCACCGACGAGCGCGGGATGTGCGCGTTCAACACGATCTACCCGGGCTGGTACGCCAGCCGCACCGTGCACATCCACCTCATCGCGCACCTCGGCGACCGCTCGGTGACCACACAGCTCTACTTTCCCGACGCGGTCACCGACGAGGTGTTCAGTCGCCCGCCCTATCAGGGCCGGCCGCAGCGCGACACCATCAACGCCACCGACAGCATCTTCGCCGACGGTGGTGAGCAGATGATCCTGGACCTGCAAGGAGATCCGACGACCGGCTACACCGGGGTCCTCTGCGCCGTCCTCGACCGGCAAGGGCGACCTGCCTCGGCTGCGGGTCCTTCGGCGGAAAGCGACGGTTGATCGTGGCCAGCACGGAGCAGATCAGGGCCACCATCGAGGCTCACCTCGCCGCCGTCGGCGCCGCCGACGCCACCGCACTGGCAGATCTCTACACACCGGATGCCCGCCTGCATGACCCCGCTGGCGGATCCCCAGTCACCGGCCGAACGGCCATCGAGCAGCACTTTGCCGGCGTGCTCACCGAGCAACGGACAATGGAACTCGTTATGGTGGCGATCGCCGACCACCACGCCGCGTTCCACTTCCGCGCCACACCAGCCGAGGGCCCCACGAGAGAGGTCATCGACACCATGACCTTCGACGACCAGGCCATGATCACTTCAATGCAGGCGTACGCGAGCTAAACCACGTACTCAACTTGGCATGTCCGGACACTCCGAGGGCTGCTGCTGGGTGGTCACGCTTTGCAGCACGCGGATCGCGGCTAGATGTGCGCGCCCGCTAGTGGCGCCGTTCGGCCGGCCAGGACCCGAGGCGGGGTAATCCCTTGACTCTCGACCCGGTCGAGGGCTGACCCTTCCTGGGTGACGTCTGAAGAGCGCGACCAACGATCAGTCCCTCTCGCGATTGACCTGGAGATGCTGCGGCCGGTACTGCGCGGCGGCTGGGGAGCGGATACCTGCGACCCGCACGACGTGCAGGATTGGCACGCCGGCAACCCAGCCCGTGGTCAATGCGGGGTGACTGCCTTGATCATTCAGGACCTGCTCGGCGGAGAGCTGATCCTCGGCGAGGTCCTCGCCGGAGACGCCAAGGTCGGCTACCACTACTGGAATCGATTGGCCGACGGCCGCGAGGTCGACCTGACAGCTGACCAGTTCCAGCCACCGGAAGTCGTTGTCGGCGGTCAAGTCCAGCAACGCCCGCCGGGCCCACCTCGGCGATGCCGCCAGCAGTACGAGATCCTGCGGGACCGCGTCTTCGCAGCCCTCTACGGCGGCGATCCAACGCAATCCACGCAACAGTGACGGCCGGCGAACAGGCCGAGCGCACGAACGGCGGCAGATCCGGATGCTGGCGGGCAGATCTGCCAGGTAGATAACCCCGCCCCGTACCTTGATCTATTCGTGGCCGAAAGGATCGGCACAAGGACCGGCTATTCCACTTTCATCGTTCAGGAACGTGGACGGTGGCAAATGCCTCCCGGCTCGACCTGGTGGGAACACAGCGCGCACCACAGCGCCGGTACGGTCTCGTGGATTGTTGCCCCGAAGACGACGGGGTTCGCGTCGGCAGCCTGCGCTGGTGCCCGGGTGAAGTACCGGATGGTCCATGCGTCTCGGTCTTGTGGCCAGGCGCTGAGCTGGGCTTGGACAGCGACACCGGCGTCGTCGTCCAGCCACCAGGACTCGGTCGGGCCAGTCGCTTCGGGCACGCGCTGCGGTAGTCGCCGCTCGTCCACTACCGGGACCACCTCGCGCGGTGTGTGGCAGGTGAAGGTCCGATGGAACCAGCCACTAACTGTCACGAGCATGGCGTGGCTCTCCAGACGCTGTTCGACGGAGCGGTCGATCACGCGGTAGGACCACCGGCCGGGTCCCATAGCGGTGCGGCCGTCAGCAAGGATGTCGACGCCCCAGGTCCAGTCGCCGTCCACGATTCCGGTGAAGGCCAGCCCGAGCGGGCTGCGATGAACCACCACATCACCAGCGAGGCCGTACTCCATGCCGTTGAAGCCGATGACCGGGTACCAAAGACCGCCGAAGCGCTCCTCGAACCCGATCATCGCCTCGATCAACTCGTCGGGTGCCGCCTCGATCTGGTCATCGACGTGGAGGACGGCCATCGAGCGGATGTCGGTAGCGGCCATGCGCGGCATCCGGCGGCGGGACCGTCGAGCGAGCACTGCTCGAGCGCGGCCACAAGCTCGGATCATCTAGAACGTATACCCGGCAAGCTATCACCGGCGCTCACCCATGAACCCGCTCGCGGACGCGCCCGGAACCCACCAACACACTCTTCTCGGCAAGACCGAGCGCCGCCTTGACTGACCAACTGTGACGCTGTGTGACGCGAGATCAGCGGCATGAGCGCGCACCTGCCGTCCGACTTCGGTGGCCGTTTCCGTCAGGGCAGATCGCGGCGCAGGACGTAGTTGAAGCCGAACTCTGTCTCG
>NZ_JBFAID010000121.1:0-4167 GCF_040654475.1 Micromonospora sp. NPDC050686
ACATCGAGCCGCAAGGTCCGATCGAGACCGAGGCAGCTCGACGCCTCGACGGCGAGCTCAACCAGAAGTAGCTACCTGGTTACCCAACACTTTCTGAGGGCGGGGCTACCTCCCGTGCGGGTCGGCGGCGTTGAGCGTCTCGACCACCTTGTCGTAGTCGCCGCGCGCCTCGGCGTACCGGAGGAACTTCACCCGCTCTGGATCTCCGTCGCGTCCGGCTGCGCCTCGATCAAACCGACCACCTCACCCACGAACTCGTCCAGCGGCATCGCGAACTCGCTGCTCTCCTGCCCGGGCAGCAGCGCCGTACGCACCGCCGGCGGCACCAGCTCCACGATCTTGACGTTCGTGTCGGCGAGTTGCAGGCGCAGCGACTCGCTGAGCAGGTGGATGGCGGCCTTCGACGCGTTGTAGCTCGGCGTGGCCCGCAACGGCGCGAACGCCAGGCCGGAGGAGACCGTCATGATCGTCGCGTCCGGCCGGGTCCGCAGATGCTCGATGAACGCGGCGATCAGGCGGATCGGGCCGAGCACGTTGGTGGTCACCACCGACTCGGCGGAGGCGAGGAACGACCCTGGCTGGTGCCAGTCCTCGACCCGCATGACGCCGGCCATCGTGATCAGCACGTTCAGGTCGGGATGCCGGCCCAGCACCTGCTGGGCGGCCGACGCGATGCTCGCCGGGTTCGCCGTGTCGATCGTGACGGTGTCGATGCCGGGATAGGCCGCAGCGACTTTGCCCAGCAGGTCGGTGCGGCGGCCACCCAGGATCACCGTGTTGCCCCGAGCCTGCAGTTCCAGGGCGAGAGCGAGGCCGATCCCGCTCGTCGAGCCGGGGATGAAGATCGTGTTTCCGGAGATGTCCATGCCCCCAGCCTGCCTCCGGCGGGCGCCGCCGGTGCAGAGATCGGTCATCGGGGGATCGGCGGTCCCTGGTTCCCGCCGGCCGCCGCCGGATACTGGGTGCATGGACCGCCCAGCACTGGCCGACTTCCTGCGCCGCCGCCGGGAGGCGCTGCGACCCGGCGACGTCGGCCTGCCCGTGGGCGCCCGTCGGCGCGCGCCCGGCCTGCGCCGCGAAGAGGTCGCCGCCCTCGCCACCATGTCCACCGACTACTACACCCGCTCGAACAACGGCGCGGCCCGCAGCCGAGCGCGGATCGAATGGTTCGGGGCGGGTCCGGCCCGGACAGCTTGACCGGTGCCGGCTCTCCTTCGACGGCCGCGCGAAGGACGCGGCCAGCGCGCCGGCGGCGCTGCTTGCCTGACCGAGAGTCGGCACCGCCGGTCAGGTCAGTCGGTGAGCGCGGGTGGGCAGGCCCGACCGAGCACGATGCCGCCCTCCCAGCGGGTCGCGACCCCGAAGGCGTCCAGCAGCCGCCCGACGTCGCTGGTCACCGTCCTGGGTGAGACGCCGAGCCTGCGGGCGATGGTGGCGTCCTTGGTTCCGCGGCTGAGCAGGGCGGCCACCGCCAGTTGCCGCTCGGCGAGCGGGAGGACGCCGGGGAACTCGTGTATCGGCACGGCCTGCTGCTGCGTCTCCCACCAGAGCTGGCAGAAACCGGTGATCAGGTCCGGGTCGCGGCAGAGCCAGGCGGTCGGGCGCCCGTCCGGGGTGGGCGGACCGGCGAAGAGTCCGACGCGCTCGTCGATGACGATACCGGTCATCTGCACCTTCGGGGCCACCCAGGTGTCGGGATGGGCCGCTGCCACCAGTGACAGGTGCTGCGACGGGCCCGTGATCAGGTGGCCGTTCAGTCCGCGCTCCCGGGTGTGCTGGTTGGGTTTGCGTTCCCGCCGCTGCGGGTCGAACACGGATTGGCTGTTGAGGTTGTACACCACCGATGAGGTGGCTCGTTCCAACAGTGTGAGCCGTTCGAGGATGGTGGGGAGCCCCACGGCGAACAGCCGTACCGGTCCACCGGCCGACGACGGTTCCACGCCGGCGATTCGGGCGTACACCGCAGCCTGCAAGGCCCGTGCCCGTAGCGCCAGTTCATCTCTTTCGCACTGGCCCCTGTCAACTGTCAGTGACAACTCGCTCACCGCAGCACCCTCCGGATCGTCCCTGCCCATCAGGCTGACGCGGCGGCGCAGGTTGTCCGTCGCGAGCCTTCGGGCCGACCTTCTGCGCCCAGTTACGTGGCTCAAAAAGGATTCCGGTCGAGGTGTCCCTTCGCCCCGGCCGGATGTTCGTGACCTGGTCAGCGCGCATGGTATCTGTGATCGAGGTATCTCGAAATATCCCGCTAGCCGCGTTGCCGGAACACGCAGTCACTCTCGTCTCGGCGGGGCGTCGGCCGGTACATGTGGAGGGGGCCGCGCGATGTGCGGAACAGCAACTGGCACTGACCCGGTGGCACTGCTGAGCCTCTGGTCAGCCGGGATAGAGGTGGGTCACCGCCTGAGTCTCGGTGTGAACGACCAGGAACACGCAGAGCACGGAATGCGCGACCGGCCCTGGACCAGTCTGCCTTTCGGAGTCAGCGGTGACTGCCACGCCGACGAGGCCGGTGGCCCGAGCGTCGGGGGCGCTGCCGCTATGGCAGCGCCCCGAAGCAAAAAATGGTCAGTGCACGGGACAGGTGTTCGTGTCGTGGTCGGTCCACTGTTGCCCGAACGTGGACACGTAGGAGTTGATCACGTCGTGGTAGTGGGTGTAGCGGCCGTTGCCGGTGTAGTAGCTCCACCCGCTGTAGTAGTTGAAGCTGTTGTAGGTGAGCCCATGCCAATGCGAGCCGTAGCCGGAGTGGCCGCACCATCCGCCGGAGTCGGCGTTGGCGGCGGCCGGCAGGTTGAAGACGGCCAGGCCGAGCAGTCCGGCGACAACCACTCCTCTGATGTAGGAGAAGCGCATTCCTCTTACCTCCTTATGATTCGGTGCGTGAATGGATCACTCGCGTTCCGGAAAACCCCAAGGCTGCACCCGGTATCGCGAGCGGTATCACGGCCGCGACCGCGGCGGTGACGACTGCGAGGAACGCCAGAGCCTGCTGGCCGAGCCACTGCTGCTGCGTCACTACAGAAAGCAGAGCCCACGCTGCGGCCAGGGCGCCGAGGCGCACGAGCTGGCCGAGCCATGGCAGACCCGGAAGGCTCACGCTCAGCGTGGTCAGCGCGGCCAGTGCCGCTGCGGGACCTATCCCGTTGGACATGCCCATGGACAGCTGGAGCGCGACGATATAGCCCAGCAGGCCGAGTAGGCCCAGCACCAGTTGCTGGCGCCGGCGCACGACTGCCGCGATCGCGGCTGCCGTGACGGCAACAACGCCGTACGCCACGATCTGTGCGATGGTCGGAGAGCCGGTCACGGCCAAGGTCAGCTTGAGGAGCAGCGGCGCCATCAGCCCGAGGCCGGCCACACCGACTGCTGAGCCCGCGACGAAACGCCGTACACAAACGCGGTCCTCGTCGTGGCTCGGGCTCGCGCGCCAGCCTTTCGGCAGGTCCCCGTTGAGGATCAGGGCCAGCGCCACGAGGACGAGGAGGACTCCGATCTGCGTTACCGAGAATGAGAGCGCAGCGGGGTGTTCGTGGCCGCCATGAGCGAAATAGGACATGCTGCCTCCGTCATCGGTCGACTGGCATGGTGGGCGCTTCGTTCAGCGCTCAAAGCATGTCAGTGCTTCGATGTCGTTGGCGCAATGATTGCGCGAACTGGCACAGAGGCTTGACAACCAAACAGCGGCCCGAACGCGTGGCCCGAAAGTGGGCAGGTTGCGTTCCCCGCAATCTGCTCAGGAACGTCGAGCCTGTCGGTCACTCGGCGACCCCGGTGCGGTGCCCGACCTCGTCGACGAAATAGGCTGGAACGCCGGGAACCAAGCCGTCGGTCCGTTTGCCCTCGCCCTTCCGGTCAACGCGCTGCGTCACCCGCTGTGGAAGCGGTCATCCGGGTGGTACATCTGGTCTGGAGAGGACTTTCCGGAGGTCTTCGAGCCGCAGCACGTCGTTCATGTCGTGGAGCTGCTGCCGGAGATCGAGCCCTACCTGGACCTGCCGCCCGGCTGGCGCTTCCTGCTCGCGCCAGGTTGCGAGGACGTCTGGCAGGACGATTCATTGTTCGACGTCTAAGAAAGTGTTGTGATACCTGGCCGTGATCTTCGCTGACTGTGTCAGCGAAGATCACGTGTGTGTCCCTGTGTCTGTAAACCGGCGTATGCGTCGT
>NZ_JBFAID010000122.1:0-3861 GCF_040654475.1 Micromonospora sp. NPDC050686
CCGGGACGCCGTCTCATCTCAGTCCTCAAGGGACAAGCGCCGCAAGCGTTCCCGGAAGGGGACCTCTGATGAAGGAAGGTAATGCCATCAGCGCCCTGGTCGCCCGGAGCACCGCGTCGCGGGCCGCCGGATCGTCCGTGATCCCGCGGTCCGCCTGCTTGGCGAGTTGCTCCAGCAGCACGGTCGCGGGCCGCTCGTGGCCTGCGGTGCCGGCCCGCTCGGCGGGCCGGAGCAGGACCTCGAGCCCGGCCGCGTCGCGCTCGTCGATGCGCCCGGCGGCGACGTACTCGGCGATCAGCTCGCGAAGGTCCGAGTACCAGGCGGGATCGCGGGTGAGGTCCTCGACGAGATAGCCGGCCCGGACGTTGGCCCAGGTCGTCGCGACCACCCGGTCAACGTAGGACCGCACGGTCGGATGGAGCGCGGCGAGCTGCGCGTCGGTCAGCGGCAGCGAACTGCCGTCGAGGAAGCAGAAGCCGGGACCGGTGTTGCTGCCGCTGTTGATCCGCAGCGGCGCCTCGTGCTGGGCGAGCCGGATGCCGCCGAGCGCGAGGCCGAACTCGTCGCGGGCCACGGTGGGCGGGTTGCTGGCCGTCATCCGAATCTTCGGCGCGGCCGGCGGCTGCTCGCCGTACGCGACCCAGTCGACGGTGTGGTCGTACACCGCGTTCTGCACCATGTGCTGCGGAACCCGGGACAGCGAGGGCAGCGCACAGGTCTGCGGCTCACCGGGGTAGCCGCCGGGGTAGCTGCCGATGTCCCGCTTCCGCAGCGGGCCGTAGTCGGTGATCAGCTTCCAGTCCCCGTGCGAGGCGCCGGCCACCTCCCAGGAGCGCAACACGGGCGAGTCGGCCTGCGCCCGGGCCGCCGCGGAGAGGATGCCGCTGGCCACGTCCCCCTCGGAGTTGATCCGGAACACCGGCGTGGCCAGGTCGGTACGGAGCACGCCGCCACCGCCGTGCAGGACGACCGCGTCGAGGACGGACGCCAGCGGCTGGACGCCGTTGTAGTAGTTCGCCAGCCGCCCGGCCGACTGCGAGTGGCCGGTGGCGATCACGTACCGGGGCGGCGACAGCCGGCCGAGCGGGGCGACTCCCGCCGGGCTGCGGACCGCCTTCACCGCCTGGCTGAAGATGTCGTACGAGAGGCTGTCGTCAGTGATCGTCCCGCCCACGGTGACGTCCAGCCCGCCGTAGCGGGTGGGGCTCCACGCCCGCAGGCCGGTCGTCGAGTGCAGCCCGGCCCGCTGGGCGGAGACGCCGACCCAGGCGTACCCCTGGCGGATCAGGTGCTCGTGCGTCTGGAACCAGTCGACCTCCTGGTCCCACTGGTTGCTGACGTTGTTCCACTCGGCGATCACCACGCCGTTGAACTTCGGATCGGCGACCGGCCGCCGGACCACGATCCGGGTGGTGTACGGCAGGTCGGTGCCGATCACCCGGGCGGTGTCCGTGCCCTGGATGGCGTAGCGGGTCGCGGTGCCGGAGACGAAGAACTCCTGCTCCACGTACCCGGCCGCGGCGAGGTCGACGTCGGTGGCGAGGAACGGGTAGCCGTGGCTCGGGTCGCCGACGGCCGAGGTGTTGCGGATGGGTCCGCTGACCACCGGATCGGCCACCCGCTCGCCGGTGGCGGTGGCGGGCAGGCGCGTCCGGTCGGCTGCGGCGGCGGGCGGGGCGAGGGGCACCGCCAGCGCGCCGGTGAGACCGAATGCGAGTAGGAGGCGGGGCGCACGTTGCCGGAGCGGGAGCAGGACAGACACGGTTCACCTCACGGTGGGAGCCGGCCGGCGGGCCGGAGTGGTGAGACGTCTGCTTAGGCGCGGGACTTACCGTCGCGCCGGAGACACTATCGCTCGTCTATGTCGAAAGATAGAGCAGAAGCAACGAACTTTTGATCGTTCGTACGAAAGTGCCGCCGCGCCGCGGTTCGCAGGCCGAAGTGCGGGCGGGCCGGACCACTCGTATTCCCGCCCGGCGCGTGATCGAAATCCGTTGCCGACGCCGCCGGGAAGTGGATAGCGTGGCGGTACACGGGAAAGGAGGTGGTCCAGACTTGTATAGCAATCGGACTCGTGAGGTGGCTGTCCGCTAGCCGCTGTCCTCGACAGTAACCCCGTCCGCCCTCCGGGGCGGGCATCGGCACCATCGTCGAGACCGTGTGGCAGCGGTGCGGCGAAACCACGACAGCCACCCGACCCCCGGGGTGCCGGCCCAGTCCAGCCGGCCCGCGCGCGAGCGTGGAAGCCCCGGGGGTCGCTTCATTCCCGGCACAGCCGGGCCGGTCCGCTCAGCCAGGAGAACCCCGTGTCCATGCGCGAGCTGGCGGTGCTCGGGACGGCCAGTCAGGCGCCCACCCGGCAGCGCAACCACAACGGGTACGTGCTGCGCTGGGACGACGAGGTGATCCTCTTCGACCCGGGCGAGGGCAGCCAACGCCAACTGCTGCACACCGGCATCACGGCGACCGACCTGACCCGGATCTGCGTCACCCACTTCCACGGCGACCACTGCCTCGGCCTGCCCGGCATGATCCAACGGCTCTCCCTGGACCGGGTCCCGCACCCGGTTGCGGTGCACTTCCCGGCCGGCGGGGCCGATTACTTCGCCCGGCTCCGGCACGCGTCGAGCTTTCACGAGACCGCCGAGCTGGCCGTCGAGCCGATCGCCACGGACGGGCAGCGGATCGCGCTGCGCGCCGGCACGCTGGAGGCCCGCCGGCTGCGGCACCCGATCGAGACGTACGGCTACCGGCTGGTCGAGCCGGACGGCCGCCGGACGCTGCCGGAGCGGCTGTCCGCGTACGGGATCGGCGGTCCGGCCGTCGGTGAGCTGCTGCGCGTCGGCCACCTGGACGTCGGCGGGCGCCGCGTCAGCGCCGACGAGGTGAGCGTGGTCCGGCCCGGGCAGCGGTTCGCGTTCGTGATGGACACCGGCCTCTGCGACGCGGTGTACGCCCTCGCCGAGCACGCCGACCTGCTGGTCATCGAGTCGACCTTCCTCGCCCCGGAGGCCGCGCTCGCCGCCGAGGTCGGCCACCTGACCGCGGCCCAGGCCGCCCGGGTGGCGGCCGAGTCGGGAGTACGCAGGCTGGTGCTCACCCACTTCTCCCAGCGGTACGCCGACCCGCGCCGCTTCGCCGACGAGGCCCGGGAGCACTTCACCGGGGAACTGGTGATCGCCGAGGACCTGACCACCGTCGCGGTGCCGCCCCGCCGGCACGGCACCGGCTGAACGCTGTACATGCGGGCGCTACGCTCGGCCGGTGAGCGTCACCCTGCGGCCCGCCACCCCGGACGACCTGATGACGGTGGGCGCCCTGCACCAGCGGTCGCGGGTGGCGGCGTACTCGGCGTTCCTGCCCCCGGAGGCGCTGGCCGCACCGACCCCGGAGGCGATGGGACGCTACTGGGTGGAGCGACTGACCTGGGAGGGCGCCGAGCACCGGATGACCGTGGCGGAGCGGGACGGCCGGCTGGTCGGCTTCAGCTACCTCGGCCCGGACGACGAGGGCGACCCGGCGACCGGGCTGCTCAACGCGATCCACCTGGAACCGGACGAACGCGGCCGGGGCACCGGCCGGGCGCTGATGGTGGACGCGCTGGCCGCGATGCGCGGTCGGGGCTTCACCCGGGCGGCGCTCTGGGTGCTCCGGCAGAACGCCCACGCCCGCGCCTTCTACGAGCGCGGCGGCTGGCGGCCGACCGGCGCCGAACGGGAGGACCGCATCGGCCCCGGCCTCGTCCCCCAGTTGCGCTACGCCCGCCAGGTGTAAGACATCCCAGGACGTACGAGTGTCAAGTAGCGGGTTCGGCGGTGTGGTGTGGCCAGGCGGTCGTCTCGTTGTAGGGCGTGCCGGTTT
>NZ_JBFAID010000123.1:0-3546 GCF_040654475.1 Micromonospora sp. NPDC050686
TTCATGGGGGAAAGCTCCATTCCGGGGGTCGGCACCCGGCAGCCGACGGGGGTCGGCACACGTCGGGTGCAAGCACCACGTCAGGCGCTCACAAAGCCTTTGAGGGGGGATCCGGCGGCACGTGGGGCGGGGCCGCTACACGGCGCCGGACCATGTGTAACGACCGGCGGCCCACCATCATTCCCGGCGGCGGCCCCCACCCGAAGGGGGGTCGGCCTGCTGCCACGGTCGTCCGGGTGATGTAACGACCCCACCCCGCCCGCCATTCCACCGACCGGGTGCGGCCGGTCACACCCCGAACCCGACAACCCGCCCACAACCACCCACCGCGCCTACCACCACTCACCCAAACCCGACACCCCACCAACCACCGCTCGGGCCCGCGCTCACCACCTCCCTTCCCACCTCCGTTGATCATGGAGTTGGCGGATGCATCAGAGAAGATCAAATACACCGCTAAATCCATGATCAACAAGTGGGAGTGGGTGACGGCGGGCGAGCGGAACGGGTGGGCGGGCTGGGTGCGCCGCCCACCGGTGTTAACCGGGCCCCCTCCTTTACCAAAAGCGTCAACCGGGGGCCCCGCCTTGCATGCGTGCTGGATGCGGGGAGGGGTGGGGATGCGCTAGCCTAACGATCGTTCAGGCGAGTCGGCCCGTTCAGTGGCGCGGCCGGCGAAATGGTGGCGAGGGAGTCGGCGTGACGCTCGACGGTGAGGCACTGGAGCAGCTGCGCAAGCGCGCCAAGGCCGGCGGTGCGGACAAGTACCACGCGGCGAACGCCGCCAAGGGCAAGCTCTTCGCCCGTGAGCGGGTCGCGCTCCTGGTCGACGAGGGTTCTTTCGTCGAGGACGGCCTCTATGCCAATGCGATGGCCGAGGGGTTGCCCGCCGACGGCGTGGTCACCGGCACCGCCACCATCGACGGGCGGCAGGTCTGCCTGATGGCGAACGATTCCACGGTCAAGGCCGGCAGTTGGGGCGCGCGTACGGTCGAGAAGATCATCCGGATCATCGAGCGGGCGTACGCGACCGGCGTGCCGATGGTCTACCTGGTCGACTCCGCCGGGGCGCGGATCACCGACCAGGTCGACCTCTTCCCCGGCCGACGCGGCGCCGGCAAGATCTTCTGGAACCAGGTCCGCGCCTCCGGCTCGATCCCGCAGGTCTGTGCGCTGTTCGGGCCGAGCGCCGCCGGTGGGGCGTACATCCCGGCGTTCTGCGACGTGGTGGCCATGGTGGACGGCAACGCCAGCATGTACCTCGGCTCCGACCGGATGGTCGAGATGGTCACCGGCGAGAAGACCACCCTGGAGGCGATGGGCGGTGCCAAGGTGCACTGCGCCGAGTCGGGCGTCGGGCACTTCCTCTGCAAGACCGAGGCCGACGCGCTCGACGTGCTGAGGACCTACCTGTCGTACCTGCCGGCGAACTGGACCCAGCCGCCGCCGGCGGCCGAGGCGAAACCCGCCCCGGAGAAGGCCGACCTGGCCGCGCTGGTCCCGGCCAGCGAGCGGCAGGCGTTCGACATGCGCCGGTACGTCAAGGGCCTGCTCGACGAGGGCAGCTTCTTCGAGATCCAGGCGCTCTGGGCCAAGGAGCTGACCATCGGGTTCGGCCGGCTGAACGGCGAGGTCGTCGGCGTGGTCGGCAACAACTCGATGTTCAAGGGCGGGGTGCTCTTCGTCGACTCGGCCGACAAGGCGGCCCGGTTCGTGCAGCTCTGCGACGCGTTCAACGTGCCGCTGCTGTTCCTGAGCGACGTGCCCGGGTTCATGGTCGGCAGCGCGGTGGAGAAGCAGGGCATCATCCGGCATGGCGCCAAGATGATCACCGCGATCTCCGAGGCGACCGTACCCAAGATCTGTGTGGTGGTGCGCAAGGCGTACGGCGCGGGCCTCTACGCGATGGCCGGCCCCGGCTTCGAGCCGGACGCGACGATCGCCCTGCCCACCGCGAAGATCGCGGTGATGGGCGCGGAGGCCGCGGTCAACGCGGTCTACGCCAACAAGATCGCCGCCATCGACGACGAGGCCGAGCGGGCCGCGTTCGTCGCCGCGAAGCGCGAGGAGTACGAGCGCGACATCGACATCGTCCGCCTCGCCAGCGAGCTGGTGGTGGACGCGATCGTCGAGCCGCACGAGCTGCGCGCCGAGCTGGTCCGCCGGTTCGCCGCCGCGCGCGGCAAGGAGCGGCACTTCGCCAAGCGCCGGCACGGCGTCACCCCGGTCTGAGGACCCCGCAGCACGATCCCCGTCCCGGCGTCACGAGCGCCCGGCGGGTCATCCACACAGGAGGATCAGATGGACTTCCGGCTCACCGAGGAGCAAGAGGCGCTGCGGGAGAGCGTGCGGGACTTCGCCCGCGAGGTGGTCGCGCCGGTCATCGCCGAGCACTACGAGAAGCACACCTTCCCGTACGAGATCATCCGCCAGATGGGCAAGATGGGGCTGTTCGGCCTGCCCTTCGCGGAGGAGCACGGCGGCATGGGCGGCGACTACTTCGCCCTCTGCCTGGCCCTGGAGGAGCTGGCCCGGGTCGACTCCAGCGTGGCGATCACCCTTGAGGCGGCGGTCTCCCTCGGTGCTATGCCGATCTACCGCTTCGGCACCGAGGAACAGCAGGCGCGGTGGCTGCCGAAGCTGCTCAGCGGCGAGGCCCTGGCCGGCTTCGGCCTGACCGAGCCGGGCACCGGCTCGGACGCCGGTGGCACCCAGACCCGGGCGGTGCTGGACGAGGCCACGAACGAGTGGGTGATCAACGGCTCGAAGGCGTTCATCACCAACTCGGGCACCGACATCACCACGCTGGTCACGGTCACCGCGGTCACCGGCACGAAGCCGGACGGCTCGAAGGAGCTGTCCACCATCATCGTGCCGTCGGGCACGCCCGGCTTCACGGTCGCGCCCGGCTACTCCAAGGTCGGCTGGAACGCCTCGGACACCCATGAGCTGACCTTCGACGACTGCCGGGTGCCGGCGGAGAACCTGCTCGGCGAGCGGGGCCGGGGCTTCGCCCAGTTCCTGCGGATCCTGGACGAGGGGCGGATCGCCATCGCGGCGCTCGCCGTCGGCCTCGCCCAGGGCTGCGTCGACGAGTCGGTCAGGTACGCGAAGGAGCGCCAGGCCTTCGGCCAGCCGATCGGCAACTACCAGGCGATCCAGTTCAAGATCGCCGACATGGAGCTGAAGGCGCACACCGCCCGGCTGGCGTACTACGACGCGGCGGCGCGGATGCTCGCCGGCGAGCCGTTCAAGCGGCAGGCGGCCATCGCCAAGCTGCACGCCAGCACCATCGCGGTGGACAACGCCCGCGAGGCCACCCAGATCCACGGCGGGTACGGCTTCATGAACGAGTACCCGGTCGCCCGCTTCTGGCGCGACTCGAAGATCCTGGAGATCGGCGAAGGCACCAGCGAGGTCCAACGCATGATCATCGCCCGCGACCTCGGCATGTAAGACATCCCAGGACGTACGAGTGTCAAGTAGCGGGTTCGGCGGTGTGGTGTGGCCAGGCGGTCGTCTCGTTGTAGGGCGTGCCGGTTTTGA
>NZ_JBFAID010000124.1:0-3388 GCF_040654475.1 Micromonospora sp. NPDC050686
GAGGGTGTCGAGGTCTTGCGTCACAACATGATCATCGACACCCTCTCTTCATGCCCAGACATCGACCCCTGACATCGGAACTACTCGTCTAGGCGGACAGGCCAACCTGTCAGGCGAGAAAGAAGGCTGCCTGTCGAATCCGCTGTTCGCGTGTAATTATGTGCATGCCAAGGGCAGTAGCCTGCGGAAGTGGACCCGGATCCCCTCCGGACGGTGGGCATCCGGGTTTCGCGTCTCCTACGGTGCCGATCATCACGGCAAGATCAGCGTCTTCCGGACCAACGGCCGGGCGCGGCGAGACCATTCGCCCCCGGCGCCGTGTGCCCAGGCGACGACGTCCGGGATCCAGAGCAGCGGCTCGTGCCGACCTTCGAGGTGACGGTACTGAACCCCGTGGTCGCTCTTCTCCAGTGCCGCTCGGATGATCCGCCGATCAACGCGGTCACGGTGGTCGCCGCGGCTTTCGAGTATCAGATGTTGCGGCCGCAAGACAGTCAAGTCGTCCACCATTGCGGTGAGACAGGCTGCTCGCGCCACCTCCTCTGGGCCCGGAGCTTCGAAGATCCACACCGTGGGAGACAGCCGGACTACCTGGCTCAGGATCCTTCGGCGCTGCCGGTCGGACTCTTTCCGGAAGTGGATCCGCTGCTGGCCGGGGAGCCTCAGCCCCTTCAGGGAGGCTCGCATGCCTGCCAGGTCGGTCATGGGGACTATCGCGGCAGCGACCATGTACCGGGCGCGCCGCGACTCGTCCACGAAGACGTGCATCAGGCGCCGCCGCTGGAGGTGCGGCGGGACTTCTTCGTGACCACCGTCTTCGGGCTCGACCTCTTCCCCCCGGCCGGCACCCTCTTGGCGATCTTCCGCCTCGGCGACGTCGGCGGGGTCGGCTGCGACCGGTGCGAGAAGGGCGACTCGAGCGTGTACCGGTTGACCATGGCCCAGCCGGTGTGGCTCTGGGGAGCCTCGATCCGGGTCCTCTCCACGTGCAGGAGTCCGGCCTCTCGCAGCTCGCGGAACCCGTCCTCGGCCGTGTCGGCTGACCAGCCGTACCAGCCTGGCACCCGCTCGGTCGGCAACTCGAAGCCCGGCTTCTCCGCGCTGGCGACCAGAAGCATCGCGATGGCGGGCAGGGAGAGGCGGCTGCTCCAATCCTTCAGCCAGAACTCGTGGGGCAGCTTGATGTACGGGTCACGGTTGCCGGCAGTGCCCGGACGCGTGTACGGGTCGCCGCTGCCGTCCTCGAGGAGTCGAGTTACCCGGACCTGCCGGGAACGTCCAACTCGCTGGCGAGCGATGAGCTCTCGCTGCTCCAGCCAGGTCAGCGTCTTCGACACGGCGGTGAGCGCCGACTCCGGCTGAGCTGCGAGTGTGGTGTCCATCAGCCTGGCCCAGGCCCCGCTGGGGAGCGTGACGCTCCATCCGGTCTCCGGATGTTCGGCACTGATACCTGCCGATATAATGAGGTATGCCAACAGCGCCCGCTTCTGTCGCCGGCGGACGAACTCGGCGAGTGGGCCCTCCCGCGGTTCGACCCCGGGCGGGCGCTGCACGAAGACGCGCCTTATCGGCACAAAGTCCCGCTTTGACCGTCCTAGCAGCCATTCCCTGGTGCTGGCTGGGCTGGAGGTTGGGGCGCTGGTCACCGTCTCTGTCACGCCCGCAACGCTACCGTCCGGTCCCTACCTTCGCGTCCCAGCTCTTCCCCGGTCTACTTCCCCACCAGCGGGTGGTATGAGATAACCCTGCAAGCTACGTGCGATGCAGATGCGAGAGCGTTGTAACGTCTGGAGCCAACTGCTGCCCTGCCGAACGCTTCCCATAGCGCGGCCGGCCTAGTACTTGCGGGTGAGAGACCCAGTCCGACCACTTGGGTGCCATGGCGTGCGACCGGTGAGCACATCGACATCAGCCAGGGCCGGAGCACCCGGACGGTCGGCAACCGGCTGCGGCCAGCCGGGCAATGATCTAGCCCGCCGCGTCCTGGAGCGGCACCCCTCGCTCGGATACGGCACGTCGGCGGTGCGCCACGGCGACCGCGGCGTCGGTGGGCTGAGCCAGGTTGCCGGCCGCACTGGACCGGATCGGGATGGATGTGGGTCAGCCAGCTCCGGATCACGGATATCACGTGCGTCCCAGGTCGACCCGGTGGCGCTGCTCGACCAGCGACCGGCTGCGAAAGCTGGAGAGCACATGATCACCGGGCACAGATCCGACACAACCGAGCGCGAGTAACGGCGGAAGATGGCGGAAGCCGATGGGAGGCGTTTCCGCAGCTCAGGAGCCACCTCGGCGGCAGCGCGAGAGGTCGGGAAGCCGAGGTTCCTACTTCCAGCGGAAATGCACGAACTGGCCCTGGGTCTGCCGACCGCCGGCCCCGGAGGCAACTTGACCGCGTCAGGCGCACTCGCGAGCCAGCGCGCCCTGCCGTCAGTGTCGTCCACAGCACAGTGAAGGCCGAGGCTTGGAAATGCCAGAGCTGCGATTGCATTGACCGGCGGGCGGGCGTGGTCGGAAAGCATGGCCTCGAGCCGGCCACGGGTACCAATAATTGTCGTTCCGGGCGCGCCCAGGTCCGGTGCTGCTCCTGCCGAGTTCTCGGCGACGCTGTGCCTGTTTGCGCCACGGTCCGGCGGTGCCGGTGCCCAGCAGGCGATGGACCGTGCGCAGGGGGCCCGGCTCCGACTCGAACTCCCACCGCAGCACCGTGCCCGTCTCGGTGTCGTCGGCGCGGCCGCCGCCAGGGCGGGGTGGCGCTTTACTGCCGGCATACGGACGGGCAGATCACTCGCAGCGGTCCTCGGCGCCTCGGCCGTACGGCTCACAGCAGTCAGGGCGGTGCCGGTACACGCGCAGGTCGCGTCCGCGCCGGCGGCCGTACTCGCGCGTGATCTCGTAAAGGCAGGCCTGCCAGACGACGGCCTCCCCGCCGCCGGGCACCACCTGGCCGTCACCGGGTCCGCCGCGCAGCAGCACGTCCACGTCTACGTCTACGTCTACGTCTACGTCTACGTCTACGTCCGTACGCAACCCACCAGCGCCGGGACGTGGCGTATGAGTCTTCGACCCAAGCGGTACCCACCCGAACCGATCTCAACGGCCGGTGTCACAGGCGGGTGAGTCGGTGGTCGGGGGCGGTGTGGCGGGCGGCCGGCGCCGACGGTAGGCATGGAGCGGACCAGCGGCGACCTGACATCAGTCGTTGACATCAACGGTGGCGGCCGAGGCCGAACGAGTGCGGACGGGCGCCGCCGCCGCCTCGGAGCCGGGCCCCATGAACGTCGGCGGACGCTGCGGAACGTGTCAAGGGATTGAGGCCAACGGGAGTTAAGCGGCTTGTCGTTGCGGCTCGGGCTTGTTGATCCAGACCTGTTCGGGCAGGTCGAGG
>NZ_JBFAID010000125.1:0-3168 GCF_040654475.1 Micromonospora sp. NPDC050686
TCGCGGTCGTCGCGGAGTTTGCCGACCAGTTCGGCGGTGAGGTGTTGGGCCTCGGCGGCGCTGCCGCCGTTGCCGGCCACCAGCAACCGGCCGCCGCCGACCAGCGTACGGGCCAGCTCGTCCCCCCACCGGGCGAGCAGCCCGTCGCAGCGCCGGTAGGACAGCAGCGCCTGGGCCAGGCCGGCGAGGTGCGCGTCGAGCACGGACGGCCCCCCGGCGCCCGTCGGCTCGGCCGTCATCCGGCGACCACCCGGCTCGGCCGGCGCACCGCGGCCACCTCCCCGTACACCTCGGCGAGCCGCTCCGCGGTGGCCGCCCAGGAGTAGCGCCGGCGGGCCCGGTCCAGCGCCGCGGTGGCGTACCGGAAGCGGCGGATCCGGTCGGTGAGCAGGCCCTGGATCGCGGCGCCGAGCGCCCGCGGATCCCGGGCCGGCACCAGGTCACCGGTGACACCCGGGACCACCGTGTCGGTGAGGCCACCGACCGCGGTGCCGATCACCGGGATGCCGCAGGCCATCGCCTCCAGCGGGGTGAGCCCGAACGGCTCGTACCAGGGGGCGGCGACCAGCACGTCCGCCGACCGGTACCAGCGGCCCATCTCCTCCCGGGGCACCGCGCCGATCAACTTCACCCGGTCGGCCACCCCGCAGGAGGCGGCCAGGGCACGCAACCGCCGGGCGTACGGGTCGGACTCCAGCAGCCCGGCGGGCGGGCCGCCCACCACCACGCACTCGGCGTCGGGGACCCGGGTCATCGCCCGGACCACGGTCTGGAAGCCCTTGCGTTCCACCAGCCGGCCGACGGTGAGGATCCGGGCCCGCCCGTCCTCCCGCTCGGCGGCCCGGCCGAGCGGGGTGAACGTGCTCAGGTTCACCCCGGACGGGATGATCGTCATCCGGGACCGGGGCACACCCATCCGGACCAGCTCACCGACCTCGTCCCGGCACTGGGCGATCACCCGGTCGGCCGCGCAGCCCAGCTCCCGCTCGTACGCCACCCGCCGGGCCGGGCTGGTGTCCTGCACCCCCTGGTGGCGCCGCTTCACCGTGCCCAGCGCGTGGTACGTCTGCACCACCGGCACCCCGGTCTGCCGACCGGCGGTAAACGCGGCCAGCCCACTCATCCAGAAGTGGGCGTGGATGACCTCGGGAACCCAGTCGCCGCCCCGCCACCGGTCCACCAGCCAGCGACTGAACTCGCGCATGTGCGGCAGCAGCGCGTCCTTGGCCAGCGGCTCGGCGGGCCCGGCCGGCACGTGCACCACGTCGAAGCCGTCCGGGGCGCGGACGGTCACCGGCAGGTCGGGGGCGTCGCGCCGGGTGTAGACGCGTACCTCGTGACCGGCGGCCACCAGGGCGGCGGAGAGCTCCGCGACGTGCGTGTTCTGACCGCCCGCGTCCTCCCCGCCGAGGACGGCGAGCGGGCTGGCGTGCTCCGAGATCATCGCGACGCGCATACTTCCTCCTCCAGCAGCCGGTCCCAGTCGGCGAGGAAACGATCCAGGCCGTAGCGGTCCCGCGCGGCCGCGCGGGCCTGGCCGCCCGTACGGGCGGCCAGCGACGGGTCCTCGAGGAACCGCCGCGCGCCGTCGCGCAGGACGTCGATCCGGGTGGACAGGACTCCCGCCGTCGGTGGCACCGCCACCACGGCCTCGGTGGTGGCCAGCGCGACCACCGGCATGCCGATCGACATCGCCTCGATCAGGCTGAGCCCGAGCGAGGTCCACCGGCACAGGTGCAGGTACGCCCGCCGCCGCCCCAGCTCGGCGTGCATCCGGTGCTGCGGCACGTCGTCGTGGGTGGCGAGCCGGTCGGGGGGCAGGCCCAGCCGCTCGGCCAGCCCGGCGACCCCCATCCCGAAGACGTCCAGCGGCGCCAGCTCGGCGAACGCCGGCAGCAGGTCGGTGCCGGTGACCCGCCAGCGGCGTACCGGCTCGTTGATGACCACGGCGAGCCGGTCCAGTTCGCCGGTCCACTCGACGGCCGGGGGCACGATGCCGTGCTCGACGACGGTGCTGCGGGTGCCGCCGTTGTCCCAGAACAGTTCGTTGAACGCGGTGACGTGGGTGAGCAGCAGGTCGTCCCGGTCGGCCATCGGGTGCCGGGTGTTCGGCACGTCGCCCTTGGGGGTGTTGTGCTCGACGTAGATCGCCGGCACGTCCCGCCCGGGCCGCCGGCCCAGCCACTGCTCGGCCAGGTCGAGTTCCTCCGGGCGTTGCAGCAGGACGACGTCGACGTCGGCCCGGCGCAGTTGCTCCGGGGTCACCTCGACGGCGTTGTCCGGCCACGGGTAGGTGCGCGCCCGGCCCAGCCCGTACGGCCCCCGGTCGGGGGTCGCCGGCACCAGGTAGCGGTGCTTGCCGTGCACGAAGGAGGTCATCCACGACCCGTGCACGTGCCACACCAGCACGTTCATCGGCCGCTCCCGCCGGTGGCGGTCGCGGCGGCCCGCCGACCGGCCCACGCCGACCGGGCGTGACCGGGGACGGCATCCGCCCGCGCGGCAGCGGTGACGGCCGGCACCGGGCGGTCGGCGGGTATCCCGAGCAGGCGGACCGCCTCCAGCACCCGGGCCGGGTCCACCCCGGACAGGCAGGGGTGGCCGGGGACCGGGCAGCGGGCCGCCCGGGTGTCCCGGCAGGGTGCGCCGGCGTCGCCGAGCCGGACGGCCGGCACCCGGTAGGGGCCCCACTGTCCGTACGGGACGGTGGGGGCGAAGAGGCTGACCACCGGCACGCCGAGCGCTGCGGCCACGTGCGCGGGCCCGGTGTTTCCGACGACCAGCGCGCCGGCCCCGGCGAGCACCCCGGCGAGGTCGGCCAGGCTGGTCCGCCCGCCCAGGTCGACGCCGGCGTCGCCAGCCACCCGGGCGGTCAGCTCCCGCTCGTCGGGGCCGCCGGTGACCACCACCCGGTACCCGGCGCCGGTGAGCGCCCGGACGATCCGCGCGGCCAGCTCGGGCGGGCAGGCCCGCGCCTGGACGGTGGAACCGGGATGCACCACCAGGTAGCCCGGCCCGCCCAGCTCGCGCGGCGGTGGCGGGACGGCGTCGGCGCGCAGCCGCAGCCCCGGCCCGTCGTCGGGGGGCAGGGCGAAGCCGGTGGCGGCGGCGAGGGAGAGGGCGCGTTCGGGTTCGGGTATGCCGGTGGGGACGTGGTGGCGGATGTCG
>NZ_JBFAID010000126.1:0-3104 GCF_040654475.1 Micromonospora sp. NPDC050686
TCGCGGTCGTCGCGGAGTTTGCCGACCAGTTCGGCGGTGAGGTGTTGGGCCTCGGCGGCGCTGCCGCCGTTGCCGGCCACCAGCAACCGGCCGCCCCGGGACAGCGTGCAGGCCAGCTCGGTGCCCCAGTCGGCCAGCCGCTCGGCCGCCCGCCGGTACGGCAGCAGCGCCGCCGCCAGGCCGGTCAGGTGGTCGTCCAGCGGGGAGAGGGCTTCGCTCATCAGGCCACCGCCGGGGCGGGGCGGCCGAGGGTGGCCACCGAGGCGTAGACCGCGCCGAGCTGTTCGGCGCACCGCTTCCACGAGTACCGGCTGCGGATCCGGTCCAGCGCCGCCGTGGCGTACGCGAAGCGCCGGACCTTGTCGGCGAGCAGCCGGCGCAGGGCCACGCCCAGCGTGCGGGGGTCGCGCGGCGGCACCAGGTCGCCGGTCAGCCCGTCGACCACGGTGTCCGCGATGCCGCCCACGTTGGTGCCGACGACCGGCACGCCGCAGGCCATCGCCTCCAACGGGGTGAGCCCGAACGGCTCGTACCAGGGGGCGGCGACCAGCACGTCGGCCGACCGGTACCAGCGGCCCATCTCCTCCCGGGGCACCCCGCCGACCAGCTTCACCCGGTCGGCCACCCCGCAGGACTCGGCGGCGGCCCGCAGCTTGCGGGCGAAGGCGTCGGCGGGCAGCAGGTCGGCGGCGGGCCCGCCGACCACCGCGCACTCCGCTTCCGGCACCGCCGGCAGCGCCCGCACCACGTCCAGGAAGCCCTTGCGTTCCACCATCCGGCCCACGGTGAGCAGCCGCGGCCGGGCCGGGTCGCGTGGCGCAACCGGCCCGTCGGGGTGGAACACGCTCTCGTTCACGCCGGACGGGACCAGGGCCATCCGGGACCGGGGCACGCCCATCCGGACCAGCTCGCCCATCTCGTCCGCGCACTGCACGATCACCCGGTCGACCGCGCGGCCGAGGGCCCGCTCGTAGCCGATCCGGCGGCGCGGGCTGGTGTCCTTCGTGCCCTGGTGGCGGCGCTTCACCGAACCCAGCGCGTGGTACGTCAGCACCACCGGCACCCCGGTACGCCGGGCGGCGTGCACGGTGGCCAGCCCGCTCATCCAGAAGTGCGCGTGGGCCACCTCCGGGGTCCAGTCCCCGCGCCACCGGTCGGCCAGCCACCGCCCGAACTCGCCCATGTACGGCAGCAGGTCGTCCTTCGGCACCCGCTGCGCCGGCCCGGCGGGCACGTGGCAGACCTGGTACCCGTCCGGGCTGGCCACGTACTCGGGCAGGGCGGGGGAGTCGCGGCGGGTGTAGACGCGTACGTCGTGCCCCTCGCCGGCGAGCGCGGCCGCGAGCTCCGCCACGTGGGTGTTCTGGCCGCCGGCGTCCTCCTCGCCGAGCACGGCGAGCGGGCTCGCGTGCTCCGAAATCATCGCGATGCGCATGTCTCCTCCTCCATCAGCCGGTCCCAGTCGGCCAGGAACCGCTCCAGCCCGAACCGTTCCTTCGCCACGTCACGTCCCCGAGCGCCCAGCCGGTACGCCGCCTCCCGGTCGGTGGCGAGCCACCGGGCCGCCTCGACCAGGGTGTCGACGCGGGTGGAGAGCACCCCCGCGTCGGCGGGTACGGCGTCGACCGCCTCGGTGGTGGCCAGTGCGACCACCGGCATGCCGATCGACATCGCCTCGATCAGGCTGAGCCCGAGCGAGGTCCACCGGCACAGGTGCAGATAGGCCCGCCGCCGGGCCATCTCCTGGTGCATCCGGTCCTGGGGCAGGTCGTCGTACCCGGTCACCGGGTGGAGGACCGGCGCGCCCCGGGCGGTGAGGGCGGCGGGCAGCCCGGCCACCCCCATGCCGAACACGTCCAGCGGCGCGACGGCGGTGAACCGGGGCAGCAGGTCGGTGCCGGTGACCCGCCAGCGGCGTACCGGCTCGTTGGTGACCACGGCGAGCCGGTCCAGTTCGCCGGTCCACTCGACGGCCGGGGGCACGATGCCGTGCTCGACGACGGTGCTGCGGGTGCCGCCGTTGTCCCAGAACAGCTCGTTGAAGTGGGTGACGTGGGTGAGCAGCAGGTCGTCCCGGTCGGCCATCGGGTGTCGGGTGTTCGGCACGTCGCCCTTGGGGGTGTTGTGCTCGACGTAGATCGCCGGCACGTCCCGCCCGGGCCGCCGGCCGAGCCACTGCTCGGCCAGCTCCAGCTCCTCGGGACGCTGGAGGATCACCAGGTCCACGTCGGTCCCGGCCAGCTCCTGCGGGGTCACCTCGACGGCGTTGTCCGGCCACGGGTAGGTGCGCGCCCGGCCCAGCCCGTACGGACCGCGGCCGGGGGTGACCGGCACCAGGTAGCGGTGCCGGCCGTGCACGAAGGACGTCGTCCAGGAGCCGTGCACGTGCCAGAGCAGGACGTTCATGTCTCTCCTCACACGATCGCCTCGGGTCGGGTCGAAGGGGGGTGACGGCGCCTGCTCAGTCGGGGGGTCGGCGCGTCAGGAGCCGGACGGCGGCGACCACGTCACCCGGGTCGACGCCGCCGAGGCAGGGGTGGCCGGGGACCGGGCAGCGGGCCGCCCGGGTGTCCCGGCAGGGTGCGCCGGCGTCGCCGAGCCGGACGGCCGGCACCCGGTAGGGGCCCCACTGTCCGTACGGGACGGTGGGGGCGAAGAGGCTGACCACGGGGGTGCCGACGGCGGCGGCGAGGTGCGCCGGGCCGGTGTTGCCCACGACCAGGCAGCGGGCCCCGGCGAGGATCCGGGCCAGCCCGGCCAGGTCGGTGCGACCGCCGAGGTCCACCCCGCCGGCGGCGGCGACCCGGGCGGTCAGCTCCCGCTCGTCCGGGCCGCCGGTGACCACCACCGGGTGCCCGTCGGCGGCCAGGGCGGCCACGATCCGCGCGCAGTGCTCGGGCGGGCAGGCCCGGGCCGGCACCGACGACCCGGGGTGCAGCACCACGTACCCGCCGGCCGGCAGGTCCAGCCCGGGATCCGGCAGGTCGGCGCGCAGCCGCAGCGCGGGCTCGTCGTCGGGGGGCAGGGCGAAGCCGGTGGCGGCGGCGAGGGAGAGGGCGCGTTCGGGTTCGGGTATGCCGGTGGGGACGTGGTGGCGGATGTCG
>NZ_JBFAID010000127.1:0-3055 GCF_040654475.1 Micromonospora sp. NPDC050686
GCAGCGGCTCCCCCGCCACCTGCGGCACATCCAACGGCACCTGATGCGTCGCCGCCCCCGCCACCGACAACTGGAACGCCAGGTCGATGTACTGCTCCTGGCCCTCCGACCGGGACAGGACCGGGGTGGTGGTCAGGAACGAGCCGGCGAGATAACCGGTAAAGCCGACCACCACCGCGGCCAGCGTCCACGCCCAACCCGTCGGGACGCGGACCGGGTACCGCGCCCACCAGTGCCGGCGCAGCCCGGGCAGCAGCGCGTACGGCAGCAACACCACCAGCGGCCACAACCACAACCAACGCCCCGCGCCCGCGGCCACGAACACCGCCCACGCCGCCAACTCCAACACCAACCCGACCACCGCACCGAACGCCAGATCCTCCACCAGCGTGAACGGCCGCGACCGCACCGACCGGAACACCAACGTCCCCGGCACCACCACCCACACCAACGCATACCCCGTGTACGCGACCAGATCGACCAGCGGCGTGCCGGTGGCCAGCAGAACCACCGCGACCACGGCGTAACCGACCACGGCCGGCAGGAAACCGAGGCGGGGCGCGCCTGCGGGGGGCGCGGCGGCCGGCCCGACGGGGTCGGCGACGGCGAGGCCGCTCACCGGAGCGTGTCGACGTACGCGGCCGGCTGCTCCTCGGCGGTGTCCGCCACCACCTCCGCGCCGCCGGCCGGGATCACGTCGTCGGCGGTGTCGGCGGCCACGAAGTACGCCGGCCGGCCCTGCACCGCGGTGTAGATGCGGGCGACGTATTCGCCGAGCAGGCCGAGGCAGAGCAGCTGCACCGCGCCCAGGAACAGGATCGCCAGGTAGAGCGAGGGCCAGCCGCTGACCGTGGCCCCGCCCAGCCAGGCGGCCACGGCCAGCACCACCAGCACCCCGCAGACCGCCACCCCGGCCAGCCCCAGCCAGGTGGCGAAGCGCAGCGGGGCGGCGGAGAAGCTGGTCACGCTCTCCGCGGCCAGACCCACCATCCGGGACAGCGGGTACTTCGTGCGGCCGGCGGCCCGCTCATGGCGCTGGTACGTCACCTCACCGCTGGGAAAGCCCAGCCACGGCACCACCAGCCGCAGCACCGGGCTGCGCTCGGGCAGCTCCCGCAGCGCCTCCACCGCCGCCCGACTGAGCAGCCGGAAGTCCCCCGCCTGGGCGGTCACCTGCTTGCCGACCAGCCGCCGCATCAGCCGGTAGTACGCGCCGGCGGTCCACCGCTTGAACGCGCCGTCGGTGCTGCGGTCGACGCGGACGCCGTACACGATGTCGAGGCCCTCGGCGCGGGCCCGGCGCAGCATCTCCACGATCGTCTCGGGCGGGTCCTGCAGGTCGGCGTCGATGCTGACCAGGTACCGGCCGTGCCCGCGCAGCAGCCCGGCGACCAACGCGGCCTGGTGGCCGCTGTTGCGGCGCAGCCGCACCACCCGCAGGGCGGGCCAGCCGGCGCGCAGGGCGGCCAGCCCGGCCGCCGTGCCGTCTGTGCTGCCGTCGTCGACGGCCACCACCTCGTACGGCTCGCCGAGATCGTCGAGGACCGCCCGCAGTCGCCGCGCGAACAGCGGCAGCACGCTCTCCTCGTTGAACATGGGCACCACGACGGAGAGCAGTGGTTCCGGGCGGGTGGATCCCACGTCGACCTCCGTCACAGCCGCGTCGGCGAACGCGACGGACGCTACCAGCCGGAGCGGGCCCCCGCCGTCCCTCACCAGCCGGTCCGCACGGACGGACGCCGCCGATCAGCGCAGCTGGTAGACGGCCGTCCGCTCGTTGTCGAAGCGCAGGTCGGCCAGCCCGGCGAGGTCCGGCGACTCCGGCTCGACCTCGCGGTCGACGACCAGCCAGCGCACCCCGTACCGGTCGCGCAGCTCGGCCAGGCCGGCGGCGGTCGGGGCGGTGAACGCCGCGTCGTTGGCGCCCAGCCGCTCGGGCGCCCAGAACGGCGCGTACGGGCCGCCGGGCAGGCCCACCATCCGGGGGGCGAACGCCCAGCCCTCCACCAGCACCGCGCGCTCCGCATAGGCGCTGAGCCAGAAGGTCCGGGCGTCGCACCAGCCGTCCACCACCTGCCGGCAGTGCACGTTGGTGGCCAGCACGTCGTCGGGATCGCTGTGCGCGCGCACCCAGCGGGCCGCCGCGACCCGGGAGGCGGGCATCGGCACCACCGCGTACGCCCCGCCGTTGGGGTGCTGCCGGGCCGCCGCGGCGTCCGTCACCAGGCCCGGCGCGCCGGCCACCAGCACCCCGGTGAGCAGCAGCAGCCCGCCCCGGCCGGCCAGCCCGGGCCAGCGCTGCACCAGCGCCGGCCAGCTCAGCCAACCCAGCAGCACCAGCACCAGCAGGGCGCCGGCCCACCAGAGCAGCGGCAGCACCGGGCGGTACGCGGGGTCGCTGGTCACGGTGGCCGGGTGGCGGAGCTGCACGGCGGTGAGCGCGACGGCGAAGCCGGCCGCCGACAGGGCGAGCAGGAGCTGGCCCCTTCGCGGCAGCGCGGCCCGGTCGAACAGCTCGGCGTAGCCCCAGGCGGAGAGGAGCACCCCGAAGGCGAACCCGGCCCGGGTGAAGTACTGGTTGCTGCTGCCCGGGTGGCCGACCAGCAGGTAGACGGCCGGGCCGGCGAGCGCCCCACCGAGCAGGAACAGCTGCACCGGCTCCAGCCGCCAGCGGCGCAGCCGCAGCAGCGCCACCACGCCGGCCAGCCGCAGCTGGAGGCTGAGCAGGAAGGCCAGCCCGACGGCCAGCCAGATCACCCCGGTGAGCAGGACCGGACGCTCGGCTGCTGCGCCGACGTACGGCCGCAGCCCGGAGAGCGGGTCGACGGTCACCCCGTGGCTGGCGAAGGCGAACAGCACCGCCGTGGCGAAGAGCTGCGCCGCCAGCGCCGCGCCCACCGCGACCAGCAGCGCCCGGGGCACCCGCCGCCGCACGGCCGGCAGCACCACGGCGGTGAAGACCAGCGCGGCCAGCACCACCGGCACCGAGCTGGCCTTGGCCCCGGTCGAGGCGGCGAGAAAAAGCACCACCAGCACCCACGCGCCCCGGCCCAGC
>NZ_JBFAID010000128.1:0-2692 GCF_040654475.1 Micromonospora sp. NPDC050686
GACCCCGCCTGGGCCGGCACCTGCCGCGAGTTCGTCCTCACCCTCGACAACGGCTACCAGCACCGGGCCTACTTCAGGTTCATCAGCTGATCCCTGACCGCGACACCGGAGGGAGCGTCCGATCTCGGAACGCTCCCTCCGGGCACGTCGCGGGCCAGTTCGAGGCGTAACCCGCCGCGTCCCGTACAGCAAAGAGGGAGAACCCCGTGCCGACATCCCCCCTGCGTTCGCGAGGCCGACGCACCGCCGCGGTGCTGATGGCCACCGGACTCGTCGTGGCCCTCGGGCCGTTCACCGCCCAACCCGGTTGGGCCGCGACCGACGAGCAACCGAAACCCCTCGGCCGGTTCCTCACCGGCCCGAACGAGGGCAGCCCCGAGGAGATCGCCACCCGCTACCTGCGGGCTCATCCGGCCGAGTACGGGGTCCGCGCCACGGACCTCGCCGAGCTCACGGTGGCCTCCAGCTACACCAGCAAGCACAGCGGGGTGACCCACGTCAACCTGGCGCAGCGGCACCAGGAGCGGGAGGTCTTCGGCGCCACCACCACCGTCAGCGTCGCCCGCGACGGCAGTGTCGTCTTCGTCGGCGACACCCTGGTCCCCGGTCTGACCGGGGCGGCCACGGCCGCGCCGGCCCTGGACGCGGTCGACGCGGTGCGGGCCGCCGCCGACGGCCTCGACCTCGCCGACCCGCAGAGCCCCCGGGTGCTCACCCGCACGGCTGGCCCGGCCGGGCGCACCGTCGTCTCCGGCGGCGGCATCTCCGACCAGCCCATCCCCGCCAAGCTCGGCTGGCAGCCCACCGGGGACGGCCTGCGCCCGGCCTGGCAGGTGGTGATCGACGACTCCAGCGACGTGCACCTGTGGAACGCCACGGTCGACGCCGAGAGCGGCGAGCTGCTCGCGGCCGACGACTGGACCGACCAGGACAGCCCGGCCGACCTGGCCAGCACGCTGGGCCGCCGGGCGGCACCGACGACGGCCGCCGCCCCGGCCGCCGCCGCCGCGAGTGTCCGGCCGCCGAACCCCGCCCAGGACGGGTCGAGCTACCGGGTGTTCGAGTTCCCCAAGGGCGACCCGAACGACGGCCCGCAGACCCTGGTGACCAACCCGGCCGACGGGGACGCCTCGCCGTACGGCTGGCACGACACCGACGGCGCTCCCGGCGCCGAGCACACCACCACCCGGGGCAACAACGCGCACGCCTACACCGACCGGGACGCCAACAACCAGGTCGACCCGGACAGCGCGGCCGACGGCGGCGCCGGCCTCAGCTTCAACTTCCCGGCTGACCTGAACGAGCACCCGCAGACCTACACCCAGGCCGCGGTGGTGAACCAGTTCTACTGGTGCAACGTCGTGCACGACCTGACCTACCGGTACGGCTTCGACGAGGCGTCCGGCAACTTCCAGGTCAACAACTACGGCCGCGGTGGGACCGGCGGCGACGACGTGCAGTGCGAGGCGCACGACGGCTCGGGGCAGAACAACGCCAACTTCTCCACCCCGGCGCTGGACGGCGGGCGGCCCCGGATGCAGATGTTCCTCTGGCCGGGCAACCAGTTCGGCCTGCCGAACGCGGTGACCGTCGACGGCGGCTCCGCCGCCGGCACGTACGAGGCGGAGTACGCGCGGTTCACCCCGGCGCCGACCAGCGCCGGCTTCGCCGGCCAGATGGTGTCGGTCGACGACGGCGTCGGGGCGGCCGGCGACGGCTGCACCGAGTACCGGCTGCCGGCCGGCGCGATCGCGGTGGTCGACCGCACGAGCGCCTGCAACTACCACACCCAGGTGGGCAACGCCGAGCGGGCGGGCGCCGCCGCCGTGGTGGTGGTGAACAACGTCGCGAGCGCGCCGGTGGTGATGAGCGGCTCGATGAACCCGGCCGTCGGTATCCCGGCGGTCATGGTGAGCCAGGCCGACGGGGCCAGCATCCGGGCGGGTCTGCCGGCGGCCGGCCGGGTGCACCGCA
Source organism: Micromonospora sp. NPDC050686 (assembly GCF_040654475.1). NCBI lineage: Bacteria > Bacillati > Actinomycetota > Actinomycetes > Micromonosporales > Micromonosporaceae > Micromonospora > Micromonospora sp. NPDC050686. The sequence goes on from NZ_JBFAID010000128.1 coordinate 1,975, forward strand.
ACCTGGACCGGCCGGCGATGCGGGACGCCTCGTTCCGCTCGGAGACGATCTTCCACGAGTACGGCCACGGGGTCTCCAACCGGCTCACCGGCGGCCCGACGGTCAACTGCCTCACCGGCGACGAGCAGATGGGTGAGGGCTGGAGCGACTTCCTCGCGATCACCTCGCTGCTCAACCCCGCCATCGACGATCCGGAGAACGCCCGGGGCTACGGCCAGTACCCGCTGTTCCAGGACAGCCGGGTCGGTGGCGGCATCCGGCCGCGGCCGTACTCGCGGAACATGGAGATCCAGCCGTTCACCTACGACAGCATCAAGACCGGCGGCTGGCTGGACGGCACCTCGCTGGCGGCCCCGCACGGCATCGGCCACGGCTGGGCCGCCGTGCTGTGGGACATGACCTGGAACCTCGTCGACCGGCACGGGTTCAACCCGAACGCCTACGAGTCGTGGCGCACCGGTGGCAACAACCTGGCGCTGCAACTGGTCATCGACGGGCTGAAGATGCAGGGCTGCCGACCGGGCTTCGTCACCGGCCGGGACGCGATCGTCGCCGCCGACGCGGCGCTGACCGGCGGCGAGAACGCCTGCATCATCTGGGGCTCCTTCGCCCGCCGCGGCCTGGGCTACAGCGCGGTGCAGGGCACCACCAGCCGCGACGACAACAGCGAGGCGTTCGACACCCACCCGTCCTGCCGGGGCGACTTCGTCGGCCGGGC
>NZ_JBFAID010000129.1:0-2645 GCF_040654475.1 Micromonospora sp. NPDC050686
CGGGACGCCGTCTCATCTCAGTCCTCAAGGGACAAGCGCCGCAAGCGTTCCCGGAAGGGGACCTCTGATGAAGGAAGGTAATGCCATCAGCGCCCCCACCACGGTCACCGGCACCACCCGAGTCCGGCTGCACCCGCTGCACCTGCGCGCCGAGGGGGAGTCCTGGATCGTGGGGCGGGTCGAAACCGGCGAGTTCATCGCGGTGCCACCGGTCGGGCAGCGGGCCGTCACCCTGCTGGCCGACGGCACGGTCGACGAGGTACGCGCCCGGCTGCGGGCGGAGACCGGCGCCGACGTCGACGTGGCCGCCTTCGTCGCGTCCCTGGTCGACCTCGGGTTCGTCGCCGAGCTCGACGACCGCGCGCTGGCGCAACCGCCCGTACCCCAGTCGATGCTGCCGTGGCTGCGGCCGGCGCACGTGCGCTGGCTGCTGCACCCGGCGGTGGCCCTGGCCGCCGCGGCGGTGGTCCTCGCGGCGCTGGCGGCGATCGCGGTCGACCCCGGGCTGGCGCCGAGCTACCGCGACCTGCTGTGGAGCGGCAGCAGTGGCGCGGTGCTGCTCGGCAACCTCGTCATCGTCTGGTCGCTGATCCTGCTGCACGAGTTCGCCCACCTGCTCACCGCCCGCGCCACCGGCGCGCCGGGGCGGATGAGCCTGGGCACCCGCCTGCAGTTCCTGGTGGCGCAGACCGACGTCAGCGGCGTGTGGGCCGCCCCGCGCCGGGCGCGGCTGACCGTGTATCTCGCCGGTATCGCGCTGAACCTGGTGGTGTCCGCCGTCGTCGTGCTGGTGCTCGCCGGCACCGGCCTGGCCGGGTCGGCGCGTGACCTGGTCGCGGCGGTCGGGCTGCTCTCGCTGACCCTGGTCCCCGCCCAGTTCCTGGTCTTCATGCGCACCGACGCGTATTTCGTCCTGCAGGACCTGACCGGCTGCGCCAACCTGTACGCCGACGGCTCGGCGTACGCGCGCCACCTGGCCCGGCGGGCGCTGCACCGGCTGTCCCGCCGGGACGGGCCGGGCGAGGACCCGAGCCGGCGGCTGACGCCGCGCGAGCGGGTCGCGGTGCGCGTCTACACCGTGGTGCTCGTCGTCGGGACCACTGCCTGCCTGGCCGTCGCGGCGCTGGTCACGCTGCCGGTCAGCGTCACGCTGCTCACCACGGCCGCGCACACGATCGTCGCCGGGGGCGCCGCCGCGGAACTGTTCGACGCGGCGGCGTTCGTCGGCGTCAGCCTCCTGTGCCTGGTGCTGTGGACCAGAGCCTGGTGGCACCGGCACGGCCAGCGGGTCCGCCGGGAGATCAGCCGTACCCGCCGACGGGGCGAAGGGAGGTGGACGGCATGAAGAAGCCCGAGAGCCGCAAGGTCGAGAAGAAGGAGACCGGCAAGCTCGACCAGATCGAGATCCGCAAGCTCGACAAGATCGAGACGACGGCGCTGAACAGCAACCCGTCCGGCTGACCGGCCGGGTGCTCCCGGGTCGGCCCGGGGAGACCCGGGCCGACCCCGATGAGGGCGGCCCGTCGGCGTATCGGCGGGCCGCCCTCGTGAGCGTCAGGAGACCGTGGCGGGGAACCGTTCCCAGACCCGGTGCGCCGCCATCAGCTGCCGCACCGAGGTGAGGGCCTCCGTCGCCGAGCCGGCCGCGACGACGCCCGGCGTGCCGGCCACCCCGGCCTGCTCCAGCACGGGCGTCCGGTTGAGCACCAGCCGCCCGACCGGCTGCACCGGGGCCAGCTCCTCCGGGACGATCTTCGTGGGGTCGAGCAGGTCGATGCCGGCGAAGGTCTCCTCCGGCGTGTCCGGGAAGACCTGGATGCCCAGCTCCCACTCCGGGTACGCGCCGGCCTCGTTCGCGTCGTACAGGTCCCGCCGGTGGAAGTCGGGGTCGATGCCGCTGAGCAGCTGCGCCTCCTCCCCGGTCAGCGAGTGCACGCCCAGCTTCGGCTTCCAGTGGAACTTGACCAGCGTGGTCGCCCCGGCCTCGTCGACCAGCCGGAAGGTGTGGACGCGGAAGCCCTCCAGGTTCGCCCTTTCTGCCCTGCGGGAATGGCGGACGAGCCGTCAGCCCTGCGCCCAGCGCCGTACCGTCCGCAGCATCCGGCGCACCATCGTCCGGTGCGCGCCGGAGCTGATCACCAGCAGGCGGTAGGCCCGACCGTGCGGGCCGGGGAACGCCGCCTCCGTCCGGGCGCTGAGCAGCGTGCCGCCCGGCTGCGGCGTCAGGGTCCACAGCAGCGCGTAGCGGGAGAACCGGTGCCGCCCGGTGAGCCGGACGTACCGCCCGGGGGCGGCCTCGGCCACCGCGAAGCCGGGCACCGTCGCGCCCTCGTCCAGCGGGGTGCCGGCGGCGCGGACCGGCACCGCGCCGAGCAGGTGCGCCAGCGGCGCCGTGCCGTCAGAGCGGAAACCGGCCACCTGCCGGGCGAGTGCCCGCCAGACCGCGTCGGCGGGTGCGGCGACGAGCACCGAATGCTCGTCGACGAACGGCAACACCTCGCCGCCCGGCTCATTCGTGGAACCCACCCGACCCGCCCCCTCCGACCAGAACCGTTACCTTTCAGTGCGCTCTGGCGAGCACACGATTGGTAGTCCCGCCTTGCGGTGGGACGGTCCCGGTCTGACCCGCTGATGCGGTGCCGGGT
>NZ_JBFAID010000130.1:0-2481 GCF_040654475.1 Micromonospora sp. NPDC050686
TGCCTGACCAAGGGCGTGCCGTACGACGAGAGCGTCCACGTCGCCAACCGCAACCGCGCCCTCGGCCGGGTCAATCAGCCGACCAAGCTCGCTGCATGAACCGGTGGTTGACAAAGGGTGTCTCATCCGAGTGCCCCGCAGGCCGGGCAGTCGGGTCGGCGCGCGTCGTCGAGGGTGAACGTGGCGTCCAGCGCCATCAGGTTCACCGCGTCCACCCGGCCGGGTGGCCGCGCCGGCACGCCGGTGATGAGGGCGAGCGCGTGGTGCGCCGCGAGGTAGCCGGAGATGCCCGCCGACGGCGCGGCCACCGCGTTCGCCACCGCCGCGTTGCGCAGCGCGGTGTCGGCGTACCGGATGCCCACCGCGTGGTGGCGCTCGCCGTCCGCCGCGCGGACGCACTCCCAGCAGGGTCCCACCCCCGGCACGTACGAGCCGACCTGGACCAGCGGGCCGTGGTAGCCGGCGTCCACCCAGGCCGTCCCGGTGGCCAGGCAGGCGCGGTTGGTCCAGATCCGGACGTCCGGCTGCGGCCGGTCGGCCGAGAGGACCAGCACGTCGCACTCCTTCGCCAGGGCGGCGATGTCGTCGGCGCAGCCGACCCGCTGGTTAACCCCGGTGACCTCGACGGCCGAGTTCAGCCGGCGCAGCCGCGCCACCGCCGCGTCGGCCTTGGCCAGGCCGATGTCCTGCTCGGTGTAGAGCACCTGGCGGTTCAGGTTGGACAGTTCCACCACGTCGGCGTCGACGCAGACCAGCCGGCCGACCCCGCTGGCGGCCAGGGCCAGCGCGGCGACGCCGCCGGTGCCGCCCAGCCCGACGAGGGTGACCCGGGCCCGGCGCAGCGCGACCTGCGGCTCCCAGGTGCTGGCCCGCGGGGTGAGGTCCATCCACCGGAAGTAGGCCCGGCTGCGGTCGAAGCGTTCCTTGTCCCGCTCGGTCAGCTCCGGCGGGTCCGGCGCGCCGGCGTCCTCGACGTACCCGGACTCGACGAAGCGCGCCAGCGCGGCGCGGATCGCCTCGGGTGTCTCCGCCGGGTGCGCGTCGCGCACCCGCCGGACGATCCGGTCGACGCCACGGGTGCCGTCCATGGCCTGCAACAGCGTCCACACGGCGCCGCTCGGGTCCGCCACCTCGGCGGCGATGCCGTACGTGGGCCCGCCGATGCGTACGCCGCCGTCGACGCGGTACGGGTGGTGCTCGGGCTTGACGCGTGGACGCCTCATGGCCATCTCCCCCGTGAGACTGCCGCCGTGCGTGTCGCTGCCACCAGCCTTCCCCGACCGCACATCGTTGTCAATGCACCGGTACGGTCCGGTGCTCGCTGCCCGGCGGGTTCGTCGCCGCCGACCTCCGAAAATTTCCCCCATTGAGCGCTTGGGAGCGCTCCCGTAACATATTCGACGCGGCTGTTAACGTTCACAAGCAATCATCCCCGCGAATGCGTAAGCCGCCACCACCTCAGGAGGAAGCGTTATGACTAGATCCAGGGCCGCCAATGTCGGCCTGGTGTCGGCCGGCGTCGCGCTGCTGGCGTCGACGGGGGTCGTCGCGGCGCTGCCCGCCGGCGCCGCAGCAGCGGGCTGTTCGGTGAATTACGCGGTGTCGTCGCAGTGGCAGGGCGGCTTCGGCGCCAACGTCACCATCACCAACCTCGGCGACCCGCTCACGAGCTGGACACTGACCTGGTCCTACAGCGCCGGCCAGACCGTCACCCAGGCATGGAACACCACACTGACCCAGAGCGGCGCCACCATCACCGCCAGGAACGTCAGCTACAACGGATCCATCCCCACCAACGGCACCACCTCGTTCGGCTTCAACGGCTCCTGGACCAGCAGCAACCCCGCCCCCACCAGCTTCGCCCTCAACGGGGTCACCTGCACCGGCGGCACCACGCCGACCACCTCACCGACCGCCTCGCCCACGCCCACACCGACGCCGACGACCCCGCCGCCCGGCACGTGCAATCTTCCGTCCACGTACCGCTGGACGTCGACCGGGCAGCTGGCGACCCCCAAGTCGGGGTGGGTGTCGCTCAAGGACTTCACCGTTGTGCCCTACAACGGCCGGCACCTGGTCTACGCGACCACGCACGACTACGGTTCGTCATGGGGCTCGATGAACTTCGGCCTCTTCACGAACTGGTCCGACATGGCCTCGGCCAGCCAGAACGGGATGTCGTCCGGCACGGTCGCGCCGACACTGTTCTACTTCGCCCCGAAGAACATCTGGGTGCTGGCCTACCAGTGGGGCGCGACCGCGTTCTCCTACCGGACGTCGACCGACCCCACCAACGCCAACGGCTGGTCGTCGGCACAGCCGCTCTTCACCGGCAGCATCTCCGGCTCCGGCACCGGACCCATCGACCAGACGCTCATCGCCGACGACACGAACATGTACCTGTTCTTCGCCGGTGACAACGGCAAGATCTACCGGGCCAGCATGCCGATCGGGAACTTCCCGGGCAGCTTCGGCTCGAAC
>NZ_JBFAID010000131.1:0-2481 GCF_040654475.1 Micromonospora sp. NPDC050686
CAGGGCGGCTGGGACAGTGCGAACATGACCGCGGCGGCGGTGTCGGCGGGGTCGTTGAGGGTGGCGTCCGGTCCGGGCTTGTACTGCTCGTCCCGATTGTCGAAGAACGCGGTCCGCATCCCGCCGGGGATGAGCAGCGTCACGCCCACGGTGCCGGCCAGTTCGGCGGCGAGCGCCCGGGTGAAGCCGACCACCCCGAACTTCGCCGCGCAGTACGCCGTCGCGTCCCCGACCGCCTTCACCCCGAGGGTGGAGGCGACGGTGACGATGGTGCCCCGGGACGCCTCCAGGTAGGGCAGCGCGGCCCGCACCACGGCGGCGGTGGCGAGCAGGTCGACGGTGACGATCCGCTCCCACGTCTGCGCCGGCACGTCGGCCAGCCGGCCCGGGGTGTCGATGCCGGCGGCGGTGACCACCCCGTCCAGCCCGCCGGAACGTTCGGCCAGCTCCCGGGTGGCCGCCTCGGCGGCCCGGGTGTCGGCCAGGTCGCACTCCACCCACGGCACCCCGTCGGCCGGCGCCTGCCGGTCCAGCACCAGCGGCCGGCCGCCGGCCCGGGCCACCGCGGTCACCACCGCCGCGCCCAAGCCGCTCGACCCGCCGGTGACCAGGACGGTCGGCCCACCTCCCGGCACATCGCTCATCGGGCCCCCTCCGTGCTCGGCCGCTCCACGCCGGAGCGGCGGTTGCCTCCCACCGAACCCGCCGACGGCGCGGTCACCGGCATGCCGCCACCGGCCCGGGCGGCCTCGATCAGGTCGGTGGTGGACCGGCCGGCCAGGTACGGCACCACCACCGTGTGCCCGCCCCAGCGGCGCAGCAGCTCCTCCTCCGGCAGGACCGGCTCGTCGCCGACCCCGCCGGCGTAGTCGCCGCCCTTGACCCAGACGTCCGGCCGCAACCAGGACAGGGCCGCGTCCGGCGTCGCCTCGTCGAAGATCACGATCGCGTCGACGCAGCTCAGCGCGGCCAGCATCCGGCTCCGGTCGCCCTGCTGGACCACCGGCCGGTCCGGCCCCTTCAGCCCGGCCACGCTGGCGTCGGAGTTCAGGCAGACGATCAGGCAGTCGCCGAGCTGCCGGGCCGCCTGGAGGGTGGCCACGTGGCCGGCGTGCAGCAGGTCGAAACAGCCGCCGGTGGCCACCACCGTGCCGCCCGCCGCGCGTACCTCGGCGGCCAGCGCGCCGGCCGCGGCCGCCCCGATCCGCTCACCGCCGGTCGCGGGGCGTACCGTCGGCGGCGTCCGCACCGGCGGCGGCAGCGCCGCGGCCACTCCCCCGCCCGCCACGTACGCGGAGGCCTCCGCCACCGCGTGCTGCACCGCCTCGGAGACCAGGGCGCCCCGGGCCAGGGCGATGCTGGCCGCCGCCGCGAACCGGTCGCCGGCGCCGCAGGTGTCCCCCTCGGCGCTGGCCGGCGCGGGCACCACCAGCGGGGTGGCGCCCGCGTGGCACAGCAGGGCCCCGTCGCCGCCGAGGGTGACCGCGACCGCGCCGGCCCGCCACCGCTCCCGCAGCCCCTGCGCCCCCCGGGAGGCGGTCACCAGGCGGGACGCCCCCGGGGCCACCTTCGCCAGGTCCCGGGCCTCCGACTCGTTCGGGGTGGCCAGCTGCACGCCGGGCACCGCCGCCGGGCCACGCGGGTGCGGATCCCAGACCACCGGGGCGGCGGTCGCCGCCAGCGCGGCCCGCAACGCCGGGTGCCCGGCCACGCCCCGGCCGTAGTCGCTGACCAGCACCACCGACGCGTCGGCGATCAGCCGCAACACCGCCTCGGCGGGCTCCCCGGGTTCGCCGGCCGGCCCGCCCCGGTCGTGCCGCAACAGCACCCGGCCCCGGGCCCGCAGCCGGATCTTCTCCGGCGTTGCGCCGGGCAGCGGCAGCGCGTACACCTGCACCCCGGCGGCGGTGAGCAGGGTGCTGAGCCGGGCGCCACCGGCGTCGTCGGCGAGCGCCGTCACCAGCGCCACCTCCGCCCCCTGCGCGGCGGCGAAGACGGCGGCCAGCCCGGCGCCACCGGGCCGGTCCGCGTGCGCGGTCTCGTCGAGCACCGGCACCGGCGAGTCCGGGCAGAGCCGGTTGACCACGCCCTCGACGTCCCGGTCCAGCAGGGTGTCGCCGACCACCACCACGGGTCCCCGCGCACTCGGCCTCCTCATCGCGGCTCGACCTCCGGTTCCGCGCCGAGCACCACCTCGACCCCGGTACGCACCGGCCCGGACCGGCTGTCGCCGGCCGGCACCGGATGCGCGGCGGCGCCCGGCGTCGCGGTCAGCGCCCGGTCGACGTACTCGCAGAGCACGTGGGCCGAGACCAGGTGCAGCTCCTGCACCACCTGGCTGTCCGCCGAGGAGACGGCGAGCACCTCGTCGACGGCGTCGGCGAGCGGGTTGGGCGCCGGGCCGGTGAAGGCCCAGCAGCGTAGGCCGGTCTGGTGGCCGGCGTGGGCGGCGGTGAGCAGGTTGGGGCTGGTGCCGCTGGT
>NZ_JBFAID010000132.1:0-2430 GCF_040654475.1 Micromonospora sp. NPDC050686
CCCCCCAGGCAACCAACACGACTCGGTGACCTGCGGAATCACCCGCTCCTCTCTGGTGCGGCGGTCCCCCACTGTGCGTCCTCGTCCACCAACGTCCGTCATGATCGTCACCCAGATAGTCACTCAACTGGCTGCTCACCCTCGCGGCCACGGACTCGCTTGACGAGCCACGGCACTAACCGTACGAGGAACATGCCCAGCCCTACGCTGATCATGGGACGAAGGATGTCGCGCACGTATCTCCCTAAAGTTGCCTGACCTCTTCTGTGTGAAAGAACTTCCGGGTTGGCTGGACCTGCGCCGACATGGGCGATGAGCTGCGGAGAGAGTCCACTGGCGTCCGTGGTTGTCCGGCGCTGTGCTTACCGGTCGTCACTCGGTTAGTCACCCAGGTCACCCCCATCGACCCCTCGCTTATAAGAGGGGGATGCCCCTGGCGGGGCGCCCACGGGTCTGGGGCGCTCCGTCCGGCGGGGTCCGTCCGCATCCACGACCTCGGGTAGCTGTTCGTACCAGCCCCCTACTGTCGCCGTTGCTGTCAACTGCGAGTCGCGCGCTTCACTAACTGTCAACCAGCCGACAGAAGACTCCCACCCTTGCCGTCCGCTCGGGACGATCAATGGTCATGGCAGACAATAGCCCGCACCTTCGAGAAGCAGCGGAGTGCCTGCGGCATGCGCCCAAACAAGACTCGGTGGCCGGTTCGTCGGCGATGGCGCAGATGGCTCTCGCGCACGCCGCACTGGTGATCGCCACCGAGTTGGCAGCTCTGCGCGAGGAAGTGGAGGCACTGCGCGAGGCAGTTACGGACCGGGACGGGTTCGCCTCCGCCGACCACCTGCGGAACATCAACGAATGGGTCGAGCGCATTGCCAAGGCTTAGCGGCAGCTCGCGTGCTTAAAGATCAGGGACCCGTGGTGTGCCAGGGTGATGTGAGGAGTTGAAGCGGTCAGGTATGGGGTAGGAACCCCTTGTGCCTTAGAGTGTCGACCGGAGATCTTGTAGAGGCATTAACGCAGGCAGCTAACCCTTGGACCAGTGTGAGCTTCAGCAGTCAATTCAACCACTTCCTAGTCCCGACTCAAGCAGAAGTAGAGGATGCAATAAGAACAGGGGTTGTCGTCTTCGACACCAACGTGCTACTCAACCTCTACCGTTTCGCCCCTACCGCACGCAATGAACTGCTTGCCGCCTTCAGAAAGCTCGGAGACAGGATCTTCGTGCCCCATCAAGTCGGCCTTGAATTCCACCGAAATAGGCTCGAGGTGATCGCAGACAATCGCGAAGCCTACAAGGTGGCGACGGCATCTATAGCCGAGCACGAGTCGAGTGTTGTCGACGAACTGAAGGAAAAGATTCGCCAACTATCGAATCGAATTGCCCTCTCCGAGAGTGAGAAGAACCGGCTATTGAAGGCCGCTTCCGGCATATTCTTGCCCCTGACTCAGGAGCTTGACGAAATGCGAGCGCGTCACGGCCTCGATGATCCGCTCGCGAATGACGACATACTCGAACAGTTACAATCTATCTTTGCGAACAAAGTCGGTTCGCCCTTCACTGAAGATGAGCAGAGGGCTGCGCTAGAGGAAGCGGCGCGGCGAAACAAGGAAAAGATTCCACCAGGATACAAAGACGCTCCAAAACACGGAGATTATTTCGTGTGGAAGCAGAGCCTGGTAGGCGCAGCGAACCGATCAGCCAAGCTCCTCGTCTTCGTCACGGGTGACGTGAAGGAGGACTGGTATTTGCGTGTGCAGGGCAAGTCCTTATGCGCTCGTCCCGAATTGTCGGAGGAAGCATTCAGGGAGACAGGTGCCCGCTTGGTTCTGATGCGCACCGAAACGTTCTTGCGTCACGCTTCAAACTTTTTGGACGCCGCAGTAAGTCCGGATACTATTCGCCAAGCAGAGGAATTACCTGATCCGGAAGTCACGCTGGCCGTCCGAGAAGCCGGGGATAAGGTCGGCGAACTGAGAGCTTGGCTCTCTCAAGTCGAGATGGAGCTAAATATCATCGAGAGGCGATTGGTCAATGCTCGGGACGAGTGGTCCGACGTGAGATCCGCCATTTCCAGCTCTCAAGCGAGCAGTGAGGAAGAGCGAAGCGAGCTTTTCGCGTACTCTAACCAACTTCAGTCCCAGCTTAGATCTCTGCTGGACTCGCGCGACAATCTCACCCGCCAGCGGGCTCAGGTCGTCGCCAGCCTTTCAGATGCGGAATCTCTACTTGCGCAAATTGCTCCAGTGAACATAAGACGAGCACTCGGGGGTTAACCCATCCCGTCTGCCCTCGACCCGCCCTCCTGGGGAGCGGGCCGCCGCCCGGCCCGCCACGTCAAGCGGACCTTGACGGCTCGTTCGGACGCTGGCGGGTCGGGCGGTGGTCTGCTCGGCTTGCCCGGATCGATGGCAGACGGGATGGCCTACCGC
>NZ_JBFAID010000133.1:0-2328 GCF_040654475.1 Micromonospora sp. NPDC050686
ACGGTGCCGGCCAGTTCGGCGGCGAGCGCCCGGGTGAAGCCGACCACCCCGAACTTCGCCGCGCAGTACGCCGTCGCGTCCCCGACCGCCTTCACGCCCAGCGTGGACGCCACCGTCACCACCGTGCCGTGGGTGCGCTCCAGGTGCGGCAGCGCCGCCCGGACCACGGCGGCGGTGCCCAGCAGGTTGATCGTCACGATCCGGTCCCAGGTGGCCCCGTCGACGTCGGCCAGCCGGCCCGGCACGTCCATCCCGGCGGCGGTGACCAGGCCGTCCAGCCCGCCCGCCTGCTCGGCGAGGCTCCGGGTGGCCGCCTCGGCGGCCCGGGTGTCGGCCAGGTCGCACTCCAGCCACGGCACCCCGTCGGCCGGCGGCTGCCGGTCCAGCACGTACGGCCGGCCGCCGGCCCGGGCCACCGCGGTCACCACCGCCGCGCCCAGGCCGCTCGACCCGCCGGTGACCAGGATCGCCGCGCCGTTCATGTCCCTGCTCATACCGCTCCCTCGACAAGGTGGAGGCCGCGCCTGCGCGCGGCGGTGATGGTGCCGGTGGTGGACCGGCCGGCCAGGTAGGGGACGGTGACCACCCGTCCGCCCCACCGGTGGACCAGGTCGGCCTCGGGCAGCTCGGCGCCGCCCTCGCCGTAGTCGCCGCCCTTGACCCAGACGTCCGGGCGCAACCGGCCCAGCACCCGGTGCGGGGTGGGCTCGTCGAAGACCGCCACCGCGTCGACGCAGTCCAGCGCGGCCAGCAGCCGGGCCCGGTCCTGCTCCGGGTTGACCGGCCGCTCGGGGCCCTTCAACCCCCGGACGCTGCGGTCGGAGTTGAGGCAGACGACCAGGCAGTCGCCGAGCCGGCGGGCCGCCCGGAGGGTGGCGAGGTGCCCGGCGTGCAGGATGTCGAAGCAGCCGCCGGTGGCCACCACCGTGCCGCCGTCGGCGCGTACCCTCGCCACCAGTTCGTCGGCGCTGCCGGCCGGTGCCGGCGTGGCCGGCCGATCCGGCTCCCGGTGCAGCCCGGCCGCCCCGCCGGCGGCCACGTACGCGGCCGCGGCCGCCACCGCCGCCTGGACCGACGCCGCGGTCGAGGCCCCGTCGCCGAGGGCCAGCGCGGCGGTGGCGGCGAACCGGTCCCCGGCGCCGCAGGTGTCCTCGACCCGCTCCACGGTGGACGGCGGCGGAACGACCACGGGGATGCCGCCGCCGTTGCAGAGCACCGCGCCGTCGGCGCCCGTGGTCACCGCGACCGCCCCCACCCGCCAGCGCCGGCGCAGCTCGTGGCCGGCGCGGGTGGCGGTGGACAGCGGCGTGCCGGCGCCCGCGTCCCCGGTGAGCTGCCGCAGCTCGGCGAGGTTCGGCGTGGCCAGCCGGGCCCCGGGCACGGCCGCCGGGCCGCGCGGGTGCGGGTCCCAGACCACCGGGGCGGACGCCTCGGTCAGCGCGGCCCGCAGGGTGGGCTGGCGCAGCAGGCCGCGACCGTAGTCGCTGGCCAGGATCGCCCGGGCCCGGCCCAGCAGGTCCCGCACCGCCGCCGACGGCTCGCCCGGCGGCTGCGGGTCGCCGCCCCGGTCCAGCCGCAGCAGGGTCTGCCCGCCGGCCCGCAGCCGGATCTTCTCGGCGGTCGCGCCGGGCAGGTGCAGCGGGTACACCTCGACCCCGGCGTCGGCGAGCAGCCCGGCGATCCGCGCCCCGCCGGCGTCGTCGGCCAGCGCGGTGACCAGTGCCACCTCGCTGCCCTGGGCAGCGGCGAGCAGGGCGGCCAGCCCGGCGCCGCCGGGCCGGTCCACGGCGGCGCGCTCGTCGAGCACCGGCACCGGGGCGTCCGGACAGACCCGGTTCACCGCGCCGCTGACGTCCCGGTCCAGCAACGCGTCGCCGACCACCACCAGCGGGCCGGTCACGACTGCACCCAACCGGTGCCGGTCGACCGGCCCGCGCCGTCGTGACCGTTGCGGGCGGCGGGCGGGTGGCCGTTCACTGCGGTCCGGCCGCTCACCACACCGGCCAGCGCGTGCTCGCCCCAGCCGGCGGGACGGGCGGGCGGCCTGCCCCCGTCCCGGGTCGACGGCACCGCGCGCAGCCGGGCCACTCCCGTGCCGGGCAGGTCGCGCACCAGCGGCAGCGCCTGGTCGACGTACTCGCAGAGCAGGTGCGAGGAGACCAGGTGCAGCTCCTGCACCACCTGGCTGTCGGGGGACGGTACGGCGAGCACGTCGTGGCAGAGCTCGGCGAGTGGGTTGGGCGCCGGGCCGGTGAAGGCCCAGCAGCGTAGGCCGGTCTGGTGGCCGGCGTGGGCGGCGGTGAGCAGGTTGGGGCTGGTGCCGCTGGT
>NZ_JBFAID010000134.1:0-2326 GCF_040654475.1 Micromonospora sp. NPDC050686
GCCGTCGTACTTCGCCGGATCGTGCGGTGGGGCACCCCTAGCAGGCATCCGCGAGTACATCGAAAACCAGAAACGCCCAGGCACGTGACGCGATTCCTCCCGGCCCTGAAGAGACCGGGATTCCTCGCTAGGCCACGTTGAATCCACTGAGGGCCAGGTGAAGTGTCGAATGATCACTCTGCGACTCGGCGTGCGGACGCTGGCTAGGACCCGGTGGTCGGCTTCACTGGCCATGGAGGCCATGGCGTGGCTGGCCCTCGCCGCGAGCACCCGCCGGCACGCGGTGTTCGGTGATCCGGGCCCGGTCGCACGAGGAGCTCTGCGGCATCCCGACGTGTCGTTGGTCGCCGATCTGCTGTCACCTCAGGGAGCCGGCTACATCCCCGATCTCCTGACGCCGAAACCGCGGCTCGGTTCGTGGCACGAGATCCTGGACGCCCAGCTCGCCGAGATCGAATCGGCCGCGCAGGACGCCGTTGACACCCAGGTGTTGTCCGCCGCGGAGTCACATCGCGGCCGGCCGCTGCCTCACCGTATCCGACGACTCGCCGAAGCCGGGCGACTGCAGCAGCGGCTCGCCGCCGGTGTCGCACACTTCTGGCGGGAGACGTTGCACGACGACTGGCCAGCGCTTCAGACAGTCATTGACAACGACATCGGCGCACGATCCATGGCCATCGCCGGGAACGGCATCGGCCAGGTACTTGGCCGGCTCCATCCACGGATCAACTGGACCAGCGATTCGCTGATCATCGACACACCTCATGATCGCGTGGTCGACCTCACCGACCACGACCTCGTGCTCGCGGCCACCGTTCTGACATGGCCAACCCTCATGGTCCAGATCGACGATGCGATGCCCGCCATCATCTACTACCCGCCTAGCCGGGTCGGGAACCGCCGCTGCCGTGGTCCCGGGGGACTCACCGAGGTGGTCGGCGCCGTGCGCGCCGCACTGCTCACGGACCTCGAGGTCGCCCGCTCGACCGCAGAGTTGGCGACGCGGCACGGCGTGGCGGCCAGTACGGTCTCCTACCACCTCGGTGCGTTGCACCGCGCCCGGCTCGTCAGCAGGCATCGAGACGGCCGCCACGTTCTGTACCAACGCACAACGCGAGGCACCACGCTGGCAGACACCGCCGGGCCGTAAATCCAATGATGTGGGGCCGATTCGAACTGGTTCGAATAGTTTCGGCTGCACCTTTGCACCAGGGTTGACTGACCTCATCTACACCGGTGTCACCGACACCTCATCACTCAGCTCCGGCACAAAGATCCCACAGCTAAGGAGACTCATGAAGCGACAAATCCTGGCGTTCTTCGGTGCGTTGGCGCTGGCGGCCAGCGGGCTCCTGGCCGTGGCCGGCCCGGCCCAGGCGTCGACGTCGCGCAACGGCGTGTGCGAAAGCGGCGAACTGTGCATGTGGCAGAACAGCGACCTGCGCGGCGGTCGCTACGACACTGCCGCGACCACCCCGGACTTCCGGCAGTGGTCGTACGTGGCTGCCTGTACTTCGGGCTGCTCGCTGCAGGACAGCGTCAGCTCGCTGCGCAACTACGATCCGGTGAATCCCGTCCGCCTCTTCGAGCACGAGAACTTCCGGGGCCTCTACTTCTGGCGTCAGAAGGCCAACAGCGGTCAGTCGGACGAGGCCCTGAACCTCACGCTGGACCTGGACCAGAACGGGAACAACTGGAACGACCGATTCAGCTCGTTCTGCTTCGTCTGGGCCGGCCAACCGCAAACGCGTTGCCGCCCATAGGACCGCGTCGAGGGGCTCGCGTCGGCCGTGAGGTAGGCGGCAACGCGGGCCCCTCCATCCTGAGCGAGGTCTTCATGCCCATGATCTACAGGCAATTCGCGGCCCTCGCGCTGGCCTGCCTGGCCCTCGGTGCCGGTGCCGCCTGTGACCCGAACGGGCCCGCGCAGCGGCCCGCCCAGCCATCGCCGGTGGCGACCATGAGCCTTCCGTTGGACCGCCTGTTTCCGTCTGGAGACGAGGACCTGCTTCTCCAGCGGGCCGAGGCGAAGCTGGTCGTGGCCTGCATGCGCAGGCTCGGCATCTCCTACCGGCCGCCGCAACCGCAGCGCACCGACCCGGCTGCCGCGCGAGACGGGTTGTACGGACTGGTGGAGCACGGCCAGGCACAACGCCTCGGCTACCACGCCGCATCCGACGGTGCCCCGGCTGAAGACAAGGATCCACCGCCTCCAAAGGAGACGGCGGCGGCGCTTACCGGCACCCGGTTCGACGCCGGCGGACCGGTGCCGGCCGGCGGCCGGATCCCTGAGGGCGGCTGTCTCGGCGAGGCGAACCGGCGCCTG
>NZ_JBFAID010000135.1:0-2205 GCF_040654475.1 Micromonospora sp. NPDC050686
TTGGTCTGGTGGGTGAGGCCGCGGGCGGCGATGCGCCGCCACGCCCCGTGGTCGCGGTCGCCCTGCCAGCCGCAGGACTGGTGGGGGCAGATGGCCCACTTCCAGCCCGCGACGGTGGGCTGGTCGGGGGCCTTGCAGTGTCGCAGCGGGGTCAGGCAGTGGGGGCAGTGTTTGGAGGTGTTGCGGGCGGGGACGGTGACCACGGCGACACCCGCCTCGGCGGCGAGGTGCCGCATCCGGTCGATGATCTTTCCGCGGACCTGCTGGGACAGCCGCGTGTTCATGGTGCGACCCATGCCCTTGGCTTCCATTGACCGCAGATCTTCCAGATAGATCACGGTCGCGGAGGCGGTGATCGCCTGGTCCACCGTCCAGCGGGCGGCCGCCCAGGCGAGGGCGTCGTTCAAGTTCGAACGGCGCTGCGACACGTGGCGGATCTCGTCCCGCAGGACGGCATGCTTGCCGACGAGTTGATGCTGCTCGTCGCCGCCGGTGAGGCGCTGGTAGTGGTCGGCTTTGCTGTGCAGCCGCTCGGACAGGCGGCGCAGGCGGTGCTGTTTGGCCAGGACACCAGCGGCCCGGAACTGGCCACCGGCCCCCAACGCGGTGACCCGACCGTCCTCATGCAGTCGCAAGGCTCCGGCGGACAACAGCGTGTTCAGCCCCCAGTCCACGCCCAGCGCCACCGTGTGACCGGTGCGCCGGGCCTTCGGCACCGAATGCGAGTACGCCAGATCGGCGCGCACCCCGCCGGTGAGCCGGAGGGTGGGCAGGTGCAGCATCGCCGCGGCGGGCACTGTGGGTGGCAGGTTGATCGGGCAGGCCACCCACGTCCAGTCCCGGTACGAGCGCGGGTCCGCGCGGGTGGGCAACTGCACGCGCAGGAGCGCCCTGGCCGGGTCGGTGTCGCTGCGTTCGATGGTGGCCTGCTGCCGGTCACACGCCGCCAGCAGCAGCATCCGCGGAATCCTCGGGCTGCCTTCGAGTTCGAACACGTCCACCGGCAGACGCCCCTTGGCCTTAGCGAACGTGGCGGCCTGCCGGGTACGGGACTTGATGACACTCGACGGCAGTCCCTGTCCGCCAGGGATCGCCTGGCGTACCTGCTCCCACTGCGCCGCAGTCCGGTTACGCGGATCCGCCGGCCAGGTGGACAGGACACCGGCGGTCACATCGGCACGCCAGACCACCGAACGCAGAGCACGCCCCGCCTGCTCCTGCGCCATCCGCACGATCCGGTCATTGACCCGCACACCCGCAGACGTAGTGACCGTCCAGCCGAGGCGCCGCAACGCCATCCACGCATTCGACGGCAACCGCCGGCCGGCCGCATCCACCCCGCCGGCCAACACCCCCACATCGACGGCGTTCCAGTGCCCACCGACCAGGGCGCCCACCATGCCCGCCACCAGATCAGCACACCAACCGACCCGTGCGGCAAGCACCGCCGCGGACAGGACCTCCCCGGTCTTTTCGTCCACCCCCGTTCGGAGCAGGGCACGGGCGCACGCGGTGCGGGAGGTCTCGCCGTCAGACAGGGGTACGTTCCGGCTCACCGGCCACCAACCTGCCCGTGGCATTGCCCGGACTCGGCCAACAGACGGCGCCGGTTCTCCGCCGACCGCATCCCATACAACCGCCCCGCAAACGTAGCGACGAGGGAAACGAAGTCCTCGAGGATTTCCTCCCGCCCACCGAGCTTCTTCGGATGCAGCACGTCCAAGGACGCGCCGTGCACCGCCAGAAGGTGTTTCAGCCAGCCCACACCGAACCGAGCCAGCCGATCCTCATACACGACACGGACCACCGTGACATCCCCATCAGCGACAGCCCGCAACAACGCATTCAGGCCCGGCCGGTCCTCCCGCAAACCCGAAGACCGGTCACGGAAAACTTTGACGACCTCGCCGGTGGACGTGGCCCGCAACTCACGCTCCTGCGCCTCCAACGAGGACTCCTGCCCGCTGGCACCCGACACACGCACGTACAGGCCTTCCAAACGGACACGCTCACCACCGGTGGAAACCTTCATCGCCTCGACATCAACCGACGAAAACCGACGCTCACGACCCACCCACGTCACCGGAATCTTCCCCGCATCAGCCCACAAACGAAGCGTCACCGGATGAACACCCAAACGCTTCGCCGCCCTGGCCAGCCGAAGAAGTTCCACCCAACCAGCGTATGTCCACTAGGGATTACTAA
>NZ_JBFAID010000136.1:0-2000 GCF_040654475.1 Micromonospora sp. NPDC050686
CCCGGGTTCCACAGATCAGGTGGTTGGCTAGTCCGCGAGAAGGTGGGTTGAGCTGGGAAAACGTGGTTTGGTCCGGTGGCGGGGCGTGTCACTAGGCCGGGGTGTTCGTGCTGGTCAGGAGGTTGTCGGGGTGGCCTCGAAGACGTGGCGGGGCTCGGGCAGGCCGAGGGCGGTCAGGATCTTCTTTTGGCCGGTGGTGAGTTCGGTGCGTTGGCGGAAGGAGCCGGCGGGGCCGGTGAAGGTGCCCAGGTGCAGGCGTTGGAGTTCGTCGCGGACCTCGGGCCAGGTCTGTCCGGTGCGGGTCTCGGTGATGCGGATGAGCAGTAGGGCGAGCCAGCAGAGCAGGACGTGGGCGCGGATGCGGTCCTCGGCACGGTGGTAGACCGGCCGTAGGTCGATGATCGATTTCATGTCCCGCCAGCCGCGTTCGACCTCGAGGAGTTGCTTGTAGCCCAAGGCGATGTCCTCGGCCGACAGCTTCGGGTCGGAGCAGCGCAGCAGGAACTTGCCGTCCAGGTTGGCCTCGGCTTCGACGGCCTTGCGGTCGATGCGTAGCAGCCCGCCGGGGGTGGTGCGTAGGTAGCGTTTCAGGCCGGGCTTGGTGGAGATGACGCCGCGTAACTCGGCGCGCTTGTCTCGGCCGAGCTTGTCGGAGCCGTCGATCATCTCGTCCAGGATCGCGACCATGCGGGCCCTGATCGCGGCGTCGCGGACGGCGGCCTCGGGGTTGAAGCAGATGACGAACCGGTCGTCGGCCAGGTCACCGGACAGTCGCACTTCCTTGACCTGCAGGTTGTCCGCGACGTGCCGGTAGCGGCCCTGCCGCGACAGCGCGGCGTCGGCCTCGGGCGTGCCGCCGCGAAGCTTCTCACCGAGGATGTAGTGCCCGCCGGCCTTCTGCAGGTAGCGCCGGTTCTGCTCCGAGGTGAAACCGCGATCGGCGACCCACACGATCCGCGACAGCGACCAGTCCCGCATGTCGTCCTTGACCTGTCGTATCAGGGCGCTGTCTGACGTATTACCAGGCCAGGCCCAACATCTGACCGGGATGCCGGTGCGGGTGACGGCCATCCCGACCACGATCTGCGGCAGGTCACCCCGGGAGTCCTTTGACTTGCCCCAGGTCCGAAACCCAGTCTCCTTCACCGCCGGGTCGCCGTCGCCGACCCGCATGCCCCGCTCGTCGCGGGCCACCGGCTCGTCGGCGTCGGCGGTCTCGAAGTAGGTGGAGGTGGTGTCGAAGAACAGCAGGTCCACCTCCAGGTTCAGCAGGTCGGCGGTGTTGTCGAACACGATGCGCCCCAGCTCCGGCTCGGCGTTGATCAGCCAGTCCATCGCCCGGTAGCAGGACTCGTCGACCACGGGCAGGTCCAAGCCGTCGATCACGACGTCGTGCTCGATCCAGCGGGTCGCGGCCAGCTTGGACGACGGGGCCAGTGCGCGGTTCGCTACGAGCGCGAACAAGATCCGCTCAACCCGCGGCTCCATCCGCGTGCCGGCCAGCAGCCGCCGCATCGCCGCGTCGATCCCCAGAGCGCGCCACAGTCCGTCCAGCGCGTACGCCCCGCCCAACGCCCGGGAGTCGATGAACCGCAGGTCCGCCGAGGTGGCCGTCAGCTCCTGGCCCGGCTCCAACAGCCGACACAACGCCGCGACCAGCCGCCGGATCCCAGCAACGTCCAGCTGGTCCTCACGGCCGAAGGAGTACAGCACCTTCGTCCGCGACACCTTCGCAACCGGGTCCCACTCGTTGTGGGCCAGCTGCAGATAGCCCACCGCCCGACCGTCCGCCACCCGCCGCGTCGAACGCTTCACATACACGATCAGCGATCCTAGCGATCCGGCCGCTAGGAGATCAACAGAAAGTCCCACGTCAAAACACACGACCACGCTAGCCGTGTCACTAGGGACTTTCGAACTTCCCACCAGGCCCCAACGCTCTGAACAGCGATAGGACCGGCGGACGTGTCACAGGAACCCAATTATCTGTGGAACCCGGG
>NZ_JBFAID010000137.1:0-1663 GCF_040654475.1 Micromonospora sp. NPDC050686
AAGGACCAAGGAGCAAACGACGTCGACGAGCGACCGGACCCCCATTTTCAGCCCGGAACGGGCCGCCCACCAGGGGCGACAGGGACTAGACGAGTAATTCCTAAGTCAACCCGGGGCTGCGGACGCAGCGAAGGGTGTTGATGATCCGTTTGTGACGACAGACCTCAACACCCTTCTCATCGCACTGTACGTGAAGATCGACGACTGGCTGGGGCAGCCCCGCAGGGCTGGTCCCTCTTGGTCAGGATGGTGTGAGACACCGCGTGTGAGTGCGGGGTGCTGACCGAGGGCGGGATCGGAGATCCTGGTGTACGTGTCGACATCTTCTGCGGACCAGCCCGTGCCGGGTGGGTCTGATCCGGCGCCGCGGCCGTCGCGGCGGGCGTTCAGCCCGGAGTTCAAGCTGCGGATCCTCGCCGAGTATGAGAATGCCCCGCATGGGGAGAAAGCGGCGGTGTTGCGGCGGGAAGGCTTGTATTCGTCGCATCTGATCGAGTGGGCGAGAGCCCGCGACGCTGGCGCTCTGACCGGCAGCGACAGCGACGATTCATCCTCGGGATCGCGGCGGCCGGCTCGGAAGACGGCTGAGCAGATCGAGTTGGAGAAGCTGCGCCGGCAGAACGAGAAACTGCAGGCTGATCTGAAGAAGACCCGGATGGCGTTAGACATTATGGGAAAAGCACACGCGCTCTTGGAGGAGCTCTCCGAGAGCGCGGACAACGATCCGCCGTCGAGCAGATCCTGACCACGGCGCTCACCGACCTGCGATCGGCGGGGGTAGCGGTGCAACGCGGCTGCGAGTTGACGGGGACGTCACGTGCGACCCACTACCGCCGCCGCAGCGGGCTGGGGCCGGTGCACGGGCCGTGGCCGCCGCGGACCCCGCCGCCGTCGGCGCTGTCCGACACCGAGCGGGTCCGCATCCTCGCCGTGCTCAACAGTGCGACGTATGCCGACCTGGCGATTCCGCAGGTCTGGGCTCGGGAACTCGACGAGGGCCGGTACTGGTGCTCCCTGTCGACGATGTATCGCATCGCCCGCACGGCCGGGCAGGTCCGCGAACGACGCCGGCAGGCCACCCACCCGCCGCGGGTGCGTCCCGAACTGGTCGCGACCGGCCCGTCGCAGGTGTGGTCGTGGGACATCACCGCGTTGAAAGGACCGGTCAAAGGCGTCTGGTATCGCTGCTACGTGGTCATCGACATCTACTCCCGTTACGTGACCGGGTGGCTCGTCGCGGCCGGTGAAGACGCTGTCGTGGCCCGCGATTTCCTCGCCGACGCGGTCGCCCGCAACGGGATCGAGCCGCACACTCTGCACGCCGACCGCGGTGGTGTCATGGTGTCGAGACCGGTGTCCGAGATGCTGGTGAGCCTCGGCGTGCTCCGCTCGCATTCACGACCGCGGACGTCAAACGACAATCCGTACTCCGAAGCGCAGTTCAAGACGATGAAATACGTGCCCGACTTCCCCGACCGGTTCGGCTCCCTCGCCGACGCCCGCGCCTTCTGCGACAGCTTCTTCACCGCCTATAACCATGAACACCGCCATTCCGGGATCGGCTGGCACCCGGGTTCCACAGATCAGGTGGTTGGCTAGTCCGCGAGAAGGTGGGTTGAGCTGGGAAAACGTGGTTTGGTCCGGTGGCGGGGCGTGTCACTAG
>NZ_JBFAID010000138.1:0-1644 GCF_040654475.1 Micromonospora sp. NPDC050686
AGCGCAACAACGCCGAGAACAACGGTGGCGCGATCGCCAACTTCGGCCGCGTCGACATCGACGACAGCAAGATCGAGGACAACCACGCCCGGAAGGACGGCGGCGGGATCTTCAACCTCGGCGTCCTCAAGCTCGTCGGATCGCACGTCGGCGACAACACCGCCGGCTACAACGGCGGCGGTATCGCCAACGGCCGCGGTAAGAAGCCCGGCCACGACGCGCCGGTCTACGCCAAGGGCCACGACGAGGCGGGCACCGTCGAGATCCTCGGCCGGACCGGGGGCAAGTTCAGCGTCAAGTCCACCGTCGAGGGCAACCGGGCCGGCGGCAACGGCGGCGGCGTGTTCAGCTCCGGCGGCCACGTCACGATCTCCTTCACCGCCGTCAAGGGCAACACCGCGTGCGAGAACGGCGGCGGGATCTACGCCGAGAACACCGACCTCGACCTCGACCACGTCCTGGTGGCCGGGAACCACGCGGTGGAGAACGGCGGCGGCGTCGTCAACACCGGCGGCAAGCACTGGAACTGGCCGAGCGACGACCAGGCCGGCACCGCCACCATCGCGGACAGCAGCATCGTCGAGAACACGGCCGGGCGTTTCGGCGGCGGCATCTTCAACGGCGAGTGGCTGATCAAGGTCGAGGACGGCTTCGCCGAGCAGCCGGAGGGCGAGGGCGGCAACGCCTTCCTCACCCTGCGGGACACCGAGATCAAGGGCAACACCGCGCTCAACGGTGGCGGCATCTTCAACCACAAGGGCACGGTCCACCTGACCAAGACCAAGGTCGTCAAGAACACCGCCACCGACCCGGCCAAGCTCCACCGGATCGCCGGCGGCATCCTCAATCTCGACGGCAAGGTCCGACTCGACGACAAGTCGATCGTGACCGACAACGACCCGACCAACTGCGCGGGCACCGTCAAGGACTGCTTCAACTGAGCCACCACATAAACGCTGGGGTCCCTTCCCGTCGCAGGCGCGACGGGAAGGGGCTTCCCGCCTGGGGCGGGGCGCGGACTTCCGGGCCGGCGACGGGCACGGCGGACCCTTTCCGCCGCAGTCCACGCCGTTCGGTGCTCCTGCGACCCGGCGGCCCCACCGTCCGGCCTCCTCCCCGCTGAGTCACCCCACCCCTAATGTGGGGTTTTTTCGCATACGGGCCCATGGTGAGGATGGTTCTCATACGGTCGTCTTCAGAAGCTACAACCGATTTGTAGCGAAGGCCGCCTCGCCGTGGCGAAGCGACCTTGTCTGGGTACAAGGAGAGGGCAGAGAGCTCCGATGTCCAACTACCTTCGCAATAACGATGACGCCCGCGAGACCATGACGTCGGCCCGGCGGCGCCGGCTCTGGCTCGTGACCGGTGTCGCCGGTCTCACGGGAGCGGTCAGCCTCGCGGGTGTCGCCTACGCGACCACCGGGGCCGTCGGACCCCACCGGCTCGCCGACGTGAAGTGGTCCACCGCCCAGCAGCTCACCAAGGACGACTCCGGTGAGAAGAGCGAGGGCCGCGACCGGTCCGGCAAGGGCCGGGACGAGGACCGGGACAAGGGCCGGGACGAGGACCGGGACGAGCGTGGGCACGTGCGGGAGGTGCCCTGCGACGACGAGAAGCTGATCGAGGCGGTCGACCTGGCCAACC
>NZ_JBFAID010000139.1:0-1611 GCF_040654475.1 Micromonospora sp. NPDC050686
ACCCACAAGCTCGCGGTCACGGCGGAGCTCCGCCAAGCACTCAGAAAGGACGTCGGAGACGAGATTACCGTCCACCTCACCCAACGTCGCTAAGAGCGACCGGCAGTAGGCGTCACTTGAGCCTGCGGGTGGTAGGTCTGGTGTCCCAGCGGTAGAGGATTCGGGCCAGGGTGATGAGTTGACGGATGGTGATGATGGCGGCGGTCAGGTACAGATAGAAGTCGATGGTCCTGGCGTCGCGGTCGGTGCAGCGGCGGATCTCGCCGAAGCCGTTCATCCGAGTTCGTCCTCTCGAGCACCCAGCGCTTGCCGATCTGGATCGGGGCGGGCACGCCCTTGCGGGCGATCTCGGCGTCGAAGCCGAGTTCATCGAGTAGCTCCCGGGTGCGGTTGTCGTAGCCGCGGTCCAGATGCGCGGTTACCTGCTCAGGCCAGTGATGGCGTAGCTGGGCGCTGCACGCTTCGATGGTGTCGCGTAGCAGCGGCGAGTCGTGGCGGTTGGCGGTGGCGCCGGTGATCCCGAGCGGGAGGCCGTAGCCGTCCACGCCGGTCGAGCGTTTCATGCCGCCCTTGCCGCGGTCGACCGGGGACAGTTCACCCACCGGTAGGCGAATGCGTCCGTCGGGCGGTCCCAACCGGGCCGCCGGCGACCATAGGCGCGGTCTGCGCGTGCCCGTTACTTGCGCCACCAGGTGGGCGCCGGCGCGTTCGGCGGCCTGGCAGCCGGCGACCTTCTGTTCGTCGGTGAGGTACGCGTTGTCGAGGATGACCTTTACCAGGGCGCCGTCCGCAGCGGTGGCGACCGCGCGGATATCGTCTTCGACGTAGGTCAGATCGGCCGAGCGCAGGCGTCCGATGTTGAGCAGCATATCGATCTCGGCTGCGCCCTGCTGGATCGCCAGGCGTGGCGGGGCGCCGCCGAGCGGGTCCGGCTGCGGGAACGCTGGCCTTGATCGGTGTCGCGTGGCTGCCGTGGGGCAGCCGACGGTGCCTACGAGCACGTCGGTGCCGGTCAGCAGGGTGGCGGCGAGCGGCACGTCGCATGGGCGTACGCATACGTATAGTTCGGCCGGTTCGGGCATCTGGTGTGCTTCAAGCCTGCCTGACCGGTGCTGTCAGAAAGTGACAGCTGCCGGCGAGTTCGACCGTCCTGACAGTCGAGATCTGGGCGGTGCATGTCATCCATGGCATGCCCGCCCGGCGGGGACCCTCGGGCGAGGGCCCGGGGTTCGGCGCGGCTGGCGCGGCGTACTGACACCGCATTCCCTTTCCATCAGGTAAGGGAGGAGCGCCCCCACCGGACCTTCGGCCTCGCCCAGGTCCCCGCCGCGGCGGCCCCACGTCCCTAAGGGAGCCCCGCCATGCAGTCGACCTTGTCCGTCCTGTCCAGCCTCGCTGCGGTGTCGCAGCCGTTGGCCGTCAACAGCATCAACCAGGTCATTTCCAACATCACGGCCTGGGTCATGGGCATCCTGGCGATCGTCGCGACGATGTTTCTTGTCATCGGTGGCTTGCGGTACATGGCGGCCGGCGGTGATCCTGCTCAGGTCGAGCAGGCGAAGAGCAACGTGAAGTCGGCGCTGGTCGGCTACGCGCTTGCGGTGTTGGCGC
>NZ_JBFAID010000140.1:0-1553 GCF_040654475.1 Micromonospora sp. NPDC050686
CGGAACGTGTCAAGGGATTGAGGCCAACGGGAGTTAAGCGGCTTGTCGTTGCGGCTCGGGCTTGTTGATCCAGACCTGTTCGGGCAGGTCGAGGATCTTGGGCAGGGGCCGGGTGGTGCCGAACCGTTCCGGGTGCGCCGTGCGGGCTGCGGCGAGGGTGTCGGTGCGGTTGGCGCGGACGGTGTGGTGACGGTCGTGGTGGACGTCGGCGGGGGTGTGCAGGCCGATCCCGGAGTGCCGGTGGGCGTGGTTGTACCAGGTCACGAAGTTGTTCATGAAAGCTCGTGCGTCCGCGAGGGACGCGAACCGGTCCGGGAAGACCGGCGCGTACTTCAACGTCTTGAACCAGGCCTCGCTGTACGGGTTGTCGTTGGACACCTTCGGCCGGGAGTGCGAGCGGGTCACGTCGAGGTCTTCGAGCAGGTCAGCCACCGATTTCGACGTCATCGACGTGCCCCGGTCGGCGTGCACGACGTGCGGGACGCCATGGACACCGAACACCTCGCGCATCATCGACTCCGCGAGGGGCCCGGACTCGCGGGCGTGCACACGGACCCCGACGATGTACCGGGAGTAGATGTCGATCATCACGTAGGCGTCGTAGTAGACGCCCTTCGCCGGCCCGGCCAGCTTCGTTATGTCCCAGGTGTAGACCTGCCGCGGCGCGTGGGCGACCAGCTCGGGACGTCGGCGGGCCGGGTGCCGGGCCAGCCGGCGACGCTCGCGAACCTGCGCGTGCTCGCGCAGAACCCGATACATGGTGGCGATCGAACCGACGTACACGCCCTGGTCCAACAGCGCCGCGTAGATCTGGGCCGGGGCCGCATCGACGAACTCCGGACTGTTCAACAGCCGCAGGACCTGCTCACGTTCGGCCAGGGTGAACGCGTTCGCCGGCGCCCGCCGCACCAGCGCCGCCGGCGTCGGACGCCGCCGGTCACGCTCAGCGCTGGACCGGGCGATCCCGGTCAGCCGTCCCGCGTCCCGCGTCGTGCTCCCCGCGCCGGTCAGCGCATGATAGGCGGCCATCAACGCCTGCCGAGCCCGAACACGTCCGGACCGTCCGGCTCGCTCCTGGAGATGTCCTCCAAGAGCTCGCGCGCTTTTCCCATGATCGTCAACGCCGTCTCGGTCCGCGCCAGCTTCGCCTGCGCCAACTCCAACTCACGACGCAACCGGGCAATCTCGGCCTGCTCCGCCGACGGCCTCCCGACCGTCTCCCCAGCCGGCTTGCCCTGCAACAAACCCGCGTCCCGAGCCCGGCGCCACTCCGACATCAACGATGAGTACAAGCCCTCACGCCGCAGGAACGCACCGCCCTCACCAGCCGCGACGGCCTGCTCATACCCGGCCAGCAACTCCAACTTCTGCCCCGGCGTGAACGACCGACGCGCCCGCGGCCCGCCCGAACGCGGACCCTTCTTGCCACTCATGACCCCATCCTGGGCCGTCGCGACGTCAACAGCAGTATTCAACGCTTCTCGATCCTGAACTCGCCCTGTCCGGCGGACTTGCTATGAGCCGCTGGCCTCAACTCACCCTGACAGACAGGG
>NZ_JBFAID010000141.1:0-1527 GCF_040654475.1 Micromonospora sp. NPDC050686
GCCCGCATCCGCAGCGAACGACAACGACGCTGGGGCCAACCCGCCACCCGCGCAGCCTGACCAACACCGTCAACGTTCGTGGTCACGGCACTAGCGCGTCCCCATCTCCGATCGCCAGGACTCGCGACGTCGTGTCGGCATGCGGCCAGTCAGCCATGAACTGACGGACCCTCGGCCAGACAACATGGCGGTAATGCATTCTCGGTTGGAGCACAGCATCGGCGAGGATCCCGCCCATGTGACCGTACGTCCGTCTTTCGCGGCAGTCGATCTCAAGGTCAGCCCTCGACGCGATGAAGCGCAAGAGTGCCTCGACATCATCGTCTCTGCATGGCTCGGATGGGCCCATGCCAGCATCATCGTGTCCGCGCAACCACTGCACCTCCACCGGCCGGCCGATTCCTAGCTACCGCCGGCCGAGCGCGACATGTTCGTCCCGAGCTCCTGGCGAAGGCTTCCTACGCGGTTGCGTCCGCACCACCTGCTGACATACGCATTGCGGGTGTCAAGGACGGCGAGTCGGTTCCGCAGTGCTGACCAAGTGGGGGCCGACCGTTCGGTCACGTGTACGACGAGGCGTCACGGTCCGCCATCGTCCGCTCATGCTCGCCGGTTTGCTGCTCGCTTCGCTGCTCGGCCAGGCCGTGTATGAGAGCGGCGGCTCGTCACGGTGATCGGATCCCGTCGGACGTGCGGCCTACCATGTACGCCGTGACGAGGGATGCTCCGAAGCGGGTTCCCTGCTAACTCGGGAGGTGGGCGGGCCCCCGCCCTCTCGCATACCCGCATCCACTCCCAATCTCGGAGGTGATCGACATGTCATCAAGGCGTTAGCCCCGCGCACGGTGCGCGGGCTGCCGAAGGGCAGGTCGTCACATGGCCCGTACCGACATTCACCGACCCGAGCGAGTGCAGCGGCGGGACCCGCTGCTGCGTCACTGGTTCACCGACACCCACGAGCACGGCTCCGGCCCCTGCGACATTGACGAGTTCCTCGCCTCGCCCGACTGGATCCGCACCCGCTGCTACCGGCAGCCGTCGGCCCAGGCGCCGAACCTGTGCGGCTGCCAGCTCTGCAGCTTCCAGTCGCACCGCAAGCTCGCCCGCCGGCAAGAGCGCGTCGCCTGGTGCGCGATCCGTCGGCAACTCCTCGCCGAGCACCGCGGCGGCGAGCGCGACCTCGACGTCCCCCCGATCCGCGGAAGAGCCTGGTAGGTGAAGCAGAAGCTCATCAGCGGCGACGAGCAAGACGTCATCGGGCGCAACCAGCGCACCTACAAGTACCTGTAGTTCGCGCAGGTCGAGCACGTCAATTGCCGGCTGTCGTTGACCGCTGTTGCCCCTCGGCGACCGCCGGATCGGGCACGCAACGGGCACCCGCCGACGGCTGCCGCGATGCCTCCCTCACAAGGCGGTTTCGGCAAAGGTCGCAGCCCTGTCTGTCAGGGTGAGTTGAGGCCAGCGGCTCATAGCAAGTCCGCCGGACAGGGCGAGTTCAGGATCGAGAAGCGTTGAATACTGCTGTTG
>NZ_JBFAID010000142.1:0-1454 GCF_040654475.1 Micromonospora sp. NPDC050686
CTAGTACGGCAGCCGCCGTTTGAGATGCCGCTGGTGGAGCGGGGTAGACGCGAGGCGGCCACCGCATGATCGTCTGTACGTTGTGGACATAACTTCAGATCCGGCGGTGGCCGCATGCCACAGCGTAGACGTTGCCGGGTGGCGGCGGGTTCTGGCTGGGGTGCTCGCCTGTTTCGCGGGCCGGTTCGGGCGGGTCGAGCCGCGTCGCACTGCGGCGGCGTTCGTGACCGGGCTGCTGGCCGATATCGAGGTCAAGACGTGTTGGCAGTTGGCGGAGCAGGCTGGACACGCCCGGCCGGATGCGATGCAGCGGCTGTTGTATCGGGCGGTGTGGGACGCGGACGCTGTCCGCGATGACCTGCGGGCGGTGGTCGTCGACCGGTTCGGCGCCCCTGACGCGGTCCTGGTCGTTGACGAGACCGGGGACCTGAAGAAGGGCCTGCATTCGGTCGGGGTGCAACGGCAGTACACCGGTACCGCCGGCAGGATCGAAAACGCGCAGGTAGGGGTGTTCCTCGGCTATGCCAGCGGGCACGGGCACACCCTGATCGACCGACGTGTGTATCTGCCGGTGTCGTGGACCGAGGACCGGGACCGCTGCCAGGCCGCCGGTGTCCCGGACGAGGTCGAGTTCGCCACGAAACCCGACCTTGCCGCCGACATGATCACCGCAGCCGTCGACGCCGGCGTGCCAGCCCGGTGGGCCGCCGCGGACGAGGCCTACGGCAACAGCAGCGTCTTCCGCAGCCACCTGCGCGAACACCGTCTCGGTTATGTCCTGGCCGTGTCCCGCAGCCACCTGGTACCTCTCGACGGAGGCAAGGCCCGAGTTCGCGCCGACCAGGTCGCCACCGAACTACCCGCCTCGGCGTGGCAGCGCCGCAGCGCAGGGGCCGGGTCGAAAGGGCCCCGCTACTACGACTGGGCCTGGCTCGACGACGTCACCACCGATGCCGACCCCGACGACGGCGGCCACCACAGCCTCCTGATCCGCAAGAACACCACCACCGGCGAGCTGGCCTTCTACCGCTGCTGGACCCCACAACCAGCCACCCTCGCCCAACTCGTCCGGGTCGCCGGGATCCGCTGGACCGTCGAGGAAGCCTTCCAAGCCGCCAAAAGCCAGGTCGGCCTGGACCAGCACCAGGTCCGCCGCTGGGACTCCTGGCACCGCTTCACCACCCTCGCCCTGGCCGCCCTCGCCGTCCTGGCGATCAGCGCCGCCGATGCCGCCACCGACGAGACCGACGAACCCGACCTGATCCCACTGACCGTCAACGAAGTCCGCCGGCTGATCAACACCCTCATCATCGGGAAGATCCTCAGCCTCGCCCACCGTCTGCACTGGTCACACTGGCGGCGCCGCCACCAGGCCCGAGCCCGACGATCCCACTACGCCCGACGCCTCAACCTCGAGCTCCAGCCATGATCCCGAACGGCGGCTGCAGTACTAG
>NZ_JBFAID010000143.1:0-1451 GCF_040654475.1 Micromonospora sp. NPDC050686
CCCGTTACCTTTTTGATCGTCCCCAGCCGGGGACTCCTCGGTCGCCCGGCTCGGTATGACTTACTGCCCCTGTCGTATGGATGATCCGGGGGGTGTTGTCGCCGGGCCGGGTGGCGTTGACGGACCGCTGATAGGGACACGGCCGCCTGGGAGTTGGGGTAGGTCTCTTCGTAACGTGGGTGCCGGCAGTCGACGCCAGACTGGCGACCGAGCAAGGCGACGTCGCGGGGAGGCGATGCGATGCACGGCGATTACCAGGTGTTTCTCGGTCTCGATGTCGGCAAGGACGGCCACCACGCCGTCGCGCTGAACCGGGACGGCAAGCGGCTGCACGACGCGACGTTGGTCAACACCGAGGCCAAGCTGCGGCAGGTGTTCGACAAGCTTGCCCGCCACGGCCGGGTCCTCGTGGTGGTCGACCAGCCCGCCTCCATCGGCGCCCTGCCGATCGCGGTCGCCCGGGCCTGCGGTCATCAGGTGGCCTACCTGCCCGGACTGGCGATGCGCCGCATCGCCGACCTGCACCCCGGTAGTGCGAAGACCGACGCGCGCGACGCCTACGTGATCGCCGACGCCGCCCGGACGCTGCCGCACACGCTGCGCCGCGTCGACGTTGGCGACGAAGCCCTCGCCGAGCTCGAAGTCCTCGTCGGCTTCGACGACGACCTGGCCGGCGAGGCCACCCGGCTGACCAACCGCATCCGCGGGCTGCTCACCCAGATCCACCCCGCTCTGGAACGGGCGCTGGGCAAAAACATCCAGCACAAGGCCGTGCTCGAGCTGCTGTCACGGTGCGGCGGCCCTGCCGGGCTGCGCAAGGCCGGCCGCCGCAAGCTCACCTCCATCGCGAGCAAGAACGCACCCCGCATGGGCGAGCGCCTGGTCGAGCGCATCATGGCCGCTCTGGACGAGCAGACCGTCGTCGTTCCCGGCACCGCAGCGGCCGAGACGATCCTGCCGCGGCTGGCCGACAGCCTGCGCGACGTGCTCCAGCAGCGTGACCAGGTCGCCGACGAGGTGGACAGGATGCTCGATGCGCACCCTCTTGCCGAGGTCCTGACCTCGATGCCCGGCATCGGCGTCAGGACCGCCGCCCGGATCCTGCTCGAAGTCGGCGACGGCAGCTCGTTCGCGACCCCAGGACACCTGGCCGCCTACGCCGGTCTGGCCCCGGTCACCCGCCGCTCCGGCAGCTCGATCCGCGGCGAACACCCCGCCCGCGGCGGCAACAAGCAGCTCAAACGCGCCTTCTTCCTCGCCGCGTTCGCCGCCCTGGCCGACCCGGTCAGCCGCGCCTACTACGACCGCAAACGCGCCCAAGGCAAGAAACACAACGCCGCTCTGATCTGCCTGGCCCGCCGTCGCTGCGACGTCCTGTTCGCCATGCTCCGCGACAAGATCCCCTACCAGCCAAGGCCCGCTGCTGCTTGACAAAACCCATAGGGACACCC
>NZ_JBFAID010000144.1:0-1434 GCF_040654475.1 Micromonospora sp. NPDC050686
CGTCCACGTCGCCAACCGCAACCGCGCCCTCGGCCGGGTCAATCAGCCGACCAAGCTCGCTGCATGAACCGGTGGTTGACAAAGGGTGTCTCATCGCGGGACCTCGCCGTCGGTGCGCGGCAAGCCGGTCATTCGGGACGGGCGGAAAGTCATCTCTGCTGCCTCTCTCCTCGGGACGTGGACCGGGGTGGTCGTCCGGCCGGCCGCCGTGGTGGTTGACGTCACCGTGGTGGCCGGTTGATCAAGTCCATACCCAGTCGCGGCCGGTCCGGAACCGGTGTCCGCGCTCGGCCCGCAGCGATCTGAGCCATAGCAAGCGGTGCCTTGATCAGGGCGTTGTCCACAGGCCGCTCCGCCGTCCACAGGAACGGGCCCGCTGCTGGTGCTCGCCGCTCGGCCGGCCCAGGCTCGGCACGAGTCGACTCGTCACGGCAAACTCGATCTTCCCTGGAGGGGCGATGTTCGATACCTATGTCACGATCGTCGGCAACGTGCTGACCGCGCCGGAGTGGCGGCGTACCACGCAGAGCAACACCCTGGTGGCCAACTTCAAGGTCGCCTCGACGGCCCGCCGCCTCGACCGGGACAGCGGCCGCTGGGTCGACGGCAACAGCCTGCGGGTGCGGGTCAACTGCTGGCGCAAGCTGGCCGAGGGGGTGGCCTCCTCGGTGATGGTGGGCGACCCGGTGGTGGTGGCCGGCCGGCTCTACACCCGCGACTGGACCGACGACGCCGGCAACCACCGCACGCTGTACGAGCTGGAGGCGGTCGCGGTCGGGCACGACCTGTCCCGGGGCCGGGCCCGCTTCCAGCGCAACCGCGCCGGCCTGACCACCAGCGCGGTGGAGGACGCCGACGCCGAGGCCCGGGTGCACGGCGAGCCCACCGAGCCGGTGCCGGCGGAGCAGACGCCGGCCGGGCCGGACGACCGCCCGTTCGACGACGACTTCG
Source organism: Micromonospora sp. NPDC050686 (assembly GCF_040654475.1). Taxonomy (NCBI): domain Bacteria; kingdom Bacillati; phylum Actinomycetota; class Actinomycetes; order Micromonosporales; family Micromonosporaceae; genus Micromonospora; species Micromonospora sp. NPDC050686. Next base: position 952 of record NZ_JBFAID010000144.1, read on the forward strand.
ACGGGCCGGACTTCGGCGTGCCGCCGGTGGCCGGCGGGGCCGGGCAGGCGCTGGCCGACGGTCACCGCCCCGACCTGGCCGACCTCACCGATCCCTTCGCCGACCTGACCGCGCCCGACGAGGAGAAGGACGACGAGAACGACGACCTCACCGAGGAGCCGGCCGAGGCGTCCCCCGCCGACGAGCTGGCCCCGGTGCCGGACACCCCGACACCCGCCCGCCGACGCCGCCCCCGCACCTCCGTACCAGCCTGACCAACCGACCGTCCCCGGGACGCGGCGGAGCCGGTACCGCTCGACTTCGGGAAGAGGCTGCCTCCCGAGCGGTGGAGGCAGCACCTTCCCCGAACCTGCCGCCGGGGACGAGTGGGCTGGGTGGGACGGGACATGGCCTAGACGATCTATTCCAAGGGGTACGGGGCAGCGAATAGAAGCGAGGGTGTCCATGATCGACGTTGCGAAGCAACGATGACCATGGAGGCCA
>NZ_JBFAID010000145.1:0-1378 GCF_040654475.1 Micromonospora sp. NPDC050686
GTGCCGGCCGAGTTGGTGGAACGCCCACGAGTGCAGTGTGACCCGCTGGGGCCGTCGGAGCCGTACCCGGTCGCGGATGCCCGTGAGGTTCTCCAGGGCGATACCGCGGCCGGTGCGTTCGGCCTCGGTCACGATCTGCTTGGCGATGCGGTGGTTCGTGTTGGCCGCGAACCGGGCTTCCTTACGCCGGCGGGCCTTCAGCAGCCGCTTGGCCGACTTGGTGCCGATACGCTGAAGTTTGGCCCGTAGCCGCTGGTTACGGTGACGCACCCGGTTCAAAGCCTTGCCGGACTGTCGGGTGCCGTCGTTGGTGGTGGCGATGTTCGCGATGCCCAGGTCGACGCCGAGGAACCCGTCAGGCTCTTTCACCTCGACGTCCGGGATATCGCAGGTGGCGTACAGGAACCACTTGCCGTCACGGCAAACAAGGTCGGACTCGCCCTTGCGGTGGACGGCCAGGGTGGCGTACTGCTGCTGTGAGCAGCCGAAGCGAACCTGGTTCAGCCGGCCGCCGACGGCCCAGATCGACACTGTGCGGTCGGCGATCTGCCACGACAGACACCGGTCGTCGAACGGCTGCGCGGCATCCCGGCGGAACCCGATCGGCTTCGACTCGGCCTTGCGGCGGCGTTTCGACCCGGGCTTGCCCAGGCTACCGGCGCGGATGTTGGCCGTCAGGGTGGCGTACGCGCCGGCGACCTTGCGAGCGACATGGATCGCAGGCTGCGCCGACAACCCCATCGCCTTCAACCGCCCGTAGGTAAGCCGTTGCAACGCCTGCTTCCCATAGACCCGCCGCTGGAACGCTTCCACCGAGGCGAGATTCGCGGCCTCGTTGCACAGCACCAGCGTGTCCCGCAACGCCGCCTCCTGGCCGGCATCCGGGAACAGCCGCACCTGCACAACGATCTTCACCGTCCACAGTATACCATCTTATCTATGTCACCCCGATGGGCCCCGGATCCGGATATTCGCCGTGGCCGCAGCGTCGTCTACAACCTGCACGTACATCTTGTCTTCGTCACCAAGTATCGGCGGGACGTACTCAATGACGCCATGCTCACCCGGTGCGGGCACATCATGGCCGACGTGTGCGACAAACTCGGCGCGCACCTGCGGGAGTTCAACGGCGAAGACGACCACGTCCACCTCCTCGTCCACTATCCGCCAAAACTATCGATATCGACCCTGGTCAACCGACTCAAGGGCGTATCCGCGCACTACCTGCGGCAGGAGTTCACGGGCCGGATCAACCGGCACATCATGCACGGCCACCTGTGGTCGCCGTCGTACTTCGCCGGATCGTGCGGTGGGGCACCCCTAGCAGGCATCCGCGAGTACATCGAAAACCAGAAACGCCCAGGCACGTGACGCGATT
>NZ_JBFAID010000146.1:0-1322 GCF_040654475.1 Micromonospora sp. NPDC050686
GACGCTCCTATGCCGCGTCAAGTGGCTGGGGTGGGTTTTCGAGGCGTCGGTAGAGGTCTCGGGCGACGTAACGCTTGAGGCAGCGTTTGATCTCGCGGTCGGTTTTGCCTTGGGCGCGGCGGCGCTCGGCGTAGGCGCGGGTGCGTTCGTCGCGTTGCAGCCGGGTCAGGACGACGGTGTGCAGGGCGCGGTTGAGTTGGCGGTCTCCTGAGCGGTTGAGGCGGTAGCGGACGGTCTTGCCGGAGGACGCCGGGATGGGGGCGGCGCCGGCGAGCATGGCGAACGCGGCGTCGTTGCGGCAGCGTCCCGGGTGGGACCAGGCGGTGAGCACGGTGGCCGCGACGATCGGTCCGACGCCGGTGAGGTCGAGCAGGTCCGGTCGCCAGGAGCGCACGATCGTCCGGATCGCCTTCTCGTGCTCGGTGGCTTCAGCTTCGAGGAAGCGGACGCGGCGAGCGAGGTCCCGCAACACGGTCAGACAGGTGAACACCTCGACATCGGCGTTGGTGGTGGGGCGCAGCCGGGTGGCGGTGGTGAGCATGAGGCGGGTGCTCTGGCCGCGGAAGCGGGCCCGCACCACCTCGGGGGCGGTGATCACCAACGCGTGCAGTTGCCGCTGGGCGTCCGAGCTGGCTTCCACGGCTGCGCGGCGGGCGGTCAGTCGTGCCTGCAGCGCGGCCCGCTCGGGTCCCGTCTTGGGCTGAGCCAGGCGGGTGCGGGCGAGTGCGTCGCGGGCGGCGCGTTCGGCGTCGATCGGGTCGGACTTCGCCCCGGCACGGCGGGCCGGTCGCAGCGGCCGGTCCAGTTCGACGACCAACTCGCCGGCGTCGGCCAGGTGCCGGGCCAGGCCGGCCCCGTAACCGCCGGAGCCCTCCAGCGCCCAGGCCCGCAGCCCTGAGTGCTGCTCGGCCAGAGCCACCAACTCGGCATAGCCGTCCGGGTCGGTGTTCACCGTGGCCCTGGCGAGGACCCCGCCGGTGCGGGTGTCGAGTACGGCGGCGGTGTGGGTGTCTTTGTGCGTGTCGACGCCGATGACGACCTCGACCAGATCTGCCAGCATGGACATTGCGTTCTCTCCTCACCGTGGGGACGCAAGGGTCCGGTCCGGTGCGGAGATGGCAGGACTGTGATGAGACACGCCAGCCGCTAACTGGCGGTCAAGCTCCTGATCAGGCCAAACGTCTCCCGCCGGGCCGGCGCCGGCAGCAGCAGGCGGACAAGTCCCGCGAAAGGCACGAAGCCAGTCAGACGAAGAGTCACGCCCACTGCTGCCGACCATCAGCCCATCACTTGCGGACCGACCAAGCCAGCCTCACAGTCAG
>NZ_JBFAID010000147.1:0-1244 GCF_040654475.1 Micromonospora sp. NPDC050686
CTAGTGCCGTGACCACGAACGTTGACGGTGTTGGTCAGGCTGCGCGGGTGGCGGGTTGGCCCCAGCGTCGTTGTCGTTCGCTGCGGATGCGGGCGCGTTCGCGGCGTTGGGCGGCCAGGACGTCGGGGTGGCGGGCGTTGGCGTTGCGCCACCGTAGGTAGGCCTGCAGTTTCCGGGTCAGCGCGGGGTGGTTCGGGTGGTTCGAGCCGGAGATCACGAAGGTGCGTAGCGGCCCGAACTGGGCCTCGATCGGGTTGGCCCAGGAGGCGTAGGTCGGGGTGAAGCAGAGTTCAACCTTGTTCCGGCCCGCCCACGCCCGAATCTTGCGGCCTTTGTGGGCGGACAGGTTGTCCAGGATCACGTAGATCGGTGCCCCGTCCGGACGTGCTCTGCGGATCGACTTGAGCGCCGCGAGGGTGTTCGCCGCGCTTTTACGCCGCCGCACGACGCCCCAGAGCTGGTCGTCGCCGACGGAGTAGCAGCCGTGGAACTGACGGACCCCGTGCAGCTTGTGATAATTCGCGGGCAGCCGGTGCGGGCGCCCGGCCGGCGCCCACCCGGCGCCGGCCTGCGGCCGGATCGCGAGGGGCCCGAACTCGTCGAACGCGAACACCCGCTGCGGGAAATGGCTGCTCACGTACTCAATCCGGGCCAGTTTGACGTCGCGCTGCGGGTCGGTGGACTCCTTCCACGTCTTCGTCCGCTGGAAGGTGATCTTGTGTCGGTGCAGGATCTGCCGCAGCCGTTCCCGACCGATACGGACCCGGCGGGCGGCATCCGAGCCCAGGTGGTCGGCGAGCTTGCGCACGCTCCAGCGGGTGAAGGGCCGCCCTAGCTTCTCGGGGCGGGTGTTGGCCGTCTCGACGATGAACTGTTCTTCGTCAGGACTGATCTGGCGGGGACGGCCACCCGCCCACCGAGGGTCCAGGCTGGCCATGCCCATCTCGTTGAACCGGTGGATGACCTGCCGGATCGTGTCCTCGTCGGCTTGGACCAAGCGGGCGATGGCCGGCACCGTGTTCCCACCGGCCGAGGCGAGCACGACCATCGCCCGTCGCAGTCGGATCGGTGAACCGGTTCCCCGGCGGGTGATTCTGAGCAGCTGCTGACCTTCCTGATCACTCAGCCGCCGCACGCGTACAAGATCTGCCACCGCCACAGCCTGACCCCGGCGACGCCGCCCGGCTGACAGGCCGGACGGCGTGTCATCCATCACCGCGAACGTTCGTGGTCACGGCACTAGC
>NZ_JBFAID010000148.1:0-1153 GCF_040654475.1 Micromonospora sp. NPDC050686
GCGACGGAGGACCCGACGTGAAGACGATCCAGGCGTACCGGTTCGCCCTTGATCTCACCCCGGCGCAGGAACGCGCGGTGCTCGCGCACGCCGGTGCCGCCCGCGTCGCCCACAACTGGGCGCTGGCCCGGGTCAAGGCCGTCATGGATCAGCGCGCCGCCGAACGCACCTACGGTGTTCCCGACGAGCTGCTAACCCCGGCGGTGTCATGGTCTCTGCCGGCGCTACGGCGGGCATGGAACACGACGAAGGACGACGTCGCCCCGTGGTGGCGGGAATGTTCCAAAGAGGCGTACAACACCGGCCTCGACGCACTCGCTCGCGCGTTGAAGAACTGGGCCGACTCCCGAACGGGTAAACGCGCCGGCCGGCCGGTCGGGTTCCCTCGGTTCAAGTCCCGCCGCCGGTCGACCCCGTCGGTGCGGTTCACTACCGGCACCATCCGGGTTGAGCCGGACCGCAAGCATGTCGCCTTGCCCCGGCTGGGCCGGTTGAAGCTACACGAATCCGCCCGCAACCTCTCTCGCCGCCTAGACAACGGCACCGCGCGGATCATGTCCGCGACGGTGCGGCGTGACGGCGGACGCTGGCACGTCTGCTTCTGCGTCGAGGTCGAACGCGCCGAACGCCAGCCCCGCTGCCCGGCTTCGATCGTCGGTGTGGACGTCGGCGTGAAGCACCTCGCGGTGCTGTCCACCGGCGAGCTGGTGCCCAACCCGCGTCACCTCAACGACGCCCAACGCCGCCTGCGGGTGCTCGGCCGGGCGGTGGCGCGCAAGTGCGGACCGGACCGGCGAACCGGCCGGCGTCCGTCGAAGCGGTGGCAGTGCGCCGTAGACCGGCTTGGCCGCGCCCATGCGCGGGTGGCGAACCTGCGCCGTGACGGCCTGCACAACCTGACCACCCGACTCGCCCGCGAACACGGCACCGTCGTGGTGGAAGACCTCAACGTCGCCGGGATGCTCCGCAACCGCAATCTGGCCCGGCACATCGCCGACGCCGGGTTCGCCGAGCTACGACGGCAACTGGCCTACAAGAACGCGTGGAACGGTGGGCGGCTGCTCGTGGCCGACCGTTGGTACCCGTCAAGCAAGACGTGCTCCGGTTGCGGCACAGTGAAAACCAAGCTGGCCCTCTCCGAGCGTGAATACCA
>NZ_JBFAID010000149.1:0-1085 GCF_040654475.1 Micromonospora sp. NPDC050686
ACGAACGGGGTCGTGGGCGTTGGGCTCACGACCCCGTTGTGCTGGTCGGTTCGGGTTAGAGCAGGACCCAGGTGCCGAAGCTGCCACCGGCTTCCTGCTGGTTGACCCCGCCGATGGTGTCACCGGTGGACGCCGCGTAGATCGCGATGCGTTTGCCGACACCGTAGACAGCGGTCGGGTCTCCCGTGATCAGGGGACTGTCGGTTCCACGGGCCGCCCAGGTGCCGAAGGAACCCCCGGCCACGGGCTGGCTGGCCCCGTACACGGTGCCGTCCCGGCGTACGTAGACCGCGACCCGTTCACTGCTGTCGACCAGCACGGTCGGCCGGCCGACGTACCCACCACCGCTGGTCAGCACCTGCCACGTACCGAACCCCTGACCCGCCGCGGTCTGGGTCACCCCGGCGACGTTCCCCGCCCCGTTGGTCACGTAGATCCCGATCCGGCCACCGATCCCGTACACCGCCATCGGATCACTGGCCACCCCCGCACCGGAGACGCCCATCGCCGCCCACGTGCCGAACGACCCACCAGCGGTCTTCTGACTCGCCCCGTAGATCGTGCCGTTACGCCGCATGTACAACGCCACCCGCTGCTGACTGTCCACCAACGCCGCCGGCTTCCCCACATACCCACCGTCACTGGTCAACACCTGCCACGCACCGAACCCCTGACCCGCCGCGGTCTGGCTCACCCCGGACAGATTCCCCGCACCGTTGAGCGCGTAGATACCGATCCGACCACCCACCCCGTACACCGCCCGCGGATCCCCCACCACACCCGCGCCACCGGTACCGATCGCAATCCATTCACCGAACGACCCACCAGCCGTCTTCTGACTCGCCCCGTAAATCGTGCCGTTACGCCGCACATACAACGCCACCCGATTCAGATCATCCCGCAACACCGCCACCTGACCAGCGAACCCACCACCAGACGACAACTGCTGCCACGCGTTGAACGAACCCCCCGCCGTCTGCTGCGAACGACCCCACACATCACCACCCGACCGCACCACATACAACGAAATCCGACCATCCAACCCCACCACCACACCATCCCGCGACACATCATCCGGCGAACCG
>NZ_JBFAID010000150.1:0-1073 GCF_040654475.1 Micromonospora sp. NPDC050686
TATCGCTCGCCGAGAAACGTGTCGGTGCGTGATGCGCCGACGGCGGCTTCGCCCAGGACGCGGGCGAGGTAGCGGTTGCCGTGCCCGGTGGAGCCGTTTCCCTTGTTCCTGCCGGCGGATTCCTTCACTCCTGGGGCGAATTTGGCCCAGGAAGCCAGGTGCCCGGCGGTGGGGAACCGGGTCATGTCCAGGCCGATCTCGGCGATGATGGCGTGGGCGGCGGTGGCGCCGACACCGGGGATCTCATCGAGGCGGGCCACCGCTGCCGTGAAAGGGGCAACCAACTCCTCGATACGGGCCTCGACCGCGGTGATGTCGGCGTTGAGCATGTCGATGTGGGCGAGCATGCGGGCCAGCAGGAACGCGTGGTGGTCGTTGAAGCGCCCGACAAATGCCTCGCGCAGGTCATGCAGTTTGGTGCGCATGCGGGTACGGGCCAACTGCGCCAGGGTGTGCGGGTCGCGTTGCCCGGCGACGAGGGCGTCGAGCATCGCCCGGCCGGAGACGCCGAAGATGTCGCTGGCGACCACGGACAGTTTGATCTGGGCGTCTTCGAGGAGCTTCTCCACCCGGTTCTTCTCCCGTCCCCGCTCGCCGATCAGGTCGACGCGGTAGCGGGTCAGGTCCCGAAGCTGGCGGATCGCGGCGGGTGGAACGAAACTCGGGCGGATCATGCCGCGTTCGGCTACCTTGCACAGCCAGACCGCGTCGGGCTTGTCGGTCTTCGGCCGGCCGGGCAGATGCTTGACGTCGCGGGCGTTGACCAGCCACACCTCGAACCCCGCTGCTTCCAGCAGGTAGTACGGCGGCTTCCAATAGTCCGACGTCGCCTCCATCACCACCCGGGTCACGCCGAGGTCGGCCAGCCAGTCACCCAGCCCAGTCAGCGACCGCGTCATCGTGGAGACGGTACGAATCTCCTGCACTCGTCGGGTTGACCCAGTCGGGCTGGGCAGCCGCACGCAGCACACCACCTCAGCCTTACCGATGTCCAACGCCGCAACCCGCTCCACGACCTGCGCATCGTCTGGTGCCTCCTGCATCTGCGACCTCCCTTGCCACAGCACTCGACC
>NZ_JBFAID010000151.1:0-1038 GCF_040654475.1 Micromonospora sp. NPDC050686
CCTAAGGCGTGTTTCATAAGCGGGTCAGAGCCACTCGCAGATGATGGTGATGGTCAGGACGGCCTGGAACCGGACGGCCAACTTGTCGTAGCGGGTGGCCACGCCGCGGTGGCGCTTGAGTCGGGCGATGCCGTTCTCGACGGCATGTCGCATCCGGTAGAGGTCTGGGTCGAACTTCGGCGGGCGTCCGCCGTGGGTGCCCTTGGCCTTGCGGTGGGCGTCCTGGTCCTTCTTGCTCGGGATGCACGCCTTGATCCCACGCTTGCGCAGGTAGCCGCGGTTGCCGCGGCTGGTGTATGCCTTGTCCGCCAGGACCAGGTCGGGGCAGGTGCGGGGCCGGCCCACGCCGAGACGGGTCACCCTGATACGGCGCAGGACCGGGATGAACTGCGGACTGTCACCACGATGCCCGGCGGTCACGACCATCGATAGGACCTTCTGCCCCTGCTCACAGGCCAGATGCGTCTTGGTGGTCAGCCCGCCGCGAGATCGTCCGAGGGCGTGATCGGCGGGTTCGTCGTGCACGCCGCCTGGTGGCTCTTTCTGCAGGTGGCCGTCTTTGCGGGCGCCGGCGGCGTGTTGGTGTGCGCGGCTGGTCATCGAGTCCACGCTGACCGTCCAGGTGATCCGGCCTTCCGCATCGGCGGCGGCCTGTGACGCGGTCAAGATCTTGTCCCAGGTTCCGTCGCGCTGCCAGCGACGGAACAGGCCGTAGACCGTCTGCCAGGGTCCGTACTCGGCCGGGACGTCACGCCAGGGCGACCCGATCCGGATCCGCCACCTGATCCCGTCGATGAGCTGCCGTTTCTCCCACTTCGGCGGCCGGCCCTTGCCCGACGCGGCAGGCAGCAGCGCAGCGAGCCGCTGCCACTGGGCGTCGGTGAGGTCGTGCCGCCTCGTCACCGCTAGGGTGGCCACGAGGTCTCCGGTATGAAGTTCGAGCTTGGTCGCTGAACCGTTTACCGGAGACCTCTTCAGCTATCGATCACCGCCACGCCGTGACCTTCCGGCCACCACGACTTCTGAAACACGCCCTAG
>NZ_JBFAID010000152.1:0-1031 GCF_040654475.1 Micromonospora sp. NPDC050686
CCTAGACGATCTATTCCAAGGGGTACGGGGCAGCGAATAGAAGCGAGGGTGTCCATGATCGACGTTGCGAAGCAACGATGACCATGGAGGCCACGTGCACGTCGATCGGGACACCCTCGCCACCGCACTCTACGTGAAGATCGACGATGAGCTGAAGGCGTCACCCCAGCTCAACCGGTGGCGACCAGCGGTCGGTATCGCTCCGAAGATCACCGATGCGGAGTTGATCACCCTCGCGGTGTTGCAGTCCGTGCTGAGCTACCACAAGGAAGCCCGGTGGATCCGCTACGCGCGCAAGAACCTGCTCCACCTGTTTCCCGACCTGCCCAAACAGCCCGGATACAACAAGCGACTGCGGACCCTGACCTCGCAGATCACCCACTTCATCCGGCTGCTGACCCTGGACACCGACCTGTGGCAGCACCCGGTCCGCATCGCCGACTCCACCCCGGTGGAGTGCGGACGCTCCCGCGAGACCGTCAAACGCTCTGACCTGGCCGGCTGGGCCAGCTACGGCTACTGCGCCTCACACTCGCGTCGCTTCTGGGGCCTGCGCCTGCACCTGGTCACCACCATGCACGGCCTGCCCGTCGCGTTCGCCCTGACCACCGCCAAGACCGACGAACGCGAAGTCCTGACCGACCTGTTCGACCTCGACACCGGCCTGATGACCCACCCCGACGGACTGATCCTCATCGTGGACAAGGGCTACCGCGACGCCGCCACCGAACAACAACTCGCCGAACGCGGCGTGACCATGATCCGCCCCGCCTACCGCACCGAAGCGCCACGCCCCGGACGAGCACTACTGCGCGCCCTGCGCCAGAACATCGAGTCAGTCAACCAGACCCTCAAAGACCAACTCGACCTCGAACGACACGGCGGACGAACCCCCGCCGGCGTGACCGTACGCGTCTTGCAACGCATCCTCGCGCTCACCGCCGTGATCTGGCACAACTGGCACACCAACCAACCCGTACTCCGCTCACTGACCGCGTACGACCACTGAACCCTTGGAATAGATCGTCTAG
>NZ_JBFAID010000153.1:0-1024 GCF_040654475.1 Micromonospora sp. NPDC050686
CCGAGGGATCGAGGTTCACCCTCGACCATCCCGGCGCGGAACGCCCGCTCGCCGAAGGGCAGAACCTGGTGGTGGACCCGCCCTACCGGCTGGTGCAGTCAATGCGGACGCTGTGGTCCGACGCCGCCGAGCAGCAGGGCACCACCCGCGTGACCTGGAAGATCGAGCCCGTCGGGGACGCCTGCCGGCTCACCGTCACCCACGACCAGCTGGCAGGCGACGCGCCGCCGGAGCTGTACGGCGGCTGGCCGATGGTGTTGTCCGGGTTGAAGACCTGGCTGGAGACGGGGCGCACACTCACCACTCCCGGCTCGCTGATGTACGGCGACACGGCCTCGACCAGTCGTGACCACACCTGAGGAGATCACCATGTCCACGATCACCGACGTCCGCACCATCGGCATCACCGTCGCCGACCAGGATCAGGCGCTTGCGTTCTACCGCGACACCCTCGGATTTGAGGTCCGCCTCGACGGCATGGCCGGCTCGACGCGGTGGCTGGAGGTCGCGCCGCCGAGCGCACGAGTGTCGCTGGCGCTGACCGCCTCCTCCGCCGCGACTGCGCAGCGGGAGACCGGGATCCGGTTTACCGTCCCGGACGCCGCTGCCGAGCACACCGCGTTGCGTGGACGAGGTGTCCGGGTCGGCGAGCTGCTGCGCTGGCCGAACGTGCCGCCAATGTTCACCTTCGACGACCCGGACGGGAACCAGTTCATCGTCGTTGAGCAACCGAATGGCGGCACGCGATGAGCACCCCGCTGGACCACACGTTCACCGCCATCCTCCAGCGCAGCGACGCCAAGGGCGGCTGGACCTACGTGCGCACCGACTGGACGGCGGCGTACTTCGGCACCCGCGGCCTGGTCAAAGTCACCGGCACCATCGACGGCCACCCCTTCGAAGCGGCATTCATGGCCCTGGGAGACGGGACCCACAAGCTCGCGGTCACGGCGGAGCTCCGCCAAGCACTCAGAAAGGACGTCGGAGACGAGATTACCGTCCACCTCACCCAACGTCGCTAAGA
>NZ_JBFAID010000154.1:0-1012 GCF_040654475.1 Micromonospora sp. NPDC050686
CTGGTCGTTGAGGGTGCCCAGGACCGCGACCAGGGCCTGCACTGTGGCGGCGTAGGCGGCGGTGACCACGGCTGGCTGGCCGAGTTGTTCGCTGCGCAACGCGTCCTGAATCGCGGCGGCCTTGGCGGCGATGTCGCGGCGGCGGGCGCGTTTGAGGGCCGTGCTGATCTGCCCGATGCTCAACCGGGCCGCAGCCGCCGGGTCGGGGGCCTTCGCGAGGAGTTCCAGGGTGTCGGCGGCGTCGAGGTCCTCGAAGGCCTCCAACGCGGCCGGGAAGTACTCCCGCAGCGCGTGACGCAGCCGCTGCCCGGTGCGGGTGCGTTCCCAGATCAGCGTCTTGTGCATCCGGGTGACGACCTTGACCGCCTCGGCCTCGGGGCTGTCACCGGCGACCGGACGCAGCTCGTGCGCATGCGTGCGGACCATGTCGGCCAGCATGTGCGCGTCCGCGGCGTCGCTCTTGGCGCCCGACACGCCCAACCTCTCGCGATACCGGGCAGCCTGCAGCGGGTTGACCGCGTACACCGTGTACCCGGCCGCGATCAACGCCTGCACCCACGGGCCCCGGTCCGTCTCGATCCCGACCTTCACCCGCCCGGCAGCGTCCTCGGCGTCCTCGGCGAGATGCTCACCGATCATCGCGTGCAGCCGAGCCATGCCCGCCACGCCCTCGGGCAATCTGGCCTTGGCCAGCCTGCGCCCAGCGGCGTCCATCAGCTCCACGTCGTGGTGGTCCTCGGCCCAGTCATCTCCCACGAACAGCAACGCATCTCCCGTCCTCGACACCAGCAGCCGGCAGCCGGCAGGAGAACCATCAGCGACCTAATGAAGCAGTGCTCACGCCGCAAACCAGCGGGCACGACATCCCATCAGCGATCAACTCTCCCGGCCATCCGGCAGGGGCACGGTCTTACATCAGGACTCAAGATCCAGGAGGGACGAGTGCTCACCCACCGGCGGCTACCACCGGACGAGTCTGCCTGAGGCCGACCCGCAACACTCATTAGGAGGG